>CAZCJS010000396.1:0-3321 GCA_964498775.1 uncultured Armatimonadia bacterium
CCATCCAGGAGATTGCCCCCGCTGGAGAATGCCGGCAGAATGGCGAGATTATTGACGTAACCGGCAGGCTGATCGCTCCCGGCCTGGTGGATATCCATGTGCATCTCCGGGAGCCAGGCCAGACCCACAAGGAGACCATCGCCTCCGGCACTCGTGCCGCCGTGGCCGGAGGCTTTACAGCGGTCTGCTGCATGTCTAATACCACACCGCCGGTAGACTCGCCCGAGCGCGTGGCCGACCTCATCCGCCGAATTGACCAGACCGCTGTCTGTGCCGTCTATCCCCTCGGGGCAGCCACTGTCGGCCACGGTCAGCAGCAGCTCACCGATTTCTCCGAATTGCTTGCGGCCGGGTGTGTCGCGATTACTGACGACGCCTTCCCGCTCCAGGCAATAGAGCTGAAGCGCCAGGCGTTGCTGCAAGCGGCCCGCGTCGGCTGTGTCTTCATCGCTCATCCAGAAGACAAATCAATCAGCGCCGACGGGATCATCAACGAAGGTTCCGTCAGCGCCACACTGGGGGTCCCCGGCCTCAGCCGGGCAGCAACTATCGAGGCCGTCACTGATTGGCTAAAACTGCGCGAGTGCGGAGCGCGGCTGCATCTAGCCCATATTTCCACGCGCGAGGAGGCCGAGCTGATAGCCGCCGCGATGCCGGCATGGGAGGGCCGCCTGACCATGGAAACGGCCCCCCATTATCTGTGCATCACTGAAGACGCCATCCTGCAATTCGGGGCTGACGCCAAAGTCAACCCACCCTTGCGCAGCGCCGAGGATACCGCCGCCATCACCGCAGCCGTGCGCACCGACGCCATCGGCATCATCGCCACGGACCATGCGCCTCACTCGCCCGAAGAGAAGTCCGGTGGTCTGAGCGAAGCCCCCTGTGGGCTGGTCGGGCTGGAGACATCACTTGCAGTGATGGCCGAGGTGCTGGGGCCGGAGACGGCTGAGGAGTGGCTGTGGCTACTGAGAAAGTTCACGGTTGCGCCGGCGACTTTGCTCGGTCTGCCTGCGGGCAAGCTTAGCGTCGGCGGCCCTGCGGATATTGCCATTATCAACCCGCACGCCGAATGGACGGTTGAGCCCGAGCGCTTTGCCTCGCTGGGGCGCTCCACGCCCTTCGCCGGCTGGGTTCTTCACACGAGAGTCACTGATACCATCGTCGCCGGCGAATTTATCCTGCGCAACGAGCAACTGCTCTGCTGAGTAGTGCTCCGTCCTGGCGAATCGTCGCGCGGGGTCTCAGTTGTTTTCCAGGACCAGGCCTGCGGCGGCTCCGGTGTGCTCTCCCCCACTGACGGTCAATTCCCCGTTGACAATGACGTGCTCGATGCCGTCCGGATACTGATGCGGGTTTTCGAAGGTCGCCCGGTCAATGATGCGGTGCGGATCAAACACGGTCACATCCGCCTTGTATCCGCACTTCAGCAGGCCCCGGTCGCTGATGTTGAGACGCGAGGCGGAGCGGGCGGTACACTTATTGACGGCGGTTGCCATATCCATGATGCCCCGGTCGCGCACATACTGTCCGAGGAAGCGCGGGAAGGTGCCATATGAGCGCGGATGCGGCCGGCCACGCGACAGTTCCCCATAAGTGGCCAACGCGAAACCATCCGAGCCGATCATGCTCAGCGGATGTCGCAGCCGCTTCTCCACATCCTCTTCATTCATTGTGTATAGCGCCACGTTCAGATGGCCCCGCTCCTCGATGATGAGGTCGCAGACCACGTCAATAGGGTCATACCCGCGCTCGGCGATGACGTCGCTGAGGAACTTCCCGATGACATCCTGATTCTCTTGGCTGTTCAAGTCCACAATGCGGATGCGGTCAGGAGTGAACTCGAGGGGATGGTGGTCAGTCTCGCCGGCATCGTAGGCCGCCATCTCCCGGCGGAACTGCTCCCGGATTTCGGGATCTGCCAACCGCTGCAGTAGCATCTCATTGCCACCGGAGTGCATCCAGGCGGGGAACGAACCCGTCAGATGGCGACTGGCGACATCGTAGGGATAGATATCAAAGGCAATGTCGAGCCCCTCGTCCTTCGCCTGCTCGACGACCTCGATAGCGCGGTCGGCGAGGTGCCAGTTGCGCGGGCCGGAGCACTTGAAGTGGTCTATCTGCAGGCGCAGCAGGAGTCCTGTTTCCATCATCCGGTGCGCAATTCCGATTATCTCATCGAGCGACTTGATGAGCGTCGGGCCCTCGTTGCGAATATGGACACTCACGTGCTTGTTATTGGCGGCCGCGACGCGACACAGCGCCTCGACCTCCGCTGCGTCCGCCACCGCGCCGGGAGCATAGGCGAGGCCGAAAGACAACCCAACGGCTCCTTCGTCAAAGCATTCTCGCAGCACCCGGCACATCTGCTCCGTCTGCTGCGGTGTTGCCGGTGTAGCTTCAAGGCCGACAACATCGGCTCGGATCGGCCCCTGGGCGACCATCGGGGCGACATTGAGGCTGGGGCCGGCCTTTCGAAGTGCCGCGATGTACTCGGCAGTCGAACCCCACGTCCACTCCACCGGCGCTGAGGCGATGAAAGAGCAAGCATTGCGGAGAGCATCGCGGTTCTCCGGTCGAACGGGGAAAACTCCGAGGCCGCACTGCCCGGTACACTCAGTGGTGACGCCCTGGCGAATCTTGCTCTCGGCCTTGTGATTGTGTAGCAGCGTGATGTCGGAATGTGCGTGGATGTCTATGAAGCCGGGAGTGACCACCAGGCCCGAGCAGTCCAGTATCTGCCCGGCCCGACCATCAGGCATGTCCCCTATCGCAGCGATGGTGTCGCGCTCTATTGCAACGTCGGTGACGATGGGCTGGGCGCCGCCGCCATCATAAACAGTTCCGTGTTTGAGCATGATGTCGAAGCTCAATTTTGCACCTTCTTTTCTGTTTGCGTGAGGAAGGCAACGGCATACGGCAAAATCGCCTCATCCCGTAGTTGGCGGGGACATCCCTGCCAACTTCCCCCTCTCCAGTGTGGCGTGGGGCTGTAAGCCTGGCGCAGGCTTCCGGCGTGGGCACCCATGCTGGTAAGCCCGACCCATGGGCTCTCGGTTAATTCCTGCGTCGGGAAGGACTTTGGATGTCAATTCACAGGTACGGCGAGTATCTCGGGTGGCTCGGATGATTCCCTCATGGCGATGGCGCGCAGTTGGTAGTCATGTGCTTTGAGGAATTCGGAGCATTCGTCGCGGAGTTGGTCACTGTGCACGGACAGGAAAATGGTAGGGCGGGCTTCCGTGATGATTTGGCGAGTTCCTTGCAGAACCCGCATCTCGGCACCCTCCACGTCTATCTTCATATAGTCCGGAAGCGGGA
>CAZCJS010000397.1:0-3313 GCA_964498775.1 uncultured Armatimonadia bacterium
TTGGCCCCGGGAAACAAACGCAGAACCGCGTCCGCCAGCACGTGAGATGTAGAATGCCAGTATAAGTCCTTGCCCTCCGGGTCATCAAAGGTGAGAACGGCAAAGTCGGCATCCTGCTGCAGCGGCCGAGCCAAGTCGCAGACCTCACCGTTGACCTTGGCCGCGACGGCGGCCTTGGCAAGGCGAGGGCCGATGCTTTCAGCGACTTGCAGGGATGTAGTCCCCTCAGGCACCTTCATTTCTGAACCGTCTGGCAGCGTCAGTGTAATGTCACTCATGGGACTACCTCCTTCCGTGCTGATTGGTAAGTTTGCGACCGAGGTTGTCAGCGTAAAGACGTATCGCGTACTCATGGAGCCCGACTTGGGCGCTTGCGCTTCGTACCGGTTTCCCGCTTGCGCAATTGAGTTGTCAAACCAGCATTTGCGAAAACGCCGCCGGCAGGTGCAGCCCGCGGCAGTTGATATCAATGGTGGGCGCTGGTGGACTTGAACCACCGACCTCTACCGTGTCAAGGTAGCGTTCTTCCCCTGAACTAAGCGCCCCTTCGAGTGTGTATTATACCAAACGGAGGCACGGCGTGTAAAGCGAGCTGAGGAGTGGTCTGCTCCCTGCAAGCCGCGCTCCGCTACCACCTTGCGTCACTGTCTCTCCTTACCGCCCGCTGCGAAGCAGGTTGCGCAGGACTTCGCGACGAACATAGCCGCGGGGTGCTGAAAAGAATGAATGAATACAAGTTTGTGCAAATCGGGGCCGGTAACATAGGCCGATCTTTCGTCGGGCAACTCTTTGCAGGCGCGGGATTCGAGGTCGTCTTCATAGATGTCGTCCCTGCGGTGGTTAATGCGCTCAATGAACGCGGCCACTACTCTGTCGAGATCAAGGACAGAGAGCCGGCTACCATCCGGGTCGCAGGCGTCAGGGCTGTTGACGGGCGCGATCTGGAAGCTGCCGCCAAGGAACTCGCCGACTGCCGGCTCTGCGCTACGGCAGTCGGCCCCGGGGCTCTCAACTACATATACCCCACCATCGCTCGAGCACTGGCGATGCGTGTTGCAGCCTCCGAACCGCCACTGGACATCATCATCTGCGAGAACATGCGCGACGCCGCAGAGGCATTCAGGGCGGGCCTCGGCAAACTGCTCCCGAACGACTTCCCACTCGATGAGAGTATCGGCCTCGTCGAGACGAGCATCGGGAAGATGGTGCCGATAATGAGCCAGGCCGACCGCGCACGCGACCCTCTGCTGGTTTTCGCCGAGGCCTACAACACGCTGATTTGTGATGCGTGTGGCTTCAAAAACGATATTCCCGACGTAGCAGGCCTGGACCCCAAGCAGAATATGAAAGCATACGTTGACCGGAAGCTTTTCATCCACAACCTCGGCCACGCTTTATGCGCGTACCTGGGGCATGTCTATGATCCGGCGCTGCAGTACACCTATGAGACGGTTGAGCATGAAGTATTGCGGCCGGCAATCCGAGCCGGAATGTGGGAATCGGCGCTGGCCCTCATCAGGCAGTATCCCGAAGAGTTCGATGAAGACAATCAGGCCGAACACGTTGACGACTTGCTCTCACGCTTTGCCAACCGAGCGCTGGGCGACACGCTCTATCGTGTGGGCCGAGATGTGCGACGCAAGCTGTCTCGTGAGGACCGTGTGACTGGCGCGATAGTGTGCGACCTGCAGAACGGGATGGAGCCGAAGCTGACGAGTGTGTGCGCGGCGGGAGGGCTGCGGTTCCGGGCCACGGATGAGACCGGGCAGATGTATCCGCCGGACCGGCAGTTCGCCGCTGAGTTGTGGCCACAGGGCATTGACCTGATGCTCCAGGAGGTCTGTGGACTAGGCTACGATGTGGATGTCGAGAAGGTTGCCATAGACCGGATCAAGCAAGCCGATGCCGTGCTGCACGAACTGCTGCTGTCGGCGACACCCGACTGGGAGAAGGTGCTGTAGTTGCGGAAACAGATACAGACGCCGGAGGAAGCAGAAAAGAGAACCGGTCACATAGCTGCCGCCGCAACGGTCGGGCTGCTGATATTTCTGGCGGCGATCCTGACTTACGCCTACGCAAAATTTCTCCCTCCGCCGCCCGAGCAGGCCGTGCGACGCTTTCTGGTGGCGCATCAGGACAGCACCTGGGACTATGTTGAGTATTCGCTGATAGGGCCGGTCGAAGCCAAGGCGCTATATACTCTGACCGCCAGCCATTGCCGGCTGGTGGGCTTCAGAACTGCAGATAGCTTTCTCAAGCGGCTGTCATGGTCACTGGGACACGCGGGAGAAGAAGTGAGCCTGAAGATGCACGAGTACTACGCACCGGCAGAGCCTGGCCCGCTGAAGAAAGTGGAGGTCGAGTACATCCTGGAGCGCCATGAGGGCATGTGGCTCATACGGCTCGACAGCATCATCAGCGACAGCGGCATAGACGGCTACCTGAGTCAACGAGGTGTGCCGACGCCGTCCTTATAGCGACGGAATGGCTTCATCTCAGCCACGACGACGCACAAAGGTCGGTACCTGCAGACGGTGCCCGTTGCCTCATGTCCGCCAGTACCATCAGGGTTGCAGATGCAGCCGGCTTTGGGCTGCAACTCGGGACCGCAAGGCGGGGTCATTCGCGGTCCCAGAGCGAGTCGTCGAGCAGGTACTTGTCGGCGGGCAGCCATTTGGCATGTCCATCCAGCCACGCGATGTTGCCGCCCTCGTTGTGACAGGCTGCCTCTTTGTAAGGCAGATAGATGCCGGCCCAATCCGGGTCTGAAGGACCAGCGGTCCAGCGCCATGGGGCGTATGCGCAGGCGGAATTGAGGTCCACCAGCAGCAGCGTCTCGGAGGGCTTGGCGACCTCGGCCAACTTGATCCCGCGCTGGTTGGTGGCGCTGGAGGAACCGTAGCCGAGGTAATCGCAATTCATGCCATATCCGATCCAGCGTTCGGGACGGCTGGGGCAGGCATAGACCTGCCAGTTGAGCACATACGGGTAAATGGTGTCCTCGCTATACCAGTACACGTCATCGTTCGTCGGAGGCCTGCCCCCCATGGCATTGCGCCATAGCGGTATCGTGTCATCATGGTCGGTGATGTACTGAGCGAATCCGAGGCCCAACTGCTTGAGGTTATTGAGGCATGAAGTCTGCCTGGCCTTTTCCCGCGCCCGCGCAAACACCGGGAACAGAATCGCCGCCAGGATGGCGATAATGGCGATCACTACCAGCAGTTCAATCAGCGTGAAGCCGCGTCTCATCAGAAGCACCTCCTCAAGTTGATTGCCTGTTGATGCCAGTGTACCACTATGCACTGTTGCT
>CAZCJS010000398.1:0-3291 GCA_964498775.1 uncultured Armatimonadia bacterium
CCCGCTGGGGTCACAAACCCCAGACCCCCCGCTCCGCGCGCGGAGCGGCAAGAAATGGAAACGGCGGCCTCACCCCGTAGTTGGCGGGGAAATCCCCGCCAACTTCCCCCCCTCTCCGAAACGGAGAGGGGAGCTTCGGGCATAGGAAAAGAAAGAGAGACGTGCGAAGCTGGAAGGTTCGCGTACAGGTGAGGAAAGGATTCGGGGAAACGGCGGCAACGGCAACGCCGTGGGGCTCTGCCCCACTCCCCGCTGGGGTCACAAACCCCAGACCCCCCGCTCCGCGCGCGGAGCGGCAAGAAAAGCAAACGGCATAGGGCATGGTGGCGACTACATATTGGTGAGAAGGTGCCAGAATGCCGCGGCCTGGTCGGAGAAGTGCTCAGGGGTATGCGCGCCGCTGCGACCAAGAGTCACATGGCCGCTGAAGGACCGGCAGCGGAAAATGGAGACGAGCTCCTTGACTTCGCCCTGGCCCCGGCCCACGAGTGTGTATCGCGGCCACGGCGGTGCGCATCCATCCACGAGCATAATCTGAGCCGTATGGCGTTTCAGCTTGCTGTGACTGTAAGCGCCCAGGAACGGATGCTCGCCGGCATGGACGAAGTGCGCCGGGTTAAGGCTAAAGAGAAGAGCCGGCGAATTGACTGCCTCGAGGATTTGCTGGCAGCTTTCTGCATCCGCCCATGCCGCCGTCGGATCGTTCTCCAGCAGCAGCTTCAGCTGCGCACTCATGGCCGTCTCGGCCAGCGCTGACAACAGCTCTTGAGCGTGTGCCCGACTTGCCGCCATCTCGCTGTCCTGACCGTGCGGATAGGCAGGCAGCTTGAGGTAGTAGGGCGCGAAGACAGTACTTGCCTCGATGGCAGCTTCGAGCGCAGCTACGGCCTCTCCGGCAGTCATCTCTTCGGTCATCGGCACATCGGCGTAGTATATGGACACCGCCATTGCTGCGTCTGCAATTGCCCTGGTCAGATTCCGTTTCAGCGGCGCGTCTGCGGCCAGTCGCTGCGCCCATTGGGCCCCGATCTCGATATGTCCGATGCCCTCTGCACCGGCAAGCCAGAGGGCCTGGTCAGCGTCCTCGAGCGGGAAGCCGATATCGTCTATCACGGCGCTGAGGGTGAAATCCTCGCGGCTGAGACGGTCACGCTTGATGGCGGCACGCTGCCGAACGCAGTCGCGGCAATGCGGGTTGTCGCAAAGAACCGCCGCCGGATCGGCTTTCAGTGCAGCTACGGTTAGCGCCAGTATTTGCTGCGCCGGCATGAGGCGGCAGACAGCATTACCGATTTTGGCCGTCTTCATGATGCCCGCCTGCTTGAAGAGCGAGTCGAGGCCGATGAAGTCGCGATGGGGCCCCGGATATTGCGCGAGTACCTTCGTCTGCTTCCGGCCATCGGCATCCATATATTCGCGGGTTATGGTGTTGAGATATACGCTGTCAACCATTTCCTCCGCCAGATGCAGAAGGGTGTTGCGGTCCTGATCAACGCCGAGGAAGAGGATGAAGCCATCATCGCGCCGGGCGAGGCGGCCCCAGGGCGATTCCATGCCGATGGCCGTGGGCTGATCAATATGGCCCTCGATGAGCGTCTCCGTGAGCGGCCCGAGGGCGGTCACCGAATGAGTAGGATGGAGGCTGCGGGTCGCGCCGGGATAGCTGCGGAACACCTCCGTTATCAGCCCGACTCGCGACGGGGAGGCGTCAACCTCGAACACCCCTCCCGATGACATTGCGGGCATCAGCAGCGTGCCCTGAGGACCTATCGCCTCGAGCAAAGCGGCGATGACCGTGTCGGCACCGCCTGCGACTTCGCCGAAAGACGAGAGCGCAGAGTGCACCATGACCGCACATCCCTCAGGCAGGCCGAGTTTTTTGAGTCCCTTTACGATTTCGTCTTTGGTCAATGCCATCGGATGCTCCTTTGCGCGGGCAGGTAGCGCAACTTGCCCACTGTCACAGCAACGGTTTCACTGCCATGGTCTGTCCGGTAGTCGCAGCCTGATAGGCCAGCAGACAAGCCTGTGCGCTTTTGGCCCCCTCCTCTGCAGGGACGAGCACGTCGCGGTCGTTGATGATGCAGTCGGCGAAATGCTCGACCTGGGGGGAATAGGGATGGCCCTCGTAGTCATATGGGAGCTTGAGGAACTCCTCCATGCCGTCGAGGGCGAGGCCGTCACGTCGAATTGTGCCCTTCGTTCCGTAGATGGTCATGTTGGCAAGCGGGGGTCTGGCGCCGATGGAACCATAGAGCGCCGTCACCTTGCCGATGGCTCCGTTTGCGAAAGTGAAGAGGCCGACCTGTGTGGTGGGCGCTTTCATCTCCTGGTAGGCGATGTGATTCTGGTCGGCCTTCACGGACACGATATCGCCGCAATACCAGCGCAGGAGGTCGAGTTCGTGCACGCCACCGCCGACGATCGGGATCTCCTCATCGAGCTTCCATTGCTCCATGTACTGCTGGCAGCGGAGGTCGTGGATGTAGTCAGCCTCCATGTAGAATATCTCTCCGAGGTGGCCATCGGTGATGAGCTTCTTGAGCATGGCGAAGTGCGGATTGAAGCGCAGTACGTGACCGACCATAGTTTTGAGATGTGGAGCCGCCCGCGCCGCCTTTAGCATCAGCTTGAGGTCCTCGATGCTGTTGGCCATCGGTTTTTCGACGAAGACATGCTTGCCGGCCGCGAGTGTTTTGATGAACGGCTCGGCATGAAGATGGTCGGAAGTGTGTATGGAGATGGCGTCTATGTCGTCGCGCTCGAGGATGGAGTAGTCGCTGTAGGCGTCCGCGCCGGGAAACCGGTTCGTGGCCGCCGCGAGTCGTTCTCCATCCCGGTCACAGATGGCGACGAGTTCGGTGGTGGCGCTCTTGTGGTAATCGTCGCACCAGCCGAGGCCGTTGTGGCCCGCCCCGATGACGCCGACTCTGATCTTGTTCATGTGTCACCTGTGGACAGCGCTAGTGGTTGTCAGTTGCAGGGAGTTCGTTGCAGTGAAATTGGATTCCTCCATGGCCGGAGGACGCTGTGCGTGTTCATGAAGCCAAGCACGTGACATCTGGGAGAGCCGGTTGCAGGCAGAGGGCGTCAACCCTCGGGTTTTACAAGTGGTACGGGGAAGAGCTTGATTTCCGGGCCTGTTGGTGTGAATGTCGGTGGCTGCACAGCGGCGGCGAAGTACGATTTGATCCCCTCAAACATGCCCTGGCTGGCCTGCGCCAGGAAGACCGGATCCCTGAGCTTCTTTTCTTCATTAGGGTTACTGACGAAGGCACATTCCGCCAGGAT
>CAZCJS010000399.1:0-3270 GCA_964498775.1 uncultured Armatimonadia bacterium
GGTAACCACCCAAGCAACTGGAACCGGGATCGCGATAGCCGTGACAAGAACAACTCTCGCGATGCGGAGCGGACCTATCGGCCCAACGTTCCTGACAACCGGGAACGCGACGGCAATCGGAACCGTGATGGTGATCGAAAATTTGACGGCAACCCCGACCGCAGCCGTGAAAATAAGCGGCACACCGCCGACCGGCCACACCCACCCAACATTCCGGATCACCGAGACAGAGACTGGGATCGCGACCGCCGGGGAGACCACAATCGAGGGCCTGACAAGGCATACAGGTATGATAGCCGAGGTGACCGCCGCTTCCACAGAGACGACTGGTGGACTCACCACCGCTACGCGCAGAAAACCTATAGCCCCAAGCTTCCGCCGATGCCAGGCCGCAGTAGCTATTGGCGCATCGAGTGGAGCAAGCCGTACCGGGGCAGCTACTATGACATCTGGCGCTACGTACCGTCCGTCATCGTGACAACTCGCCCGGAGTTACCCCCGCCGCTGTTGGGCTCGGCGATCATCGCCTCCGACGACACCTTCCTGGGTCTTATCAGCCGCGACTGGCAGGACCCCGACTCGATCAGCAATCCGTATGAACGGTTCGGATGTCCTGAGTCGCCCTACAGCATCTGGCACACTGAGGGGCGTTGGGGGAATACATACAGCCCCGACAGCCCTTGGAACCCCTACGCCACTCGCCCGCCGAGAGTGTACAGCGGCAACTACTTCCTCGGCTATCTGACGACAAATGACGATCTCTACCCGCGCATAGACCCGTACTGGTTGATGGACTATCTGGACATCTGGGTCTGGGACTGAGCCACACCCAAGAGCCGCGCCCGGAAATAGCCCCTACGCCATCCGGGGCGACAGGCAGTGGTGCTGGAACTTTCGTCTCATGGCTGGGCCGCCGCTGAATGGTGGCCCAGCCGTGCTTATGGCATCAGGCCCTGAGAGATTGAGGCGAACCGTATTTAGGGCATACGTGAGGCGGCAGGTTTCACCACGAGGTCCTTTGTCTCGGCCAGCTTCCAGGTTTGACCCGCATCCGGCGACATTAGCAGCGCCCGATGATTCCCCACATGGTCATTCCGATAGAACCAATGCGTTGACCAGTAATCATACGAAATGAACAGCCTGCCCACCTGGTCAATGGTCAGACGATGGTAGAAGACGCTGTATTCCGAAAACGCCGCCCTCACAAGCACCCGAGGCTCCTCCCAGCCCTGCCCCGGCCGCTTGCGCTGATACCCCAGTGTCGCGTGGTGGCTGTGCGGAAACGGTTCGCCCCAGCGCCACAGCCGATAGACCACATGCAAAGTGCCATCCGCCGTGCAGATCATCCCGATGTACGTCTGGTTGAGCCCCTCACCGGCCGTCAGCGGCTCCGTCCATTCCCCGCCTGCATCATTGGGCTGCTTCGACATGCAGTGGTGGAACGGTCGCCCGTGAGTACCGATCAGCACATGAATGTAGCCGTCACCGTCCATCGTGATGCTCGGGGAGTTGTGCCCATCATTCGGCGGTGGGCCGTAGCCAAGCAGCGTCGGTCTCCCCAGCTCGCCGGTCTCCATATCATAGGTGACACAATACGTCGGCACCCCTGGCACCGTTTCTTCCGGATCCGTGGCCTCACCCCAGGCCACATGCACCTTCGACCCACGGGAGACAACACTTGACGGAATACCCGAATGTGCCGACAGGCCGATGCACAGCCTGCTGATCAGAATTGGCTCCCCAATCTCGATGTACCCATTGCTCTTCTTCGGCACGAACAGCTCCAGATCGTTTAGGCTGCGCCACTTCAGATTGGCGTCCTTGGCCGTGCGACGGAAGCGGACTAATGGCGGCGGGCCGTCGCCGCAATTCTGCCCGGAGAAGGTCTCTATGTCCAGATTGCCGCGGTCACCGGGAAGCTCATACACCTCGAATGTGCTGCCGCCGTCAGTTGAGTGGAGCAGCGCATTCTTGTCTCCACAGCGTGCCGGCAGGTAAAGCTCGCCATCGGCATCGAACGCGATCTTGGTCGTGACAAGGATGACCCTCTCACCCTCGAATGGCTCCGTCGGCGCGGTCAGCACCTCGTTGATATTCGTAGTCACCCAGTCCCCGTCGCGGACGGTCGCGACGCCCTGCCCGACGCGCATGTATGGCCGGTTGTCCGGAGAGAAGTACACCTGGCTCTCGAGCGGGTAGTCGGGCAGGTAGCCGAACTGCTTGTTCTCATGGGCGTATGGTGTGAGTTCAAGCGGCATTTCCAACGGCTTTGTAGCGGGCGCTTCCCCGCGCTTGATCGTCAGCCCCGACCAGGTGGTGACTGAAGGCGTATCCGACGGTGTGACACGAATATGAGCCTGATGCGGCCCCTCGCCATCCGGCACGGTATAACGAACCGTGACCAGTGAATCATCACGCGCGCCCAGCGTCAACTCCGCCGGCCTGATTTCCACCGGCCACTGCTCATCCGCGAATTCCACGCTCAGCGCGAAACTCCGCTCCTGCAGGGCATTGTTGTGAACGCGCAGTTTGATCTCGCCCTGCTCTCCCGCAGCCCCATGGATGGTTCGCTGGTAGGGTGTCAACAGCCAGCGGTTCCCTATCAGTTCAAACCATGAAGACGGATCAGGCGACCAATAGCAGGCGTTGTAAATCGGCTCCGCCTGGCCCCACCGCGTTAGTCCGCCGGCATTGATTGTGACCTTCCCCACGGGCAGGTGAAGCTGCCACGGGATTGCCTCCCGATGCTCATCCGCAGGAGCATTCCAGGTGGCGCTGCCTGTTGCATCCACCGTGAAAGCCGCGAGCTGTTTACCGGTTGCGTCATGCAGCGTCGGCGGCCGGACATCTGCCAACAGGCCGCTGAGCTCGATGCTAAACTCGCCCTGGCGCGGGTGGAAGCAGACTGTTGCCGGCTTCTCCGGGCTCTCCAGGACAACCGGTTCCTCGTGGCGTTGGTCCCTGTGGCCGCGCGCGGTCTCGATGAGGTATTTCGGACAGTTGGTGCGGAAGCCCCAGAGCATGTTCTGCCCGTAACGATCCTGCGATACGGTCACATTAAGCGCATAGATGCCGGTATGCTGTACATAGTAGCGAAGGGCAACGGTTTGTGGGGGGCCGAGACCGCTGCCGCTTTCTTGCCCGTCATCGGGGATAAACTGTTCATCAAGCACCTCACGGTCGGGGCCGACTAGAATCGCGCGCAACTCCGATGTTGTCTTGCGGGTGTTGCGGTCCCGCTTTACCACTTCCACGACGAGCTCCCCTGGC
>CAZCJS010000400.1:0-3255 GCA_964498775.1 uncultured Armatimonadia bacterium
TTTCGAATATCTCCACCGACTTTTTCCCGAACTTGGGATCGATGCGGGGAAAGCCGATCAACCGCTCGGGAAATTGAGCGACGTAACGTTTCAGGTTTTCCAGACCCGGAGGTTGTATTTCACCCATGAGTATTTCCTTGCACTCAAACGTCAGAAGATGATAGATACTCTTCCCGAAGAACGAAAGAAACTCAGGAGCAACGTCGAGGCAACGGTGAACGAGTTCGTGTGCAAAATGCCCCACAGAAAGGTGAATGTCAGAGGGCGAAACCGTAGTTTTTAGAATACTCTCAATTGTAATTCTTTTTACTAATACCTTTCCTTCTTGACGTGTGATAAATAACAGGTATTATAATGATTAAATAAATTGAACTGTGGAGTCTTTTCAATACTATTTTTAATACCGCTCAATCATCCTTGGAGACCGAATGGCATATGAGTTTGCACTGACGCCACAGGGCCATGTGGTCCCACTCGGCGGCGAATCCGAAGACACCGGGTTGCAGGACGACTGGACTGAGGCGGTCGTCAGGGCGTTCAGCGAAACCTCGCCCGCGGGGCTTTTTGCTATGGCCGCAGCACGGCCCGCTGCACCTCTTGCGCCGTCTACAACATACTGGCGTGACTTTGCCTGCCGATATCTCGGTGAGCTTTGCCGAACACCCGACGTCGAAGGTGTTGAACCGGATCCGATCGATCCGCCGTATGCAGAGCTCACGGAGATGCTGCTGAGCGCTCCGCCGATGCGTGGCGCGGAGTATCTAAGCACCGATGTGCTTGGCACGATCTGGCGATCCCTTGATGAGTGGGCTCGTTCGGATATGGCGGCATTTGGAAAAGGCCTGAATGCATGGCTTAAACACCGCGCGCCGCTCTGGCACCAGGTGGGCCGTGTGTGCTTTCACCTCGCCGAGAACAAACGCGATTTTGACTATCCCTTCGCATTTCTGGCCACCTATGCACCGGGTCTCTCCGCAAGCGGACGTGTCATGTATAAGCCGCTGAGCAAAGCATTGCGTGAATATGCCGGTGCGCGCAACAAGAAGGTGCTGCTCAAACTGCTGGTGCCTGTTCAAAGGGCTTCCACAAAGAGCGAACTGGCCCGGGAACTCACGGAGTCCGGCGATCTCTTTCATCCGCTTGCCTGGACTCCAGCTGAAGCTTACCGTTTCCTCAAGGAAATCCCGATCTTTGAGGAAAGCGGTATTTTAGTACGTCTGCCCGATTGGTGGCGCAAGCGCTCGAAGCCGCGGGTGAGCGTGTCGATTGGAGAAAAACAGAAAAGCCGGTTCGGGGCTGACGCGATGTTGGACTTTCATCTCGGCGTGGCGCTGGGTGATGAGTCACTAACACCAGACGAGTTGCGCACGCTCATGCAGTCGGACGACGGACTGGTATTCATCAAGGGCCAATGGGTGGAGGTGAACCGCGAAAAGCTCGAAGAGGCGCTCGCGCATTGGCAGAAGATCCAGTCAAGAGCCGGAGAGGAGGGCATCTCTTTCCTGGAGGGCATGCGCTTGCTCGCAGGTGCCCCACGGGACCTGGACAGTGACGAAACAACCGCGGCTGACCATGATTGGGTATCCATTCACGCTGGGACCTGGCTGGACGAAGTACTGGCGGGTCTGCGCGACCTCAACCGGCTGGAGACTATCAATGTAGGCGAGTCATTTCGCGGAAGCTTGCGGCCGTACCAGGAGACCGGAGTGAAGTGGCTCTGGCTTCTGACCCGACTGGGTCTGGGGGCATGTTTGGCTGACGACATGGGCCTCGGCAAGACGGTGCAAGTGCTTGCGCTGCTGCTTGCGATACGCGAGGAGAAAGGACTTCGGAACAAACCGTCACTGCTTGTTCTCCCCGCCTCACTGCTGGGAAACTGGAAGGCCGAAATCGATACTTTTACACCCACGATCCATGTGCGTTTCCTGCACCCCTCCGAATCGAAACAAGAGGACATGGACGCGGTTGCAGCCGACCCGGAAAAGGCGCTGCAAGGAGACGATGCGGTATTGACCACATACGGTATGGTCGCACGGCGGGATTGGTTCCGAAGGGTCAAGTGGCATATGGTGATCCTGGATGAGGCCCAGGCGATCAAGAATCCATCCGCACGCCAGACCCGGACCATCAAGCAGCTCCAATGCGATGCGCGAATTGCCTTGACCGGCACGCCAGTGGAGAATCGGCTCTCCGATCTCTGGTCCATCTTCGACTTTCTCTGTCCTGGCTTGCTGGGTTCTGAAACTCGATTCATGAAGTATGTCAAAACCTTGGAAAAGAAAGAACACGCGAACTATACACCCCTTCGCAACCTTATTCGGCCGTATATCCTTCGGCGGCTCAAGACAGACCGCGCCGTTATTACCGACCTGCCCGAAAAGACCGAGGTCAAAGCCTGGTGCGGGCTGAGCAAACGGCAGGCGGCCCTGTACTCCGCAGCAGTTGAGGAATTGAAGCACGCACTGTACAACGCCGAGGGCATGAAACGTCGAGGGCTGGTGCTGGCTTATTTGATGAAATTCAAGCAAATCTGTAATCATCCCGGACATTTCCTGGGCAATGGCGAATACGCGCCGGGTGATAGCGGGAAGTTCGCGCGGCTGCGTGATCTTTGCGAGGTGATCGGGTCAAGGGAGGAAAAGGTCCTGGTGTTCACACAGTTTCGAGAGGTCACACAGGCGCTGGCAGAGTTTCTTGCCGGTATATTTGGGCGCGAGGGGCTGATCCTGCACGGCGGTACACCGGTCAAGAGGCGAAAAGGGCTAATCGAGGCGTTTCAATCAGAGACCGGGGCGCCTTTCTTTGTGCTGTCGCTCAGGGCGGGTGGAACCGGTTTGAACCTTACCGCTGCTTCACATGTCATACATTTTGACCGGTGGTGGAATCCCGCTGTGGAGAACCAGGCGACCGACCGCGCATTCCGTATCGGCCAGAAGCGTAATGTACTGGTGCATAAGTTCGTTTGCCGCGGCACGGTGGAAGAGAAAATCGATGCGCTCATCGAAGATAAGATCAGGCTTGCGCATGATCTTCTCGAAGGTGGCGGTGAAACGCTTCTGACGGAAATGAGCAACGAGGAACTACTGGAGACAGTATCGCTCGATCTTGACAAGGCCTTCGCACGGGACGAATAGCCAAGGTCGGCGGGAATGCAATACGAGGACGTGATATGAGACGATATAACTATAGATGGACCAAGTATGTGACCGCCGCGGAGCGGCGGCGGCAGGCCGAGCGAAGGATGAACACGCTCCG
>CAZCJS010000401.1:0-3241 GCA_964498775.1 uncultured Armatimonadia bacterium
CCCCCCGTTCTTCACCGGGTTGTCCGCCAAGCTCCTGGCGCTCTTCGTGCTATCTTCGGCCATGGTGCTACCTCCTGCAGTGTCGGCCTATGGTGGCGCGCGCTATTGTCTCCGCCCCTGCAGCATCCCGCTACGCGCTTGCGAATACTTCCCCCGCAGATATGCAAATCCCTTTACCCATCACCGCTGCCGGGGGGCTGGATTGCCGGATTCGTGTGGGCATGAGAATCTGCGCTCAGCACTGCCGTGCCGTATTCGGCAACGTGCGCTTCGGCCTCACTATGCCCTGTGGACATCAACGCCAAACGCGTGGTCTGCGCTTCACTTTATCGCGTGGTGTTTCCAGTGTAGCTTGGGCTTGCCGCCGGAGCGCTCTGGCTTTGCCGTTGCCGTCAGGTGTTGGGGCGTGGTGGGGGTGGAGTGGCGCGGGGTGCTGTGGCTGTGTGGTGGTGCGGGGAGGGAGCGGCTCGGTCGCGCTTCCAGCACGCAACATTTGCCCGCCCCATCTAAAAAATATCACGTAGCAACTGCCGGCGCACGCCGCAACTGGAACCCAAGCCTGCCGCTTACTCGCCAAAAAGATATATAAATGCCCGCAAAACCCCACCAAAGTGGCTCTCTAGCGGGTATGATTCACGCGAACTAAGGCAAAAAATATGTACATCGGCCACATTTTGACCCCCGCAGCCGCTCCCCAAACCAGTATAGCTAATCGGCGCTAACTTGCACTCGAAAAATGGATTACCCCCCGCGCAAACTGCCTCCAGCTACGCGCAAATCGGGGTTAAGCTTCACACACAAGCGGAACTTTGCATTAAGAGTACGGCTACTATACGGCCAGGATATGGCTAATATCAGGCATCGGCCCCCAATGTCGCCTGACATCCCTAACCCCTGGATGAACTGCCCATGTCTATCTATCACATAACAGCCAAGAAAATGCGATATTAGACTATAGTGCCACACCTCGGCCCTGAAGGGGAATACATATTTCTGCCAAATCTCAGCACCCACTAATTCAGCACTGTGATGGCTTGATTCTGGAGCCGTTTCACCACGAAATCTTCTGCTCGGTGCCGCTGCTTGCGGCTTCGTAGATCGCCTCTGCCACCTTCAGCACATAGAGCGCGTCATGCTGGGTGGCCGGCGGCTCGCTGCCATTCTCCAGCGCCTCCAAAAAGCCCCCCAAAAAAAGCGGAGCATAGCCACCATCCGGCCGTTTTTGCGCTAGCCCGATGAGTGCGCCTTCGGCCGCATACTCGAACCCGGGCGCCTTGCTACGGAGGCGCAGGGTGGGGCCGCCCTCGTGGTACAAACATGACAGAGAGCCGTCGGCGCCCTCCAGGCTCATCATCAGGTCGGCCTCGTCATAGCGCAGATACGGGTCCCGCAGGTAGCCGGCGCGCAGGCTGCCGATGGCGCCGTTTTCCAGCCGCAGATTCGCGCAGACCACCTCTTCGACATCCACCCCGGGGGTCATGTTCGCAGTCATTGCACTGACTGCGGCGATCCGGCTGCGGGTCAACAGCCGCAGGTTGTCCAACCAATGGCAGGCCAGCCAGTAGACGATCCCGCCCCCCGCGTATTCGTGATCAAACAACCAGTTCTCCGGCCCGCGCAGGCGCACCTGAGAAGTGCTCCAGACGGCCTGGAATGACCAGATCTCGCCGAGTGCCCCGCCGTGCACCAGCTCGCACATCTTGGCCGTATCCTCATAGCTGCGCCGCGCGTAGCAGGGGCAGAAATACGTGCCGGTGCGCTCGCCGGTGGCCACGATAGCTTCCATATCGGCAGCCGTGGCCGCCCCGGGTTTGTCGGCATACACCCACTTGCCGCACTCCATCGCCTCTCTGGTCAGGCGGCCGGCAGCGCGGTTATCAGTCAGCAGGCACACGGCGGGAATGTCGTCGTCCGCCAGCATGGCTTCCCAGCCCCCGTCATAGTACGCGCCACGCTCGAGACTGGCCGCTTTGTCTTTAGCGGCCTGTGCATCTGCGTCGCTGACCAGCACCGTAGCAATGCCCGCGACGGTATCGAGGTCCCTGAAGTGCCCTCCTGCGTGCGGATGATTCAGCCCATAAACGCCGATTCTGATACCTGAGCCGCCCGTAGAGCCCATTTTCCTCACCTGCCTGCGCGTCCCTTGGTGTTACTTGCGCTATGCTCCCCGTCGTCGCTCAGAGCTCGAATTCCATGCCGTCGTAGGCGACCTCGATGCCGTGCGGGGCGAAAAACTCGGCCAGCTCGTCGTGGGTCTTGAGGCAGTTGTGGGAGAAATGCGTGGCGATGATCCGGCAATCGGGGGCCGCTGCCCCTAGCATCCGCAGCCGCTCTGCCGTCTCGACGACCGCCATGCCGCCCATGTGTCCTTCGCGCCGATCATTGGTGCCGTAGGTGCAGTCGAGCAGCACCAGTTTCAGTTGCGCGGTGGCCAGGTGGTCAAACACCTCGTCGAGGAACCAGCCGCTGTCATGGCCGATGAGCACCTCGGTACCGTCAACATCCAGATGGAAGATGAAGGCTTCCTGGTCCGGGGCATGTGCCGCCGGCAGCGGCGTCACCATGACATCATCACCCAGGTTGAGCACTTCGAACGGCTCGATGAGCTCAAAGCTCATGGCACAGTCGGCAAGTTCGCCCTCCAGCTCTATAGACATCCGGTCTTGGACCATCGCGTTGCCATAAATGTTGAGGTGGGCTGTCGGCGCAAGCCGGGAGAAGCCCGGGCACCGCCAGCGCAGTTCATTGGGCACCCAGTGGTCCCAGTGGGCATGGGTGACGAGGAGATGAGCCAGCTCGGAGTAGTCGAGGCCGAAGCTGATCATCGAGTTGTACGAGTCGGGCCCCCAGTCAATGTGAATGGTGTCTCCGAGTTGGTAGCTGGCACGGCGGCGGATGTTGTGCCCGCCAAGCTTTCGCGCTCCCCTACATGCCTCACAGGTGCAGAACGTAGCCGGCCAGCCCTCGGCGGCGGCCGTACCCAGGATGGTTAGTTTCACTTGCTTGTTTTCCTCCTTCTGATATCTGCACACCATTATACTGTCACTGCGAGGGCGGTCAAGTTAGCATTCTTCGAGTTGCCTTGGGCTGAGGTGATTATACGGAAAAGATCGCAGAAAATTACGCAAAAAATAATGAATTAGCAGGAGGTCACTCGCAGGCGGGGAGGAAGCTACGATTGGGACTAGCCCGATGCACCCGGGCGCGGATTTCACAGTAAATTAACAATATATATCAAAGT
>CAZCJS010000402.1:0-3239 GCA_964498775.1 uncultured Armatimonadia bacterium
CAGTCGCGTGCTTCAAGAAGCCGTAAGTGTATGTGCCTGATATGGTCACTTGACCCCATCGGCGCGGTAGGGCTGTGGGTCGCGGAGGATGATATCAGCCACGTGACGGAGGTGGAAGAGCAAGCGCCGCCAGTTGAAGATGCAAAGCCGCCGCAGCGAGCCGTAGAGCCCCAGTGTCAGTAGCGTCCCCAATGCCAGAACCCCTACCTTGACGGCGCTGTAGAGCGTCCGCGTCGCCCAGAGGATGGCGGTCTTTGTCCTGCCATGGTGGAGGCGGAAGTAGGTGAACTCGGCCATGGATACCTGCAAGTTGCGGCGTAGCGGTGGCAACGCCTCCGCCGACTTGCGGGCCTCATGCACGCAGAGGGCATCGGTTGCCACGACGCGCCGCCAGCCTGCCTTCGCCATCCGCAAGCACCAGTCGGCATCGTCGTACCACATGAAGATGCGCTCATCCATCATGCCGACCTGGGCGACGGTCTCCGCTCGCACAATCTGACACGCGCCCAGAACCCAGTCAACGGGGTAGAACGTAGCGCCATCTTCGGGTGTCTCATCAGTGATCCGCTCCGCCGATGACACCAAAGCCGCGGGCAATAGCCGCGAACTGAGGGTGGGGAATTTGTGGGCCGCCTCCTGTGCGGAACCGTCGCCATACTGCAACTGAGGCGTCGCGGTGCCGATGTCGGGATGGGTGTCCATGATGCGAACCAGTTCGGCGAGGCATCCGGCGGTGAGCTGGGCGTCACTGTTGAGCATCAGGTAGTAGCGACCGGAGGCGGCAGTAATGCCCTGGTTGCCGGCGCGCGTATAGCCCACATTCTCGGTATTGGCGATAAGAGTTGCCTGCGGGAAGTCGGTGCGCACCATCTCGCCGCTGCCATCCGTCGAGCCGTTGTCCACAACGAGGAGCTCGATGTCGAGGCCCGCGCTATGGGCATAGCAGGACTCAATGGCCGCCCGCAAGTCGTCTTTGGTGTTCCAGTTGACGATGATGATTGAGACATCCATGGGTTCGTGTGCCCATTATACGCCAGAGGCCGTCTCTTCGGCGAGGCGGCCTCTGTCAGCTCGATTGAGTTCAGGGCTCGTGGCTCTAGAAGGAGGCGATGGCTTCGGCCAGCTTCTCGGCATCCTCGACATGGCTCTGCGGGTCGCCGCCGGTGCCGACGAGAATGAGGCGGGGCATGAGGTACTCGGCGACCGGGCAGTAGGGCTGCTCATCGAGATAAGCGGCAATGCAGTCGTGGGCATAGGCCGGGCGCTCGATATAGCCCATACCCCAGGCGAGGCCGTTGTCGGCCAGGGCCTGGAGGAAATCTTCCTTCGAGATGCCATATTTGTCGCCCTCAAAGATGGCGGTCCAGATATGGTAGGTGTTGACGCGTCCGGGGCGATTGACCTGGGGTAGCAGCCATTCACAGCCGGCGACGGCTTCATTGTAGAGGGCGGCCGCGTCCTGGCACATGTTCACATAACCGCGCGCGCGGGTGAGCTGAACGCGAGCGATGGCGGCGACAACCTCGTTCATGCGGTAGTTCCAGCCAAGGCGGGGAGGAACCGTGCCGAAGGTATTCATCTCATTGATTATCTGGCGATGCTCTTCACTCTTCATCACGGTCATGCCGCCGTCACCGAGAGCCATCTGCTTCGACTGCTGGAAGGAATAGACGCCAATGTCGCCGATGGTTCCGGCATACTTACCGTTGTAGGTGGCGTAGATGGCATGGGCGCAGTCCTCAATGACGGTGATGCCGCGCTCCTGAGCGAAGGCATTGATCGCATCCATGTCCGCACACTGGCCCCAGAGCTGGGTGACGATGATGGCCCTGGTGCGCTCGGTGGTAATATCCTCAAGCTTACTCACGTCCATCAGATGGGTGTCTTTTTCGACATCGCAGAACGCGAGCTTGCAATTGTGGTACAAGGCACCGAGGGATGCGAAGGTGACCATCGGGTCCACGATGACTTCGTCGCCGGCCTCAGCGCCTGAGGCGACCACGGCGACATGCAGCCCGGCCATGGCATTGACGATGGCAACGGCCAGCGGTGCTCCGAACTCGGCCTTGAACTCCTCCTCGAAAGCAGGAACCTCATTTGCAGCCGCGCCGAAGGAGCAGAGATTGCCACTGTCCAGTACACGCTTCACAGCCTGCAGGTCCTCATCATCAAAGTAGTGCCACTTCATGGTCCTACCTCCCGGATACGGTTTCGCGTGTCACCCCTCCTTCGCCGTCCCCAACTCATTCCCCTTCCATAATCATTGCCGAGCGGCGAAACAGGAATCCGTCGCCCTCGCCGTGAACTATGCCACATCGGATCTGAAAGGAGAGTCGGGATGAGTGTACGGATTGGCCTCATCGGACTGAAAGGGCACTTTAGCGTCTGCACGGAGGACATGGGAGAAGGCAGAGACTGGAAGCTGGTTGCGGTCGCTGAGGATGACGCGGAGAAGTTGGCAAGTGTCAGCGAATGGAGTTGCGTGGACGCAGAGACACGAACGTACAGCAATTATCAGCAGATGTTGGATGAAGTGGAGCTGGATGTGGTGTGTGAGGCCGGGGTTGACAGCACACGCGGCGGCGTCATCTGTGCGTGCGCCGAGCGGGGCATCCACGTGCTGGCTGAAAAGCCACTGGCATTCACACTGGAGGAGCTGGCCGCAGTGCAGGATGCCGTACATGCCGGCGGCATTGCGCTCTCGATGATGATGACGATGCGCTATGAACCGGCGTATGTGGCGATGAAGGAGGCAGTGGCCGGGGGAGCTATCGGGGAGGTATGTCAGGCGAGTATGCAGAAGTCATACCGGCTGGGGCAGCGGGCCGCCTGGCAGAAGAGCAGCCAGACCTTCAGCGGAATCATCCCGTTCATCGGGATTCATGCGCTGGATTTGATTTGGTACACGTCGGGGCGGCACTTCGTCTGGGGTAGCGGCTATGCGGGCAATACGGGTCATCCCGAGATTGGTGAGATGGAGGACAATGCCTGCTTGGCGCTGCGGCTTGACAACGGCGGCTCGGCGGCGGTGCGGCTGGATTACTGCCGTCCGGCGGCGGCTCCGACACACGGTGATGACCGACTGCGCCTCGCGGGCAGCAAAGGCGTTATCGAGGCCGGCGGCTGCGGGGAAACAGTGACGCTGATGGGGCAAGATGAAGCCCCGCGCGAACTGGAGCTTCCCGCACCGCTGAGCCAGTGGGAGAACTTCATCAGCTCGATCTACGGTGACGAGGAGT
>CAZCJS010000403.1:0-3217 GCA_964498775.1 uncultured Armatimonadia bacterium
TCGTCCTGCATGGCGACAGCTTCGATGAGGCCTACGCCGAGGCCCGACGCGTTCAAGAGCAAAGCGGCGCGCCCTTCGTCCATCCTTTCGCCGACGAGCACGTTATCGCCGGACAGGGAACCATCGGCCTGGAACTGCTGGAGCAGTTGCCCGACATGGAGGCCTGCATCATCCCCGTTGGCGGGGGCGGCCTGGCTTCCGGTATCGCCTCCGCCCTCCGCGCGCAGAAACCCGACATGACGCTCATCGGCGTTCAGGCCGCTAATGCTCCCTCGATGGCCGAGTCGTTCGCCGCCGGTGAAGCCCGCACCGTGCCGGTCACTCCGACCATCGCCGAGGGTATCGCCGTCGCCGCCGCCAGTGACATGACCTGCGAACTACTGCGTAAACTACTCGATGACATCGTAACCGTGGACGAGAGCGCGATCGCGGCTGCCATGCTCGACCTCATTGAGGACGACAACCTTGTGGTCGAGGGTGCGGGAGCCGTCGGCCTGGCGGCACTGCCGGCGATAGCCGACCGCTTGCGCGGCCCGACGGTGCTGATCATCTCCGGTGGGAATGTGGACGTCACGACCATGGGGGCGGTGATAGACCGGGGCCTGGCGGTGGCTGAGCGGTCGGTACGGCTCATCGTGGTGCTGCCTGATGTCCCGGGCGCGCTGGCTAAGTTAGCGGGCATCATCGGCGAATCCGGGGCCAATATCATCGAGATCCTGCACAACCGGCTGACTGGCGACATAGATATCGGCCGCGCGGAGGTGGAGATAGTGCTGCTGACGCGCAGCAGCCACCACGTCGAGGAGGTGCTGGCCCGCCTCACGGAGGCCGGCTACCAGCCGAGGCGACATGTGCATGCGTGAATACGGCGGTAAATGCAATGAATAAGACGCTGGAGGAAGAACAGTGACACAACTTCTCAAGTTACACGAGATTAGAGAATTCGCCGACGCAAAGCGTATTCCTGATGCTGCCATCAGCAAAACCATCATTTCGGCCGTCCGGGAATTGAGAGAGAAAGAGGAAATAGAGCCTTTTGTAGAGCAAATCCTGTATCACCCGGATTCCACTCCCCACGGCCCTACGGAGGCAGCCGATATACTCACAACCCACGTCCATGTGGGGGGCAATAAGAGATTCGCTGGTTTTGTATTGAAGGGAAGATCTTGGCAGAAGGTACGCCGCAACGATGTTACGCCTCAGTTCGCTAAACTTCGTCAAATCCCCGGCCTCGAAATGATAGTCCTGCTCGCCGTCGGCGAGATTCAGGATGATGCGAGAGTAGATTTCGCACAAACGGCCCAAGATGGGGGCTACGATTGGCTAATCGTCGATGCTCAGGATTGCGCCCGCTTGTTCATTGCCTATGGGAAGATCTGTCCTCAAGACGGAACCCCTTACGACGAAATGGGCACTTGCCAGCATGGGCACAAGCTCGACGAGGGGATTTCGTTGCGCATGGATGTTCGTGAAGAGGCAACTTACGAAGTAGTGAACTTGCAGGACGTGAGCCACGGCCTTGCGAAACGATACAAAGCAATCGTTCTCCTCGACAGGCACTACCCAAGAGACGTTATCCGCGCCATCATTTCGGACGTTACCGAAGGCCTGAAGTCAGAAAGCTACGCTCGAAGTGACCTGACAAGAGAAGCGTGGGGGAATACCCCAGCACACGTTGTCTGGTTGTTCGTCGCACACGATTACTTGGACATTCAGACCGCCAACTGGCGTTGCCGAACAGCTTGGATTGACAATTCGCTGGCAGAAGAATGGCGCCCGTCTGCTCTCGATGGCGATGAGGAGTTTGGGGATATCGAGATCGCATGGAATGACGACTATCACGAGAGACGGGAGTTCTATCAACAACACAGTGCGGACAAGGGGGAATATCTGAAAGTTGTACAGCCCATTGTTGGGAAGATGACAGCCTTTGGGCGAGATGCAGTGGCGGACTTCACTGCGTACCAGGAGGGGCACTTGACCGAATCGAGGCTCATCTTACAGATGCAAGCGAGGGAACCAGTTGTCAGCGAACTGTATCAACACTCAGGGAATGTACCATTTCCACCACAAGATTGCGGAGACTACAATGAGGCGTGTCATGCCGTCTTCGCCGACGTTGACAACATGTTCATGTACTACTCTGAACGTGGATTGGAGACTTGGCCCAAGAAGAACAGGGACTTCCTGATGCGTGACACGGTTGAGCGGTTCTTCAGCGACATCAGAGAACTCGAGTTTGAGGAGAAGAAGCTCCACTAGTCTCCACAGACAAGGAGCAATAGAGCCTTGCAGCGGAGTCGCGGGCGGAAGCAGAGCTTCCGCATGAAGCTGAGAGCTGGCACGATAGGAAAACCCACCCTCGTTGTGACGGGTGGGTTCACTGTTAGCTCTGCCTTTGCGGCTTGCTGGCGTTGGCTAGTCGCCGTCCCAGCCGTCGGGGAGGGTGAGGCGCCAGACGTCGTTCTGCACGGGCCAGTGGTTGCCGGCCACCATCCACAGGCTGGCGTCGTAGACGTACACCGTCGGCTCATGGCGGGCCGTCCACTGTGGCTCTGACACGAACTGCTTCCAGGTGACGCCGTCCTCAGTGTACCACACGTCGGCCAGGTTCTGGCGGTGGCGGTTGTCGAAGCCGCCCAATATCCACATCTTGCCGGCATAGACGGTGGCAATGAACCACATGCGCGGGTCCCAGGGCGCGTGCTCGAGGACCCGCTCCCAGGTCACACCGTCAGCCGAGCACCACACGTCGTCATAGGTCGTGCGTACCGCGGGGCCTGGTTCAGGGGGATCATTGAGCTTACTGATGCGGCCACCCATGACCCAGAGCTTGTCCTTGTACACCGTGACTGCGCACGCCCCGCGGGGGCCGTAGGGGAGGTCGTTGGCTACCCGGGTCCAGGTGATGCCGTCGGTGGTATTCCAGATGTCGTCACCAGCCGTCAGGTGCCATATCTTATCCTGGAAGACGACGACTTCGCCGTAGCCTCTGGCACCGAAGGGTGTCTTCTCCAAGACCTGCGTCCAGTTGAGGCCGTCAGTCGAGTTCCAGACGCTGCCCTTGATGGCCCACATCTTCCCGTCGTAGGCCACCATTTCGCTGTAGCCCGGGTATGGAGTCGCCTCACTGACGCGGGTCCAGGTGGCGCCATCGGTTGACCACCAGAGGTCTCTGGTGAGCACGTTGCCGTGGTAGTAGCCATTGCTGATCCAC
>CAZCJS010000404.1:0-3199 GCA_964498775.1 uncultured Armatimonadia bacterium
CGGCTCGCGGGCTCAGCAGTGCTGGCGCGAATTCGGCCACAAGTATGGCCTACCGGTGGATGTGGAAAATGGGTATCCGTGCCTGCCGCATTTCACTTTCGAGCACGAGTTGCTCCATGAGCTGCGGACGCTCTACGCACAGTGGATGCTTCAGCGGGGAATACTGGGCGGTACGGCGTTCTCGCCAACGATGGCGCATACCGACGCCCTGATGGACATGTACGCCGAGGCCGTTGACGAGGTGTTCGCCCAGATTGCAGAGGCTCTTGACGCCGGGGAGGTCCGCGAACGTCTCCGAGGCCCCGTGGCGCATCGCGGCTTTCAGCGCCTTCTCTGACGGCGGGCGGGGCCGCTCCAGCGCCGCAGCCGCAACGAGACGGCCGATCCGCGGACTCAGCTCAGGGCTTGCGGATGACCATCCACATGTTGTCACTGGTGGGGAGACGATCGAGGAAGCCGAACTGCGCCACGGTAAAGCCGACGCCCTTGACCATGGCAGTCAGAGATGCCGGTGTGAAGTAATTGACATGATCCGGCAGCCGGAAGCCGCACCACTTCCTGCCCCTGATGCTGCGAAGCCGGCTTGCATAATTGGGGACCTTGATGATAGCCGCGCCGCCGGACATCATCACAGCAAACGTGGCCGCCAGCAACTTCCCGGGCTGCATCTCGTGCTCGAGGAATGCCCGCATAATCACGCCGGTGAACATGCCCGGCTGAAAGCGGCTGACACCATCCACCGCATTGTCGGCGATGACATGTCCGCCCCTCCCCGCGATCCTCGCACCGGCCTCTGCCGCCAGTTGCTTCGATATCTCGACGCCATAGGGAGTGAACCTGTCGTCGAGAGCGGCGGCGGCACGCCCGCTACCACAGCCTACGTCAAGGACGTTGCCAGGGTTGAAATGTCTGGCGACGAGTGCCATCAACTTGTCCCTGCGCGAGTGTTTCTCCTTCAGTCTCTTCAGCCACGTGCTGACGCGCCGCGTAATCGGCTCACTTGACAGCCGGCGCTGCTCCTCGACGATAGTGGTTTTCTCCCACGCGTACTTGTCGCGGAGGTCTTCGTAGGGCGGGGCGTTCTCCAGATAGACGAAACCGCAAGTCGCACACTGTTTCAGCAGCCACTCGCCGCGCGAATAGCTCAGGGGATCCCTGGCCCTGTTGTCGGCCTGGCACAGCGGGCAGAGACGGTGATGGGGTGCGCTTGCCAGGCAACTTCGGGTTGTCTGCTGCCGATGTTGGTCAGTCATTGTCTCCTGCTACCAGTCCAGTGCCTTGTTGGGCTGTTCCCAGATGATCTTCGCCAGCAGGAAATCGCCGTGGTACTCGTCAGGCAAAAACTCCCCAACTGTCAGCCATGTCTCATCGGGAGTTACATTCTCCACCATGAAATTCCCCAAGGCGGCATCCTCCTTGGGGATTACCACCTGCTCGGTCTCACGAACCAGACGCATAGTGTCGGTATCCACCTGGGCGATGAACAGTGGCGCGCGACACCGCACGATATCATCGTTGTCCCCGGTCTGGCGGGTGTACGTCAGATAGAGCGCATCATGGCGCTTCACCCAGTGTTGCTGGGCCTGGTCTGTGGCCACGTCGGTGCCGTCATCCCACTGCCAGGGTGCGAAATTCTCCAGCTTCAGCCCGTCCGGGCTTTCCGCATGGTACATCCGATGGTCCTCGGCGCGGATGGTCATATACAAGCGTCCGTCGAACTCGACCATGGATGGTTCGTGCAGCCCCCTCCCCACCTCAAGCACAAGCGAATTGCCCACCGCAAGTGTCCGTAACTCCTGCCCGTCAAATGAGCAGATCGCCGAACACACCCGATGGTATGCCTCCTGGGGGTTCCTTGCGCTCAGTGGCAACACTATCCGACCGTCGGGCAGTTCGACCCACTGCGGGCAGCCGGGGGCATAGCTGCTTCCCGGGTCTCCCCCACTCTCCGGCTCTGGCAAGTACTCCCACTTCTGCCACCGCTCGGTGTTATTATCCCGCACCGAATAAGTACCACCAGGTCGAAAGACCTCGTGAACCAGCCGCTCAATCTTCAAATGCCGGTCTATGACCTCATTGGTAATCCGTGTGACATCTCCCAGCCCCAAGATCGTGCGGCTTGCCTTGTGGTACTTCGGGACGAAGTCGCAAAAGCCTTCGAACAGGTTGTCACCGAGCATTCTGCGGCCCAGTGTCCTCACATGCCACACCGGATCAGTCCAACTCCGGCCCAGGTCGCGCGTAGTCATCTCCAGTGGCGCCGAATACACATCGTCGCCATTCTGTGTTGTCAGGGTGACGACGACCATCGGGGTCTCCTCACCTGGTCCGGGGGGAATGACCGCCGACTTCGGATGGAACCAACTGATGTTGTTGTTGCGCCCATCCAGCACCACGTGCCGAGTTATATCCTTGATGCGCATCACCCGTTCACCTCTCTACTGGCAGTGTATGCTGACTATCTCCACTCATACCTCACCGTCTGTCAGCAACTCCGCCTGCGTACCACTTTTGCATCACTAGTACTTGCCATACTGCTCCACCAATTCCCCCATCAGCTCGATTCTGCCCTCCACTGCTCCTGGTGGCACCTGATCCCCGGCACTGGCAATCAAGCTGGGACTATGCAGCTTCATTTCAAGCCAGTCTAACACGGCCTGCGTAAACCGCTCCGTACTTGTTTCGGGCAGCCACAGGTCCGGCGATACGCCTCCGGAGAGAATGAAATCGGGGCCTGCCTCTTCCCGGCACTCGTCCGGCCTCAAGTCGCCCATCGGGACCGGCGTTACGGCATCTGCGCAGTCCGCGCCGACATCGCGGATCATGCTCAGCGACGCCCGCAGCTTACCGTCAATATGCACCGCAACGTACTTCCCCGCCGCATGGAGCCTCCGTATCGCCTCCACATAGAACGGCCGCGACCATTCCTCAAAGAAGTGCGGAGGCTGCAGGTCGCTGGAGAAGTTGTCTGTCATGATCACGACCTCCGCCGGCGATGCCACCAGCAGGTCCACCAGGTCCAGGGCATTGTCATTGATCTGCTCCACGACCTCGTGCATGGTCTCGGGCCAGTCGTAGGTGGCATACATCAGCGGCGCCGTCCCCATCCACAGGTTCAGCAAGTGACCGATGGCGGTGTAGCCGAACCCCATGTAGATGACGCCGCAGTCGCCTGCGTAGTCAGCCCATGCCTCGTAGT
>CAZCJS010000405.1:0-3185 GCA_964498775.1 uncultured Armatimonadia bacterium
GGAACGGGATGCGGACGCCGTCTATGTCGCGGTAGTCTTCGTACCGCGATGTGATGGGTATGCCAATGCCCCCTTCCTGAAGCGCGATTGCCGAGTCTTTGAGTACGTCACCGGTTTCCGTATCGATGTAGGTGGTCACCGCTGGCAGCTCGCCATGCTTGAGGTTCAAGACGTAAACGTCCTGCCCGTCGAGTTCGTCGGTGCCGACCACCGCAATTGAGTCATAGAACTGGCGCCAGTCGCCGTACACCGCGGCAGGGTGGCCCTGCCTGGCCTGCTCCAGGAGGTAGCCGTAGAGTTCCTCGAACGGACCGAAGCTGGACTCCACCCAGGCCCGGTCGCCATTGACCGCCATTCGGCTGAAGCCGAACCTGCCGTAGTCGGAGTCTGTACGGAGCCGGTCGTTGCCCGACACCAGCACAGTTATCGTGCCTTCCACCCCCGACTGCGGGCTGGAGACGGTGCCGGTGAAGCGGTATGCCCCCATTTCGTCCAGCGCAGCGCTGCGGCTGTCCGTGTCTCGCAGCGCCAGTATCTCGTCGAGCGTGGGCAGGGCAGCGCCCTCGACACGGGTCATCTCAAGCTCCATATCGGCCTGGTAGTAGGTCAGCGACTCGACCCGGCCGTCCGGTGCCTCATTGAACCTCAGACTGAAGGCATCGGTGACCCGGAAGACCCATATGCCCTCATCGTCTGGCGGGTACAGCTCGTAGACCATCTCCTGCGGCCAGTCAACAGCGAGACGGTTGTTGTGAATGAGGACCTCGACGGTGATGACCGGTTCCTCTGAGCGGTAGCTGCCAAGGTACTTCTGCAATTCCTCCAGGGGAATCTCCGGCGCAATCTCCACGCCCTTGCGAGGCAACTCGAACACGTAACCCGACTGGTACATCTTCATGCTCGTGACATCGCCTTCATCATCGCGCTCAAATGACACGGCGACCTCGCGGGAAATGGCGAAGTACCACTTGCCTTCCTCGTCGGGGTTCTCGAGCTCATAGACCATCTGACCCGGCACGTCGACGGCCAGACGGCCGTTCTGCTCGAGCACGGTGAACACCTCGCCGTCGAAGGTGCCGAAGTCCGCAATGTACTCGCCGATGTACGGCTCGTAGTCCTGGGCCTCGCCGGTACCGCTGTCCTCCCACTCCCCGAGCAGGGCTTCCCATACCGTGTTGAGGGACAGTTGCTGAAGCGACGTGACCGAGACATTGGTCAGCAACACGAACCCGAGGTTGGACTGCGGCAGCAGAGCTACCTCCGCGGCGAAGCCGTCGACGTTGCCGCCGTGCTCGACGACGGGCTGCCCCTCCCACTCGCTGAGCATCCAGCCCAGGCCGTAGCTCACCCCCGGGGCGATTTCGTTCTGACCCGTCCACGTTTCCTGTAGCTCCTCTTCGCTGATGAGGCGGTTGCCCTGGTACACCCCACCGCCAAGCAACAGCCGCAGCCACTGGGCCATGTCGACCACATTGGAGTTGATGGCTCCGGCGGGACCGATGTTGTCCACGTTGCGCATCGGCTTGTGCTTGTACGCCTCGAGGCCGTCGTCCCAGATGTACCCGAGGGAGAGACGAGGGTCGCCCTCAACCTGGCTCGCCGAGGTGGTGGAGTTCCCCATGCCGAGCGGGTCGAAGATGCGCTCCGCCACCAGGGCGTCCCAGTCCGTGCCCGCGGCGTCGCCCGCGGCAACACCGGCGGCAAGGTACATGACGTTGCTGTAGTAGAACTTCTCGCGGAAGCCGGTCCACGGCTCGGCTGCCGTGGCGGCGCGGAGGACCTCTTCGCGCGAAAGCGCGCCGCTGGCGAAGATGAGCCCCATCCGAACGAAGCCGGTGCGGTGACACAGCAGGTCGCGGATAGTGACCTCGGCATTCTCATCCTCGCTGTCTACGTCGAGCGTGAAGTAGGGAATGTAGTCGGTCACCGGGTCGTCCCATTCCATCTTCCCTTCGTCAACCAGCATGCCGATGACCGTGGAGGTGAACGCCTTGGTGGACGAGCCGATGGCGAACAACGTGTCAGGCGTCACCGGCGTCTCGTTCTCGATGTCGGCCACGCCAAAGCCGTGCGTCAGGATCACCTCATCGTCCTGCACAATGGCGATCGCCATGCCGGGGATGTGCAGCGTCTGTCGCTGCTGTTCCAGGTCTTCGACCAGGCGGTCGAGCCGCTGCTCGATGGTCGCGGTCGTTGCTGGCGCGCACGTGCACGCGGCGAAGGCCGACACCATCACGGTGAGAGCGAGGACCAATGCCATGAGCCTCTTCACACTACACCTCCAGCACCTATGAGCGTGTTCGGGACATATGCTACCATCCTGCGCACGATTCTGTCACCTTGCTCGCAGGAAGCGGGCATGAGGCCCGGCACGCTGCGGTGGCTGGCGCGGCCGATTGACTACTGCACAGCGAGCCCATAAACTAGGGCGGTACGCGAGGAGAACTTGTAAGGGGGAGTGCCACCATGGACTGGGGAATGGAAAACCGCATGTCAAAGCTGATCCAATCGGATGGCCGTTGTCTCTTTCTGCCCATAGACCACGGCTATTTTCAGGGGCCCACCAGGAAGCTGGAGAAGCCGGGAGAGACCATCGAGCCGCTTCTGCCCTATTGCGATGCACTGTTCGTGACCCGCGGTGTATTGCGTTCATCGCTGGACTCGAGAAACGTCAAGCCGATAATCCTCAGGGTCTCCGGCGGCACCAGCATGGCGGGCGCAGACCTCGCCAATGAAGGCATCACTACCTCCATGGAGGAGGCCATTCGCCTCAACGTGAACGCCGTCGGCATGTCCATATTCGTCGGCAGCGACTACGAGCACGACTCGCTGCTCAACCTGGCGAAGCTGGTTGACGAGGGCGAGAAGTACGGTATCCCGGTGATGGCGGTCACCGCGGTGGGGCGGGAGATGGAGAAGCGCGACGCGCGGTATCTTTCCCTGTGCTGTCGCATCGCCGCCGAGCTGGGGGCGCGTGTGGTCAAGACCTACTGGTGCGAGGAGTTCGACAAGGTCACCGGCGGCTGTCCGGTGCCGGTGGTCATGGCCGGCGGCCCGAAAGTGGACACGGAGCTCGAGGTATTCGAGTTTGTCCACGACGGTCTTGAGAAGGGCGCTGTTGGGGTCAACCTGGGGCGCAACATCTGGCAGAACGAGCACCCGGTGGCTGCCATCAAGGCGCTGCG
>CAZCJS010000406.1:0-3169 GCA_964498775.1 uncultured Armatimonadia bacterium
CAAGCAAGCCGGAGCGAAGAAAGTGATCATGCACTCCGACGGCAATATCGGCCCCCTACTCGACCTGTTCATTGACCTCGGTTTCGATGGCATCAACCCGGTGGAATACAAGGCCGGCCTGGATTGCGTCGAGCTGCGCGAGAAGTATGGTGATAAGCTGGCGCTGATCGGGGGGCTGTCGAATGGGCTGATTCTCCCACGCGGCAATCCCGAAGAAGTCAGAGACCACGTCCTGCGGATGATGTCGGCAGGCAAAGAAGGTGGCATGGTGCTGGGGACGCACTCGGTAGGCCCCGACATCTCTCTCGACATCTGGGAACTGACCTACGAGACATATCTAGAGTACCGGGACTATCCGCTGCGGTTACCGGCCAGCTACTGAGAGGCTGACGCCTTATGATTGCGGGCATGAAGATGGGGAGCCTGGGGCTGATGATACTCCTGGGTGCTTTTGTCGCCCGTGGAGCATGTGGCGAGCAGCTCAGTTGCGATGATGTCTATGGGTGCGCGTGGAATGCCGATGGGCTGGTGCCGCTGAATATTGGGCGGCTGAAGGACTACACTATCTGCATCCGCTTCCGAGCGCAGCATACCGGCACATTCAGCGCAGCGCGCTTTTACTTCATCTTCCGCAAGCTGGGGTACTACCAGGGCGACGGCGGCGAGGTGCTGATAGAGGTGCAGCCCGATGACGGCAGCGATCTGCACGGGCCGTCGGGGGAGGTGCTGGCCTCGGTGCATGTCCGCGATCCGATGGCCGGCAAGCCGTTGCAGAAGGTGACCTTCGACCGGCCAGTGATTACCGAAGCGGGGAAGCTGTATCACTTCGTGTTCACCAATCCCGCGCCGGACCCGCTCAACAACTGGGTCTCGCTGGATCAGCTCTATCAGAAGAAGAATACGCCCGACATGCAGCCGGCGGTCAGCGACCTCGACCTCGCCATCGTGCTCAAGTGGAACGACCCGCCGTGGAGTGTGCGCCATGCGCATACGCCGATTTACTGGATTTATTATGACGACGGGAGCGTCTTCGGGCAGGGCTACTTCGATGCGCGATCACAAAGCGGCGTGCGACCGCTCAGCGGCGAGCACAAGGTGCGAGAGATATTCACCGTCAGCGGCGGGGAGCGGACCGTGAAATCAGTGCGTGTGCGGGTGCGGAAGCTCGCTGATTCCGGCCCCCTGAAGATCAGCCTGCTGGGGGAAGACGGCACGTGCATCGCGCAGGGCGACATCGCGCCGGACATATTCGAGACCGGCGAGATGATGTGGGTGGAGCATGTCTTTGCGGAGCCGCTGAGGCTGGCAGATGGGGAGACTTACAGCCTGGTGCTGAGCTCACCAACCGGCTCCTACAACACCTTCGGTATTGTCCAGAGCACCGGCGCGGAGTTCATCACCCCGACGGTCTTCAGCGACGGGATCATGCAATACACCGAAAACGGCAAATGGACCTCCGACCGCCCCGGGAGTATGGATCTGCAGGCGTATTTCGTGCTATGAGGTGAACTGCATTTGACGGGCGGGTGCTATTCGCTGATGATGTTACTGCATGTCCACCCAGATGGGGCTGGACCAGGCCATCTCCCAGTCGTGTTGGACGATGCGGAGGTAGTAGTAGGTGAAGGGTGGGCGGCCCTCCGCAGTCATGACGTAGTCGCGCATGTCGGAAGCGTCCGTCCACTCCACCTCGAGTAGCGGCGTGCCATTGCCCACCTGAGTGTGTACGGTGCGACCGTTGCGGACTATCTCCACGGATTCAATGGGTGCAGTGCCCGCTACGAAGACCTCGATGTTCCGCTCCGCGGTCGGCTCCAACTGCAACTCCGTGCCCATCGGACTGCCATTGAGATGGAAATCGAGTAGGATCTTGACGCCGGTAGTGGCATAGCAGCGGCGGGAGTGGAGGCCCGCAAAGATGTCGCTTTTGGTCAGGCGCGGGGCATAGACGCAGGCGTATCCGCCACGGTAGTAGCGGAGCGTGGCGCCACCTTCGAGACCTGCGCCGCCGGGGATGGACAGGTGCGTATCGGATGAGCCGATGATGCCGATGCGGTGACCCATGGCGAGGGCGTCCTGCACGAAGCGGCCCTCCGAATGATTCGTGAGCTTGCGCGGGCAGCCGCTGTATTCACTGGATCCCCACTTGGAGTAGATTTCGACGAGCCGGAGTAGTTCGTCATCGCGGTCGGCCCAGTCGGCTCCCTTCAAACCGACGCCGCTGAAATTCTCCGGCGCTGAGGAATGGTGCGGAATGACGAGGGCGTCTTTGCCACGGAGGCAGTCGCAGAGCTTCTGCGCGGTGTTGCTGACCTCGTCAAAGGGGCGGTAGAAGGGCTCGTCATCGTTGAGGTAATAGACATTGCGGTCGCCGTATGAGCGATCGCCGGCGGCCTCGAGGTGGTCGAAGCTGTCCGGGAACAGTTCGGGCTTCCAGTCAGATTGCCACTCGAAGGAAAGGAAAGCCGCGAACTCATCGTCCACGGTATATTCTGCTGCGGCGCGTTGCAGATCAGCCCAGTTGCCCTCAGTCAAGGGCGGGCGAGCGTCGCGGTAACCCAGGCAGTGGTGGCGGAGAAGCTCAGTGACGCCGGTTATTGCGGAGAAGTCCATGCGGGCGACGTCGCGGGCGTAGTGGTAATAGGCATCCACGTCGCAGGTGCCGCCGCAGAAAAAGACCTTGCCATGGATATCGCCGAAGAAGACCTTGGGCTCATCCGGCTCACAGACGCGCATTGGGTTGGATAGCGCCCGCTCATCAGTGGCTCGGTCCCGAGCGGCAATGTAGTAAACATCGGGCTGATCTGCGGAGGCCTGAAAAGCGGCCTGCCCCTTCTTCATGGGCATCTCGGCGACGCGATCATCGAATATGTCCACCTCGACGGTGCCATAGTGTGCAGCGGCGATATTGTTGAAGCTGTCGCGGGCGTCCACGCGGATGGGGAACTCCTCGCCGCTATGCACGGAGGCGGGCAGATTAATGGTCAGGTGATCCATCGGCCCGGCGATGATGTGGAGGTCGCCGGTGTCTGTGGAATACCGCGGCTGCCCATCAATGTCTCGTCGCAGGAAGAACTTGACCGTAGTGGGAAAAGGAACGGTGGACATGGATTGGGACTGGCGAACCCGGGGATTGTGGATGGTGAGAGTGAGCACGTCGCCCGGCTGC
>CAZCJS010000407.1:0-3143 GCA_964498775.1 uncultured Armatimonadia bacterium
CTACAGCAAGTTCTATCTGGTCCCCCAGAGAGGTCTGGAGCATGCCTGAGGGTGATAGCGACGAGGAGGCGCAGTAATGGCCCGTAAGAAAAAACGCGAGCCCAAGGACATAGATAGCATTCGCCATACCGACAAACGCGCCAATATCCCAACAGAGGAATTGCGGGGTTTTGTGGAGGAGCAAGACAAGGAGCAATCCACCATGCTCTACCCCCGAGACCCATCCCTCGACCCTCAGCTTGTCTGGCAGGGTAAGGATGAACAGGATGCCGAGGACCTCGCCGTCCCCGTCGTGCCCGTCTACATCCAGGAGAAGATCCACCCCCAGGCGATCATCGAGGACATCCGCGCCAACGGCCATGCAACCGCCACCCCCGAGCAGCCCTCCCTGTTCGATGACTTCAATGGCCTCGACTTCGAGCAGACGATTGACTTCTACCAGCACGAGCAGAACTGGGCCAACCGCATGATCCTGGGCGACTCGCTTCAGGTGCTGACCTCACTGGCTGAGAAGGAGGGGCTGAAGGGGCAGGTGCAAATGATCTACCTGGACCCGCCCTACGGCATCAAGTTCGGCTCAAACTGGCAGGTCTCCACCCGCAAGCGGAATGTATCCGACACCAAGGTCGCGGATGTCACCCGGCAGCCCGAGCAGGTCCGCGCATTCCGCGATACCTGGGAGAAGGGCATACACTCGTATCTGTCGTATCTGCGGGATCGGCTGGTCGTGGCCCATGAACTGCTGACGCCGTCCGGCTCCGTCTTCGTGCAGATAGGTGACGAGAATGTGCATCTCGTGCGCTGTCTGCTGGACGAGGTATTCGGCAGTGAGAACTCCGTGTCTCTGCTGACCTTCGCAACGACCAGCGGTTTCCCGAGCAACAAATTGGCTGGCGCTGCTGATTACATACTCTGGTATGCCAAGGACACGCAAGTCGGTGCCAAGTACAGAACTCTATATGAGTACATGCCCAAACAGAGTGGCGACAGTGGCTATCGCTGGATTCTCCTCCCCGATTGGTCGTACCGTGGCCTTCGCGCCGATGAAAACCGTGGCGACACCGCCGTCCCCCCCGACGCACGCCCATACAAGCCGGACAACATACTCTCGCAGGGGGCAGCGTCATCGCCACAGGAGGTCGTGTTCCAGGGCGTCACCTACAGCCCCGGCTCCAACGCTCACTGGAAGGCCAGCTTCCCCGCCGGCATGCGGCGGCTGGCACGTGCCCATCGCATACACCGCGCACAGAACAGCATCCAGTACATCCGCTTTGCAGATGATTTCGCATGGAAGGCCCGCAACAACCTGTGGATTGACACTCTCACAGGGCAATACACGGACGACAAGATATACGTCGTTCAGACGAACACGAAGGTCATCGAGCGCTGCATGCTCATGTCGACCGACCCCGGCGACCTCGTCCTCGACCCGACCTGCGGCAGCGGGACGACGGCACACGTCGCGGAGCAGTGGGGCCGCCGCTGGATCACCATAGACACCAGCCGCGTCGCCCTGGCCCTCGCCCGCACTCGCATCATGTCCTCCGTCTACCCCTACTACACCCTCAGCGATTCACCGGAGGGCATCGAAACACGCGCGAAGATACTTGGCCACCCCGCGCCGCCCGTCCAGACTACGCGCGGCGACGTGAAACAGGGCTTCGTCTACAAGCGCGCCCCGCACATCATGCTCAAGGACATCGCCAACAACGAGGAGATTGATGTCATCTACGAGCGCTGGCAGGAGAAGAAGGAGCCGGTACGCGACCAGCTTAACTCCCGCCTCAGCAAGCAATGGGAGGAGTGGGAAATCCCCCGCGAACCGGAGGATGACTGGCCGCAGGAGTGCAGAACCCTTCTGAGCCAATGGTGGGATATGCGCCTGCAGCGGCAGCAGGAGATTGACGAATCAATCGCCCGCAACTCCGAGGCCGAAATCCTCTACGACCAGCCCTATGAGGACAACAAGCGCGTGCGCGTGGCAGGGCCGTTCACGGTTGAAAGCCTCTCGCCGCACCGCGTACTCGCGCCCGATGAGCCCCGCCCCGCCTCCGAGACCGAGGCTGAGGACGCCCCCGGCCCCGGTCAGTTCGAGACCATGATTCTCGAAAACCTCGAAAGGGCAGGCGTCCAGAACACCGTCAAGAACGAGCGCCTCACATTCGACTTCCTGGAGCCGTACGCCGGCCAGTACGTCCATGCCGCCGGAGAGTACACCGAGAAGGATGGCACCAGCCGCCGTGCAGCGGTCACCGTGGGGCCGCAGTATGGCACCGTCGGCCCCGACCTGGTCAAGGATGCCGCCAAGGAGGCCGTGCAGGGGCAGGGCTTCGATACGCTCATCGTCTGCGGCTTCTCGTTTGACCCCCACGTATCAGAGGAGGCAAAGCAGTTCGGCCCGCTGACCGTTCTCCCGGCACGGATGAACCCCGACCTGTCCATGGGTGACGAACTGCTGAAGAAGACCGGCGCGGGGAACCTGTTCATGATCTTCGGCGAGCCCGACATAGACATCCGCACTGAAGATGGCAAGCTCACCGTGGAGATACACGGCCTGGATATCTATGACCCCACCACCGGCCAGATACGCAGCAGCAGCACCGATGACATCGCCTGCTGGTTCATTGACACCAACTACAATCAGGAGAGCTTTTTCGTGCGCCATGCTTACTTCTTGGGCGATGACGAGCCCTACGACCGGCTCAAGCGCACCTTGCGCTCGGAGATTGACGAAGAGGCCTGGTCGGTATTATATGCGACCACCAGCCGCCCCTTCGACCCGCCCGACACCGGCCGCATCGCCGTCAAGATCATCAACCACTACGGCGACGAAGTGCTGAAGGTGTACACTGTCGGCGAGGCCGACTGACCGGGCGCTTGGCACCTGCCGCCTCGTTCCCCGCCGTACCCCTGACTCTTAGCCGCAAACCCATTCTGTTGCTTCTGCCGACAGCAACCCCTCACGCCTCATCCCCTCAATTATGTGCAGCGCAAAACGCCATCGCCATAATGATCAGAGCAGGAAAGCAGCCCGGGGATGCCTTTGCCTCAATTCCCTGAACGGGAGATCGCATATGCGATGCGTTTGCTTGCGGCAGATTTCTGCCACCGGCGTACCTGCTTCTGCCTGCTGCAGAGCGAAC
>CAZCJS010000408.1:0-3100 GCA_964498775.1 uncultured Armatimonadia bacterium
ATGGCCGGTCGCCAGGTACTCATACCCCTCACCGATGGCGTAGCGCAACAGGCTCCCCCACTTGAGCGCGGGATTGCACATGATGCACGGGTTTGGTGTGAGGCCGGCGGCATGACAAGCGAGGAAATCAGCAACGACATCGGCCTCAAACTGAGCGGAGAAGTCAATGCGCAGATGCGGGATATCGAGGCCGGCGCAGGCTTGCTGCGCCCGAATGACCGTCTCATCCCGCAGCGGCTCCTGAGCCGACGCTGCGGAGGTCGCGATGGTCACGCCACAAAGCTCATGCCCCTGCTGCTTCAGCAGCAGCGCCGCCACTGCCGAGTCCACACCCCCGCTCATTGCCACCGCTATTCGCGCCATATCTTAGCCTTCACTGCACCGGCACGGAGTTGAGCCACACTTCGGGCAACTGCCCTGATACTTTTCGGTGACGGCCCTTTCCAGATTAACGCCGGCGATGGAGGCAAGCGTCGCCAGCCATGCAGCAACATCGGCGAATTCGTTCTGAAGTTCTTCGCGCGAGCCTCGCCGCAGCGCCCGTGACAGTTCCCCCACCTCTTCGACGAACCACATGAAGGTGGCTTCCATCCCCCGAGCGCTGTCCTTGTCGTAGTAGATATCCTCAATCAGCTTCTGAAACTCGTTTATCGTCATAGGTTCATATCCTTCGCCGTCGGCACAATGCTCCTGGCCCTGCATGGACAGTATAATTCATTGCGCCGGGGATTTGCCAAGACTGCTACCTGGAGGTAAGATGTCAATGCTAGGAACACTTACCGGGATACAAGGAGCGTTGCCTTGCGCAAGCAGCCGGCCGTCTTCCTCGATAGAGATGGCGTTATCAACGCAGACAGCTACGAGTACGTGAAGAGTTGGGATGAATTCCGCTTCCGGACGGATACCCTCAAGTCGCTGCGGCAGTTGCATGAGGCCGCTATCGAGGCCTACGTGATAACGAACCAGTCGGGCGTCGGCCGGGGCTATTTCTCTGAGCGGATACTGCTGGGGATACTCACTCGGATGCGCATGGGGATCGCGGCGGCCGGCGGCTTGATCCACGGCATCGAGTACTGCCCGCACGGGCCGGATGAGGGCTGTTGGTGTCGCAAGCCGCAGCCCGGGTCGCTGTTCACTGCTGCTGCGAAGTACGGTCTGGATTTGCGCCGCTCGGTCTTCGTCGGCGACAGTTGCGGCGACATCAACGCCGGCCATGCTGCCGGCTGCACGACCATCTTCCTGACCACCCGCAGCGAACTGCCCCCGCATCAGGGCTTCCCGGAGGGGGTTGCTCAGGTCACAGACCACCTCAGCCGCTGCATCGTCCCGCCTGACTATGTAGCGGAAAGCCTCTCCCAGGCTGTTGACATCATCCTCGCACTGCCCGGGTTTGCCCAACGGTGATCTCGCTCAGCCTCTGGGCATGGCCAAAAATTCCCTGATCCGCAGCCTGAAAAACTCGTTACTGAAAGTCGGCTTCACGACCAAGGCCGTGTCGGCGCCCTTGCCGGTGCCGGCTATGGCGATTGCGTCCTCACTCATATCGAGGAGTCCGGCGTCGGCGGCCATGAGCAGGCACTCGACGGCGACCTTGGTGCCTTGTGAGAAAGCGTAGTAAGTCCGCGCGATGAGCTCTACCGGAGGCAGTCCACCGAATGATTTGTGTACCGCCCAGGAAACCGCGCCCATCAGCGCATGTGTACCGGTGACAAAGCTGACGCCTTTCGCCTGAGCCTCTGCGACTACCTCAGGGTCGGGCGGCGTATCGGTGTCCCACCAGCCGGCGGCTTCGGTGACGCCGACGATACGCTGCATCTCCGGCATCAGCTCCGCTGCTGTCAACGCAGTCCGGCCGGTATTGGAGGCCACCACGAGTTGCGAGAGGCCCAGGTCGCCGGCTCGCTGCTTGGCCGACCGCAGTGTCGTTTCCGTATTGCGCGGGCCCGGCCTGTCGAAATAGTGTACTGAAACGGTCGACATGGACTTCGTCCCTTCAGTGCGTGCCCTCATCGGATCGTGGCATCGCGATGAACTCCCGTACGCGGCACTGGAAAAACTTGTTGCTGAAAGTCGGCTTCACGACCATCGCGGTATCCGCGCCGCCGTTAGTGCCGGCAATCGAGATGGCATCCGCGTCCATTTTGAGCAGGCCGGCATCCGCCGCCATAATCATGCACTCGACGCACACCTTAGTACCTTGCGAAATCGTGTAGTACGTCCGAGCGATGATTTCCTCGGCGGGCAGGCCGCCGAATTCACTCTGTATCGCGCTGGCCACCGAGCCCATCAGCGCATGAACGCCGGTCAGGAACTTGACGCCCTTGTCCTCGGCCTCCGCGACTAGCGCCGTATCGGGGCCTGCATAGACCTCCCACAGGCCCGCATGGAGCGTCACGGCAACGATGGTGTCCATGTCGGGCAGCAGTTCCGCCGCACGGAGTGCGGTCTTGCCCGTACTGGTCGCCACCACGATCTGGCCGATGCCCAGGTCGGCTGCCCTTGCGGCTGCGGCCTGTAGAGTCGCCTCGGTGTTCTGTGCCCCGGCTGTCTCGAAGTACTCGACTTCCACCTCTGCCATGTTACATTCCTCCTTGTTGTTCACCTGCACCCTTGCCCTCTGATTGTACCATCTATCCACGCGTTTGCAAGGCTGCATCGGCATTGCTATAATCAGATGCAATTCGCCCCACACTTGCCTGCACAGGATCGTGACCAGTACCGCCGGAGGTGCACTGACATGGCAGAACGTGAAACGCTGACAGTACCCATCGCCCTGACATCCCAGGGTCGCGAGCTCGGGCTTCCGCAGTATGCTACGGACCTTTCGGCGGGTATGGACTTGATGGCTGCAATCCCCGCCGAGATCGTCCTCGAGCCCGGAGCGCGTAGTCTCATTGCTACAGGCATACACATCGGCTTGCCGCCGGGCTATGAAGCTCAAGTCAGGCCACGCAGCGGCCTTGCCCTCAAACAAGGCCTGACCATCCTCAACTCCCCCGGCACCATTGATGCCGACTATCGCGGCCAGGTGCAGGTCATCGTCGCAAACCTCGGCCAGGAGCCTATCCACATTCAACCGGGCCGGAGAATCGCCCAACTC
>CAZCJS010000409.1:0-3082 GCA_964498775.1 uncultured Armatimonadia bacterium
CCTTCCGCACGAGGTCATCAATATGCCCTTCGCTCAGCAGATCCGCCGGGTCGCGGTCGTCCGTACACAGGCAGCACCGGCGACTGTTCTCCGCCGTCACCATCGGCAGCAGGTCCGCCAGGTTCCGCGCACTGCTGGCCTCCCGCAGCAGCACATACATCCCCCGCCGCAGTTTCTCCGCCGCCTCCTCCGCCCGCGTACACTCGTGGTCGGCATCAATTCCGACGCCGATATACGCATTCAGCTCTGCCCCAGTTAAGCCCGGACAGTGACCGTCTATTACCAGCCCGCGCCGACGCGCATCCTCCAACTTCTCCTTCACAGCGGGATCGCAGGAAAGCACGCCGGGGAAGTTCATCATCTCGCCGAGGCCGAGAATGCCCGGCCTGCCATAGAGCTTTGCCAACTCCGCCGCCGACAGCTCCGCACCCGAAGTTTCCATACTCGTAGCCGGCACACACGACGGAGCCATGACGAACACGCTCAGGGGCACTCCGACACGGCTGTCCAGCAGGTACTCCACTCCGGCAATTCCATGCACATTGGCGATCTCGTGCGGGTCCAGTGCGACGGCAGTCGTCCCTCGGGGCACAACCGCGCGCGCGAATTGGGCCATCGTCACCTGGCTGCTCTCCAGGTGCATGTGCGGATCAATGAAACCGGGACACAGGTACCGACCGCTTACATCAACCTCTGTGCGCCCCTCGTAGCCGTCACCGACGCCGACGATGAGGCCGTCTTTGATCGCCACATCAGCCGGCTCTATCTCTCCCGAGAGCACGTTGACGAGGTCGCCCCCACGCAGCACAATATCGGCTGCCTCATCACCCCGCGCAGCCCTAATCCCTGAGCAGATATCCACTTGTCCCATCCTCCGTGACGTTACCTGACACGCAAATTGCCGGCCACATACTTCGCGACCGGCACTGCCCTCTCCTGCGTGCGCTCGAACTTCGCCCTGGACGCACTGCGCGACTATTCAGTAACCCGACATTCATCCACTGAGGTGACGAGTGACACTCGCCCCTCGCCAGTCGGCAGCAGCCAGGTCGTCTCTCCATTGGCAGCTTCCGATGCGATCCTCGGCATTTCGTCCAGACTCTGCTCCGGCTGCAGCGGAATCAGCGCCAGCGTCAGGATCCCCGGCAGCTTCACCTTCCCTACATAGGTCACCGCCGGCGCCGGTATCAGCTTGTAGCCGCCGTTCCCCATCCAGCCACGCCCGTGGCTGACGGCTTGGAGGCTCTCATCGGGGTACCAGTCATCGGTGGGGATACCGTCCGGCCAATAGGTCACGTGTGGCGTCTTGTCGCCGATGGTGAGCATGGGGTTCAGGTCACCGGTCAAGGGTACGATGGCGAGCCGGGCTCCGTTCGGTGCAGTGGCAATCGTCGTGGTTCCATCGAACTGGATTTCGATATCTATGTCGAACTGGAAGTTCTGCTCGATCTCGGCCTCGGCCTGATCCCCTGTCAGCACATCCTGCAGCAGCCAGTAGCGCTTGTCGGCGAAGAGGACTCGGCGTTCCCAGGTCACCGCCTTGAGCGGCTGGAAGCTGTAGCTGCCGGCAAACAGTGCGTAGTGCTCACCGTGCTCCCAGGTATTGTCCAGCGGCTCGGTAATTTCCTTTGGACGCAGATGTGTGGCCCTGCCATCGGCCAGCACATAGCGGAACTCGTCCACCCCATCCACCGTGATTGTGTTGTGGAGGAATCCGGCATTCTGGCGTGAGAGGTAGGCATCCGGTCGCGGGCTGTGATAGCACGTGCCGGTCGGATCAACAATCAAGTCCGCCCCATAGGCGGAAAGCTCGAAGCTCAGTTTGTCGCCGTGCTGGTGCGAAATTCCCCACACGCCGCCGTCAATGCACATATACAGCGCCTCTTTGCTCCAGTTGCTGCGCATTGCATAGTACCCGCCCCATTGCTCCTGGCCCGGTCGCGGCCAGACAATATATAGCGGCAGGGGCTGATCCTGCTTCCCCAGCAGCGTCAGCGCCCACGGCACATCCAGCTTCGACACCACTTGCTCATGCAGCATATAGCTCAGCGGGTGTCCGCAGCCGTCGCCGAAGCTCGGGCAGTTTCCGCATGGCTTCGACACGCCGATGGCCCAGTCAACCATGGCATTCAGATACTGGCGCGACGGTTCAAGCTGCTCTCCGGTTCCGTAAAGCGCGTACGCCGTCTCCATCACCTGATTGATGATTCCACCACAGTATGGGGTGCTCAGCTCGATACAGGTTCCATCAGGGTAGAAGGCCTCCTTTATGTACTGCCTCAGGCCCTTGAGGCAGAAATCCATCCACTCGTCGCTGTCCTCGAAATCCTCCAGTGCCAAGAACGTAGGCGTCATGCACAGGATCATTGCCAGCCCGCCATTGTGGCGCATGTCGATCCACTTTGGCATCCACACCCGCAGGTAACGGGCCTCCTGATACATCCGGTGCAGGATCGTCAGCAACTCATCATCCGTCACCTGCTCGCACTTGCGGACCAGCCCGAGCACCCGTGACTCCTGCTGCAGCCGCCGCGTCACCATGCACCATTCCCACGGCCGACATACCTTCAGGTCCCCGCGGAATCCCTGATCATCCTCACCGATCCACTCCTCAATCGGATATGCCCGCATGTAGTCATAGATATGGTCTACAATGAAACGCGCAAATTTGACCTGGCCGGTATGCAAATAGGCATATGCCGCAGGCGTTAGAATATTCAGCCGTGTCAGTGAAACAAGCGGCGCATCGCGCCAGTCAATCCCTGTCGCCGGAGCGTCATAGCCGGTCGCGATATGGCCGGCCATGAACGCCTCCACTCCCGACGGATCGTGGCCTGCGTTCCGCTGGGCGCTCTCCCAGTCTATCAGCGCAGGGGATTTCGGCCACGGCTTGCTCCGGAAGTACTTGATGTAGGCGCTCTCCGCCGCCTTTACATCCCCCTTCTCCAGATTAGCCTTGACCTCGGCCAACTCCGGCTTATCCAGCTTCAGGGCATTCATAAAAGTCTCATGCCCGGCAACGATGAATTGCTCCGCCGCAGTTCCCTTCGCCATAGCTGAACTCACCACCAATAGCAGGCAC
>CAZCJS010000410.1:0-2999 GCA_964498775.1 uncultured Armatimonadia bacterium
GTGGGAAGATCATCAATCTTTACCTGGTACATGGGTCTGAAGGCATCAGCGGCCTCCTCCGGACCCTTGGTACCCCGCTCTTTACAGTTGTCCTCGCCGTCGGCTAGCAGAATCAGACGACTGCGACTACCAAATGCGTTTCGCGCCATGTAGGTGCCGGCCTTGGCTACGGCAAAAGTGAGCGGAGTGTCCCCGCCGGTCCTAAGACTATCAGCCGCCGCCTTGATCCTGTCCGGGTTGTTAGTGAAGGCACAGATCACACTCGCATTGCAGGCCGCGAAGCTGATTAGAGCCCACTCGGTGTCCCACATAGTGGCATCCACGCCCTGCTTGACGGCCGCAATCGCCTCCTTTATCTTGCCGCTCCGGCCCATGCTTGCAGAACAGTCCACGAGGAAAACGATGGACATTGTGGGGTACTCGAGGTCAAAATCAGGGATCTCGTTCTTGAGCTCCGTGACGGAACTATTCAAACTCAGGTAGCGGCGGTAGAGTTCCCGCATTTCCGCGCCAACCTCGGGGCGATGAGCAAGTGGCTGCAGCTCTTTGTGGTGACTGCGAATTTTGTCGAGTTCGCGCTCAAGGACCCAGATTGTCCGCGGAAGATCCTCACGGAACCTGCCATGCCTCTCACGGAATTCGGCCTCGACTTCGGCCATTTTTCCCATGATTTCCGTACGTTGTTTCTCTAGCAGGGTCGTGTCCATATGGTTCCAATACCTGTCATCCGCCTCCTTCAACCTGACTTGCCAGGCCGCATGGTTCATGCGCAGGTGCTGCAGCCACAAGAGGGTGCGCTCGACTTCCAGCGACCGAATCCTGAGCTGGTCCTCGCTGCGCGCTGCTGCTGCGTCGGCCCTTATGGCCTCAATCTCCTGAGAGAGTTCCTCCTCGGCCGAGCGCTGGCGGTAGTCACGTACGCCGTCAATTACCATGCCGGTCAACAGCGCGGCGGCAATTCCCGCCGCCACCGGTACGGCACCGACCGCGCCGGCTCCGACTACGAATGTCTTGGTACCCGAGGCGACAAGGACCTTGGTAACGCCGCGCGCCAGCGCATGCGCGGCAGCCGCAGAATCGCCTCCGTCTGCCGCGCCGATAGCCTCCATCACGTCGGAGTGGGGAATTGCGGCAAGGAGTTGACCGGTGGTAGCGAAGCCGGCCTGGGTGGCGATTTGCTGGACGATGTCGCCGCCACCATGCTCCGCCGACTCCTGCAATATGGCATACACACGCTCTTCAAGCTGCTGGGTATGAGCCGGCGCAGCCAAAATGGCTGACAAGGATAAGGCCAACATCAAAGGAAAGACCCACGAGAATCTGCCGCAAAGCATCGAAGCTACCTCCGGATGTCGTTGATAGAGTTATGTCTCGTGCGCGAGATGGTCGGGTTTTGCCACAACCCAGTCACCGCTCTCGGCCATCAATTTGTCGCTATCCACATCATGTACTGAGCGCCATTCGCGCGCCAGAGAACTGCCGCCCATGTTCATTTCGCGGCACGGCGGGGAATTCCTGCAAGGGAGGTCAGGAGGCGAGGCCGGGGTGGTGACGGTCTCGCCTCCATGGGATTGCGTGGCGCGGCGGGCTCAGTAGAACAGATACAGATAGTGGGGCCAGACTCTCAACCCGTAGCATTCACCCTTGAGGCCCTTTCCCGAGCCTATCATCCATGACTTGATGTACAATGAATGGGCCTCACCTGCGTCGAAGTAGCGATGCGGTGATACCTCTCCGTAGATATGAGGATCGCCCCCACTGGATTCCCACTCGTTGTATTCGCCCGAGCTGCCCGTCCACCAGATGTGCAGCCACGAGTGGCTGTCAACGCTCAAGTCGAGAGAGCCGTAGCGGTGGGATCTTATCTCCGTTCGGGCAGTCATTCTGCGTCTCCCATCGTCCCCGTTGATCAGAGGAAGAGCGATGCCGCTCTCAATATGGAAGTCTGCCCAGGAGTTGTACCAGTGTATGTTCTCATTCACGTCCACCCGCGCCCTGGCCCACGGGTAGCTGCCGTCCAATTTGGTGTCGGCAGTCGGCGTGAGGCGGTCGTCCAGGTCTTCATACTTCTTGTATTGGTACCACTCGTGGGGACGGTGACGGATGGGCAGAGTCGTGTGCCCGTAGATGTGCGTGGTGTCGGAATCTGCGGCGGGTGCCGCAGAGACGCAACTCATGTCGCCGTCGCACTTGCAGGTCTTGAGGCTCCCGCTAGCCGTCTCGTGGGGGAAGGTCGTCTCCACCTTGTAGGTAGTAGCGTTCGCGGCGTTGGGCAGACAGAGCTTGGCGACCGCGATGTGCCTGGTGCGGTAGAACTTTATGAAGCCTGATACGTCGTGCGAGGTGTCCCATGCCCACTCCATGTACCAGTGGCTCCAACCTGACGGCCAGTGGTTCCACTTCTCCACCGGCACCTCTCTGACGTCCTCTTTGTCGAGGCCAAGCTTGACCACTTCCATGTAATGCGAGTTCGCCTTGACATGGTGGTCACGGATGATGGACTTGACCGTCTTCAGCTCGCCAATCACGCGGGCTACTGCGCCGAAGCTGTGTCTGGCCGGCGAGATCTGTGCCGCAATGAAGTCCGCCCGCTTGAATATCTCCGCCGCATCATCGGGCAGGAAGGGACCTCCGCAAGAGATTTCGGTGCGCAGGTCACACTCGGCGAGCACCAGACGCTCGGTGCAGCGCAGGAACTCCTCGGCTTCGTCCTCCATCCAGGGCGTGAACTTGTCGTCCATCCACTGCTTGGCGGTGCCCTCATAGTCGCTCGGGGAAACCCCGCCCGCGCCCGCCTGCTGGTTGTCGCGTGCGTGCAGCGCCTCGGCCATCAGCGACAAACCCTTCGCCTGGACGGTGACCAACCGCTCGAAGTAGCTCTCGAGCGCTTTGTAGCGGTTCAGCAACTGGCCGTCGCCGGTGTGGTCCACCAGCACTGTGGTGAAAGCGTCCATGGCGCCGTTACCAACGCCGGGCGTCGAGCCCATGATGCCGGCATG
>CAZCJS010000411.1:0-2986 GCA_964498775.1 uncultured Armatimonadia bacterium
TCGGCGCGTGCTCACTACGGAGATGACTACCTGGCGGCCGCCGAGGAGATGTCTGCCGAGGAGTTCCAGAAGCGCATTGAGGGCTTCTGCCGGCGATCCGACGGGGAGCCGTGGCGATACGAGAAGCTTGTGGGCTTCCGTCCCTTCAGCGGGACCAGCGACATAACGCTTGGCGACCCGGTGTATGACGATGTGACCAAGCGGCGTCCTCGCGGATACAAATTCTTCGACGGCTCGTGGGCCCGCCTCGGCGGCATGGCTCGATACATTTTCGAGTCCTTCTGCCTGACGCGGGCGTCATTTGCACCGGAGGATGACGATATTCGGCGAATGTGTCAGCGTGTCGTCGTCTCTCTGCCTGATGACAAAGAGCGAGTGGCGATGGGCCAGGACCCGCCCGCACACTACCTTAAGCGCGGGATCTTCGAGATGGAGATACACCCATTCAATCTTGAAACCGGCGGGGATAATCAGGCCGCATCCACCCAGAGCCCACGGCTGCGCGCGGGACAGATGCTGCGGGACGACGCCATCATCGAGAATGTCGCGAGGGACATCAGCTACTTCTGGCATAACTTCTTCACCTCCGACGGGCTGGGTATCGAGGGATCGCCGAGCTACACGCACTGCGCCTACGGGATCATCGGCGTCATGCAGAAACTCTATGGCATGAAGGGGGATTTCGACGAGGATGCCGTGTACTATGACAAGGAGCTGGGCGGCCTGAACCTGTTCAAGATGCCTGACTTCACCGAATCGGTGACCAAGATGCTCTACTACGCGACGGCCGAGGATGACCATTACATCCCCTGGGAGGACTCCAGTTACCAGTTCGAGCGCACGGTGGCTCAGGCACGCCTCGTCGAGCAGTACGGTGGGGGTATCCCGGAAAAGGAGCGGAAGTACTTCATAATCAAGCGCGCAGAAGATGGTAGTGCGAGCCTCGAGTTCGACAGGTCCGTCCCGCTGCCACCGCGCCTTGTCAACGACCGGCGCAAGGCAATTTTACGCGCCGGTAGAACCGAACAGCAGACGGTGGTGTCACTGGATTTCACGAAGAAGTGCGGCCACTATCAGCCCGCCGCGCAGAACCTGATGGTGCACGCTTGCGGTCAGGAGCTCGCGTCGCTGCAGGGCTATTTGAGTTCCGGGCATTTTCTGACAACTCGCTGGCTGAAGAGCTTCCCTTCACACAACTGTGTTGCGCTGCGACAGGCGGACGGCAACGCGGTGCGCACCGGGGAACTACGAGGCGACATCCGGCGCAACTTCATCGTCAGCCCGGTCTGTCAGATCGTGGATAGCGCCGAATATGACGCCGGGGACTGGCAGCGGTTCGGGCGCCAGAAGAACGGGGAGTTCAGCCGTCAGATAATCCTGATGGCACCATCCGAGGAGCACCAATACGTGATTGACATCTCGCGGGCATTGGGCGGGGTGACGCACGACTATTACCTGCACTGCCACGGTCTCGGCTTTGATACGAATGGGATAACGCTCAAGCCGCTCGCGAATCCAGAAACCGACCTCTATGAGCACAGCGGTTTCAGCTTCTCGTGTCCGGATGACTTCGGCGCAAAGAACATCAATGAGCTCGCCGAAGCGACATCGAGCGGCCCCTGGCAGGCGACGTGGTCGCGCATTGACGACTACCGGGACCAGCCGCCACTGAAGCCGATCATCCACGAAGACGTCTTCATGAGGCTGTGGATGGCGGACGATGCCGGCAGTACGGTCATTGTTGGGGATGCGCCGGCCCAGCGCTACCCCCGCAACGAGGACTTGGGCCGACGGATGAAAGTGCTGTGTGTCCGCCGCACGGCCTCCGAAGAGATTGACAAGTTCATCGGCGTGATCGAGCCGTATGAGCGCGACCCGTTCATCAGCAATGTGCGCCGGCTTGAGCTTGATACCGATGATGACTATGTCGTGGCCCTGGCCGTAGAGACACTCCATGGTACCGACTACATCATAAGTTACGGGGGGCCCGGGGATCCGCCGGAGATAGCTCTGCACGACGGTGGCCATAGCATCGCGACAGATGCCGACTTCGCAATGGCTCGTTTCCCGAATGACGGGCGGCCGGATCTGTTGCTGGCAGGTGGGAGCTATCTACGGGCTGACCAAGGAGAGTTGCGACTGAAGGGCCCGGCGCAGTTTTCAGGTCGCCTGGTGGATTTTGACGACCTGGGCGACACGCTGACCATCGAGAGCGAGGCATCGTTCCCCGTGGGTGCGCAACTCGCAGGCCAACCGGTGATTATCCAGCATCGGGAGGATCGCTCCACGTTCACCATCGCATCCGTAGAGACACAAGGGGCGGGCAGATACCTGATGCGGCTCGACGACCAGCCACACCTGATGAATAACTGGCTGCTGGTCCGGTCAGTGGACGGTAACGGGATCACCATCGAGCCGCCGCCGGTGCTGGATCAGAAGCGGAGTACGTATAAGGTATATACCGGGGGACGGGGAGCTGCGGCCTCGGGTGAGCCGCTCGAGCTGCTGGGTGCGTTGCGCAGTATGGGTAGCACGGACATCTCCGACGAGTGGGGGACGAGTATTAATCGCTTCTATCGGATTGCGACGGATGATTACACGGGAGTGAAGGTGGGGGATGATATCGGGCTAACGCGGCTTGAAAAGGGCCACGATACGGTCTTTGTCACCAACTTCGCATACAGCATTGGGGAGAAGCGATGAAGGGTTAGAAGATCGGTTGAGGCGTAATGGAGGTATTGCAGGGCTTGGTGGGAGGTACGGATATGGTGAGAAAATAGGGAGGGGGTGGAGGATTCCGGGGCGGTTGTGTATAATAGACAGCGTAGTATCGGGGTGTGGAGGCATTTCGATGGAGCTCGCGGAGAGCTGGAAGACCGCAAATAAATTATGGGAGGCAAGATGATGAGTCAGAGGGGCAAGTTGTTAGTGCTGGTGATGTTGGCAGCAACAGTCGTGTGGTTGGTTGGGTGTCCGAAGCCGGCTG
>CAZCJS010000412.1:0-2686 GCA_964498775.1 uncultured Armatimonadia bacterium
CCATTGACAACCATGCTTTAAGATACTAAACTACCAGTAGATGCAGTAGATATATGTGCTGACGAGGAGAAACACCGATGCCCGACAAGAACATTGCCATGACCGTACGCGAAGCCGCCAATGAACTCGGTGTTAGTGTCCAATACATATATCAGTTGATGCGAGAAGGTCAGGGCAAGGAAGCGAAGCTGGAACGTTGGGAACCACCTGTGCGGGGCGATCGCACGATTTACGTAACCATAGCCAGCGTCGAACGGTTCAAGCGGGAGCGGGAAGCGGAGTCTCCAGTAGGGGGAAGCCAAATGAGTAACACGACTGGCAAGATAACGTGTCCTAGGTGTAACTATGAGAATGAGCCGGGTGCGCGGGTTTGCGTGAAGTGCTATGCCCGGCTCAGCGATGCGGGCAGACAAAATGCCGCAACCGGCTGGCGCGACCGCATAGCCGCTATCCCGGTCGGCAAACTCCTTCCCTTTGGTCTCATCATCGTCTTCGTGGTGCTGATTGCACTCTTGTCGCCGTCCCAGCAGAATATCCAGCTTCTTCTTGTATATTTCGGCCTGCTGGGGCTGGTGGCACTCGGAGTGACCTTCCCATTGACCAAGGGCCACTATGACCTCTCATGTGGTCCGGTCGCGGGCCTCGCCGCCTGCGCCACTATCCTCGCAACCCATTCTGAGCCGGTACTGACACTGCCGGTGGCCCTGACGGCATCACTCATCGGCGTCGTTGTTGGGCTTGCCGCCGGCCTGCTCAACGGCATCATTGTCGGCTGGACGCGTATCTCCTCGGCGGTATTCACCATCATCCTCGCCGTCGTTCTCACCGAGGTGACCCACACCGTCGCCACGACGAATCAGCTTACTATCGGCGACCCGACATTCGAGGCACTGGGCGAAGCTAGTTTTGCGGGCATTCCGGCGCCGCTTCTGCTGCTCGCAGCGGCGGCACTCGCCACCTTGCTGCTCTGGAAACGCGAGACCTTCTGGCCGCTCAGCAAGGTATCGAGCCAGAAATGGTTGCTGCGCATCAGCGCACCCGCCAACGTCATGTGGACATTCGCGGTCTCGGGTCTACTGGCCGGCCTCGCGGGCGTCTTCATTGCCGCCTGCGCACTACCGGTCACCTCCCCGATGGGCCATGCGACCTGGATACTGGCTCCACTCACCGCCGCGATCATCGGTGGCGGCGTGGTCGCTGCCGGCATGGGAACCACTGGCACGGCTCTGCTGGGGGCTGCCGCCCTCACGCTAATTGACTTCTTCCTCAAGAAACTCAACGTGCCCATCGCCGGACCGGTTGCCGAAGGTCTCATCCTCATCGCCGCATTGATGAGCGGCCGTATCCTCGCGCTCACATGGTACGAGATCCAGGAACTCCGACGCGGCAATCTGCTTGGCATACCGGGTGCCCAACGCCTTCCCGACCTCCTCTTCCACAGCCGCTACTCCAAGGCGATATGGGCCGGATTCACTGTTGTCGTTTTCCTGATGGCTTACACCTATGTCGCCTACTTCATGGTCCACTACGTCCCCGAAAACGCCGCAGCCATTGTCTCATTGAACGGTGATGTCCGCATCTGGGGTACCACTGCGGATGGCGTAGCCATGGAACAGACGCCGGAACCGGGCATGGAGCTTATGGCCGGCAGCACCATCAGAACCGGCGCCGCGGCTAGATGTCTGCTCAAAATGAGCGACGGCACCCAACTGGAGGTCGGTCAGAATACGGCCATGCAGATTGACCAGATAGCACAGGAAAATGACGGTACCCGCATAGTCAAGATGCGCATGCCGATCGGGGCAATATGGGCCAACGTCAAAACGCTTGTTACCCCCGAATCTACATTTGAAGTCGAGACCCCGATGCTCACCGTGGCTGTCCGGGGCACGCTTTTTGAGGTCGAGGCCGCTGCGAAAGCCACCAAAGTCGGCGTCCTAGACGGCGCTATCAGCGTCTTCCGCTACCTAACCACCAAGGACCCATACGGCAACCCCTTGCGCCGCGCCGAACACGGCAAACTTCTCGGTGGCGAGGGACTCACGGCGTTCATGGACAAGCCCTTGAGCCCTCCTCATCCGCTCCCCGAGGTCAGTTGTGACCGCATGAGACGAATGGCCAGTAATGCCGCTGCTGAAGTCGGCCACGCCTTCATCGGTCCACAATTCATAAAGTCCATCGCCGGAGCGCTCCTGCTGGTCATATCTATCTATCTGATCTTCCTCTATGCCCAGGGTCAGCCCAGCCACGTCATGATGCCTGAGGACGTTGAAGAAGCTGCCCGTCGGCTCGAAACTGCACGCACCCGCACCGCTGACGACTCTCCTCGCTCCGTGGCAATCGCCCAGATGCACATGCAGACCGGTAATCACGGCGCCGCAAAGAGAGAGCTCCAGAAGATACTCGAAGCCGATCCGAACAGCCAATATGGTCAGTGGGCACAGCGGATGATGAGCATGCTCATGGACAGGGGAGATAGCGACAGCGCAGGCCCCGTGGACCTCGACACACCGAAGGACGAAGAGAGCTGATAGCGGGCCTGCCTCCCTGGCGGCTTACTCTTAGCCCCAACTATCCTATCAACGCGTGAGGCGGGTCGTCCAGCCCGCCCTCGTCGTTGCCTGTCATCGTCCGCCGTTCTAGGGCACAGACCTGTGCCGCGCCGGCGGTTTGTCGTTGGCGTGTC
>CAZCJS010000412.1:2696-2985 GCA_964498775.1 uncultured Armatimonadia bacterium
GGCGTGTCCATGTCATCTGCCGTTCCCCAACCTCCACCCAACCGCGAACCCACCTCCGGAAGTGCCGGCCAATCCCGATTAGTTGCCTCCATAGACCCGACCGGGCAGTAGAAATTGGGATGTCCTTGATGTGCTTACATAGCCCCGGGACTCCCGCAGAGCCTGGCAGAGGGATGCCCATTTCCTCCTTCACTCCGCCCTCGGTACGGAGGACATTTCCTCCGCTTCATCGAATACCCTGCTGCCATAAACAGTGTCTTCCCGCAAATGCTCCCCGACTGGGGATTAT
>CAZCJS010000413.1:0-2985 GCA_964498775.1 uncultured Armatimonadia bacterium
CATCCCCATCCTTGATTGCCGTGTGGTACCCACGCATTTGCAGGATGTGGGTCTTCGTCATTTCCTCCCGACTGCGCACTTCCAGCAACCGCGTGATGTCTGTTTCGCCTACGCCTATGCCCTCGAATGCGCCAAAGAGCTTGTCAAGGGTCTCGCGCAGCCAGGTGAATGCAGTCTCCTTGATAGCCTGCATTTCCTTCTGGACTACCGCCTGCGGCATGACGCGAAATATCACGTTGCGCAGTGCTATCCGGCTCGCCACAACCGACGTGAGTTGCACAGCATCGCTGCTGCTCATTGTGACACGCCGCTTGACCTGCTCTCTTGCAGCAATGTTCCGCTCCAGATCAATGGCCGCCCCTTCCGCAGTCACATAGCCGTTTGAAATGCCGACGATCCTCGTCGCGAACCGCAGATTGCCCATCGCATACGCGGTAATCTCTGCAAGACGGACGGCAGGCCCATCTATCGGAACATTGGATTTGCCCCTTGGAGGCAGAACGTACCAGCAGTCCGCCGCCGTTTCCCCGTCTACTGTGGCAAGGTCGCGGATTGTCTTGCGGACCTCGCTTAGATCGCGCGGGTACTTCTTCGCCGTCGCGATTTGCAGGTCTATCTCTGTCGTTACCAGGTCATGCATGTCATTGGCCTGTAAGGCTAACTCAGTAATCGGTTCCATGTGCTTTCTCCTCTATCTCTTCTGCCCAGCGTGTGAGAGAATCGCCGTATGCCTGCCGCTGATTCTCCATCGTTGCTTCACCCTCGCGCACTTTGCCTATTTTTTCTCGCACCAACCGCGTCACGTCCTGGAGGGGCGTCCCGACCGGCACAGGAATAACCCCACTGTGCCTTCTGCTGGTGAGCCAGATGACCCTCCCCCCAGGCCAGGCGCCGACCTTGATTTCGACCTCCGTTTCGTTCGCCAAGCCCCATTCATGCCATTCCTCAATTGTCGCCATTGTTCACCTCTCTTGTCGCTATCTGCGTGTACGTCGTCTCCTGCACCGCACCGGCGGATTTTAACTGCTCCATAAGGGCGTCCTTCGCCGTCCCTTTGCTCCCGCGTGGCGCCTCCCTCGCCACGATGCGCAATAGCTCTCCTTTGGACAGACTTAACGCCCCTGCGATGTGCTCCACAAGAGCGTCGTCAGTTGCCACGTCGAAATGCTCTCGCAATGTGCTTCGGGCTTCGTCGAACAAGATAGCCTGCCGTGTGCTCTCAGACAGGTACACCTCCCGCCCATTGCCTATGGCGAGAGGCCCATGAGCTGCACAGGCTGCCTTCAGCGCGTCGTCATATTGCCGCAGCACCTTTTGCAGCATGTCCCGCTTTGGCTTGAGGCGCGCGATTTCCGCGGGCATCAATGCCCCCGCATCGGTCAAAGGAATGAGAGCGCTCGCCCCCGCCTGGGCTTCGGCCCTCAGAGCCGGGCATTCATGCGCGCGCGGGCAGAACTCACACGCCTCCGGCGAAGCGGCAAAAACTTCTCCCTTTGCCAGCTGGGCCATGAGCTTGCCCCGCCAGGACATAATATCCTCGGCCAGAATCTCCGCGCTCTCCACGACGGCATCCCGGCACCAGGCAGTGACGAGCTTGAAGTTTTCCGCTTCGGGCCAGAAATGAAGAGCGTGCAGGGCATAGCCACGAAACTGATCGAGATAATCTCGCTGAACCCGCCCTGTTTTCCAATCCCACACGATAATCGTAGGCACTTCTGCATCCAGTTCTTCGGCAATAAGGTCCGCCGTCCCGCATAACGTATGCTCTGAACTAAGCGGGATTCCAAACGAGGATTCGACCGCCAGAACCCTGAGACCCTCCGCAAACTCGTCGTACATATGCACTCCACTCCAGTAGAGGGAGGCGGCCGCATCAGTTGGGACAGAATGGGTCTCGCAGACCTCATTGATTGTATGCGCCCGAGTGCCCACATAGGTTGCCAATGCCTCATGCACAGCTACACCAATTTGCGCTGCCACAGACCCGCGCTCGATCCTTACCGCTGGCGGATATGCGCTCGCCGGACATCGCATGACACGGGGTAACGTGCTACAATGAATCTCCATAATCTTGCCTTTCCTATCGCTCAGAGGTATCCCAGGTCCTCGCTCCGCGCGGCCCGGCGCTTCAAAACGGTATCTCGTCATCGGGAACGTCCTCTCTCTGCCCCGGCACGTCGGGCGTCGGGGCCTTCTCCTTCGCCTCGCGGCCAACCTTAAACGCCCCGGCGATCTTGCGCTTGATGGCTTTCAGGCGCTCCTGTCCTACCCGAGCATCATCCGCCGTGAGTTCTGGATGCCCACCCTCAGTCCTGTCAAGGTTGGCAACCCACTGCTCATACTCTGGCGCGTAGAGGTACGCAACCTGCCTGAAATACTTGCACAGGTCGTGCAGACACGGGGTGCGGTTCGTATCCCAACCCGATATGAACGCCTTGACGACCCGGCCACAGTTCTGGTCCGTGGCGCCCGACTCCGCAAGTCTTGACCGCCAGTAGGGCACGTCCTTGGACACATCCACAAACACATTGAACTCACGCCGCATCGTGCTTGCGGCCCGGCCCGCCATCCGCTCAGAAAGGGTCGTAATCCCCTCTGGCGGGCTGCCCCTTGTTGTCATAGCGCCCCTCCAGGATTTTCACGTAATTCTCCGGGTTCTTCACAACCCACGTGAAGTCGAACGGCTTGCACTGGTGCACCAGGAAGTCGGAGGCCTCAGACTTCCTGATTACCTCTCGCCATTGTGTTCTCCATAGCTCCTCCCGCCACCGGGCCCGGATGTGCTTGCGCCTCGTCGCCGTCAGTTGGGTGCAGGCGTGGTAGGTGTTCAACCGCTCCTGCGTGTTCCAGAATTCCGCGATTTCATCGTATGGGGGCTCAGAGTCCGCACCCGCCGCGTCTGGCGGCTTGCCGTCAGACACAGCCTCGATAGAGGCGGCTTCTGTTGCTGTACTTTCTTCGGATACGGATACGGAATCATCTACG
>CAZCJS010000414.1:0-2974 GCA_964498775.1 uncultured Armatimonadia bacterium
GGACGGCTGAACGGTATCGCGATGCGTCCGTCGGTCCCCCGGCTGGTGTCCACCCGCTCGTCATAGACCGGCCCGACGGTGCCGTGGCATGCCCACACCGGTCTCCCGTCAATTACCTCGATGATGCGGGTGTCGTCGCAGATGAACGTTGACTGCGACTTGAGAGCGCTGATGAAACCCACTCCCTCGGATATGTACCCAAGCTGAGCGGCATCTGAACTCGCCGGCTGAGTTATCTGACTCACCAGCTTCGAGCCTACAAATACGCGCTCATGTCCGATGACGGGGGGCGATGAAACGGCCGGGATTATCGGCGAGACCGCCCCCAGGTCGGCATAGTAAGATGAGTGAGCAATCGCCGGTTGCGCCGTGTGGCCGTGAACTAGATTGCTGATTGGGTCCCACAGCAACGAGACGAGCGTCTCCCTGATACGGTCCCCGACAAGGAACGGCTTCTGCGGATGAGCGGGGTCGTGAAGTTCAGTGTAGTCAATGGCATTGTCGCGGTTGAAATCGAGGCCCTCGGTTCCGATGTGCAGCACGCGCCCACCGACCGCCGGCGCTGACAGTGCCTCGCCGATATTGTGCGGCACCTGGTGGATTTCCACGGCCGGGTCAGCCGCCTCATTGCCCGTGAACTCGTCGAGATAGTTGTATTGGACCACGAAGTTGCAGCCCGGCTGCAGCGGCATCTCCACCGCCGAACTCGTCGGTATGTACAGCGCCCGAACATCCAGAATCCCGCGTGGCAGCGCATCCGTCCAGCCCGGCATCAGGTCCGTATCCTGCAGCCGGTGCTCCCCGCGACCCCAGCCACCTATTGCAGTCCCATTCGGCAGGTACATCGAGATGCTGTTCCAGTCCACCATGTTGTGCCGCAGGCGGATGAACCCCGGCATGTACTGGAACCGCACGATGTCAGCCAGCATGTGCCGCTCCTCCGGAGCCGTCACCTGGATTGTCGAAGTCACATCCGTCGGATCATCATAGAACGAGTACGTCACCCAAAGCGGCTTGCCGTACAGCGAGCCGATGGTGTCGTTGACCCAGCCCGCCTTCTCCCGCGAGAAGGTGATGATGTGACTCTGGAAATCCACGTTATAGCAACTCTGTGGTACTATGGGCGGAGCAAGAGGATCGTACTCATAGTACCGGTCCAGTGTCTTCACTTCTAGCTTGGCAACGGTCAGCACATCAGCCGCGGCATCGTCAACTAACCGCGCATCCGGGTAGCGCGTCCCGGCATTGTCCATGCAGCGCAACCTGATGCTCAGGTCCATCTCCGTGGCGATCCCAACGATCTCCGAGATGCTCTCCAGCGTTGTGTCGTTCGACGGGTCGGGCTGAGCATGGGTGACGGCTACATAGGCCGTCTTGGTGGCCCCGTCAAATGCCGGTGCTGATTTGCACAGCGTGGCGTAGGGCTCCGGCACTCGCGGGTCGTACGGCGCATCCAGGTTCCATGGAGCACCTGACAGGTTTGTCATATGCGGCAGTGTAGTATCGGGATGGAAGACCCACTGGTCGCTGCCGTCGGCGCGGTTAATGGACCTCACCGGCGTCCCCTCGTTGGCGTCAGAGGCGAGCATGCGGTCCTCATCTTCCGCCGCATCCGAGGCGACGATCATGCTGTCGGCTCCCGTGACGACGGGAGAAGTCACGTGTCGCCGGTTGTCTGAGCCGTCATTGGCGCGATACAGGATCGGTCCGCGTAGCCGGTGCGTCTCCGTGATAGGGACTCCACCGATGTCATAGACGAAGTCAATATCGGCACCCTTAGCAACGTCGGGAGGATTCTCTGAACCTCCTGCCGGATTCACCGGCAACAGCAACTCCCGTGCCTGCTCGCTCGCGAACTCCATTTCGACCGCGACAGCATCTGCAAGTACCGTCGTCTCCACACCATTCATGTCCACCCACAGTTTCCGCGGCCCGGGTGGGGGCGGGACGATCGCGGGTTGATTCGTGCGGCGGATAGTACCTATCGTCGTACTCCCCGGTACGCCCTTGTTCAGACGAATCCGGAAGTACCCCGCATTCAGCCAGTCAGCCGGCGGATCGTCCGTATCACCCGGATCAACAGGGGTTGGAATGACTGAGAAGTCACAGCCGCCGTTACGATTGAGCAACCCACCCCAGCCGAATATCCGCGCCTCCCAGGCCCCCGCGTCTATCTCGAAATGCGGACGCACCGGCGTCGCGAAGCTTAACACGGCCTCATAGGCGTTGGTGCCGAGTGTATCGAGGCCGGAATGCACGACCGGCATCGGCCCGGGTGTCGGTGGAAGCAGCGGCCGGGGAAAGAGCCCCGGTTCCTGGTACTCATCAATCCCGGCAACCCACTGCGGCTCATGAAACGCGGTTAGAATCCCGGGTAGCTCGGTGAACGTATTGGTCCCCGGGCCGATATCGGGGTCCGGGAAAACCCACTTCACACCGTCATCGTCCGTCGGATCCCACGCATAGTCTATCTGGAAGCAGTGGGCCCGCCCGTAGGTGTCCTCCACACTCCCGCTGCCCGGCGCCCCGTCAAGTGTGTCATCAAACTCGCTCGCCAAGACATAAACGTAGCCATCCTTGACAACCGGCGTGGACAATGCCACTACGCGAGCCGTTGAATCATCGTACCCCTGCAACTCCCGCGTCCAGATCAGAGCGCCATTGAAATCATAGCACCGCACCTCACCGGCCGTCCCGCCAGGAGAGGGGTCCACCAGAGAGACGAGGACGACTTGACGGTGCGCAATACTGTCGAAGTCATAGAGGTCGGCGACACACGGCGCCGCGTACCTTGGTGTCAACTCATCGCCGCCACTCGCGGTCAAGGGGATGCGCCATATCATGTCATAGGGCAGGCCCGCTGAGTAGTCAAGAATCCCGTCGTCTGACGTCCCGTCACCATCGAGGTCCTGAGCCGGGTCTGCGTCAAAGCACATCAGTTCGGCTTCTATCTTCGACCAGCCAGCGACCTCCG
>CAZCJS010000415.1:0-2973 GCA_964498775.1 uncultured Armatimonadia bacterium
TCCGTCTCGAGCCAATTGGAATTGCCCGAATTCTGCATAACTACAGTGGAAGCTGAGAACGCGGTAGGATGCTGCGCATCCTCTTCGCGTTCTCATTTGACCTGCGCGATGCGCAGGTCAGACCGAGCCATTGGTCTATGAATAGTGCGGGTTAGGCAGGTAATCGCACCCCGGATGTACAATTGTCACGTGGATATCACCACTCCGCCACGGCCATCTGAGAGGATGCTGACACCATGCTGGTTCTTTCCAAGAGCGATGTTAGCAAAGCTGTAGAGATCGCGGACGTCATTGCCGTCGTCGAGGAGGCGCAGAGGATGCTCGGGCTGGGCCAGGCGGTCAACTCGAGTATATACTCGCTGTTCGCCGGCGTTGATCCGACGATCCTGCCGGAGATACACGGCAACTTCCAGTACTTCTCGGCCTATATCGGCGGCGACATGAACGCAGAGGGGATAGCCTCAAGTGCTTCCTGCGTGGAGAATCCGGCCAGGTTCGGCCTGCCCTATGCGGTGGGGCTGCAACTTATCAATGACATTACGACAGGCGTCCCGCTGGCAATCATGGAGAGGTTGCGACTGACCGAACTGGTGACACCCGCCTTCTCCGCAGTGGGCGCGAAGTACCTGGCCAACGACGGGCCCCAGACCGTCGGGATCATCGGCTGCGGGAATCAGGGAAGAACGCATCTGCAGGCTTTCGCTGAGCTATTTGACATCGAGGCCGTAAAGGCATTTGACGCGCATCCTGACATCCTGGACAAGTATATTGCGGAGATGACGGCGGATACGGGGCTAACCATCGCGCCGACTGAGAACGCGGAGGAAGCTATCCGTGCCGCTGACATCGCGGCCATCGCCATCAACCCCTGCAAGCATATCGTCAAATACGACTGGATCAAGCCGGGGGCGGTCATCATCGCGCTTTCAGGCTTTGGCTGTGAACTGGACAGGGATGATGTCTATCCCAGGATAGACAGGGTGGTGATAGACAGCGCGGAGAATCTCGAACTCCTGCAGTCACGGACGGATATCAAGTATGTGACTCAGCTTGCCGAGATCGTTGCCGAGGGTAAGAGCTGTCGAGAGGATGAAAGCGAGAAGATAGTATTCGTCCATTCGGGTATGGCGGTGAACCATGTAGCCGCCGGCCATCTGGTGTACCGACAAGCTGTAGAAAAGGGCATAGGCACGGAAGTGGAGATACTGTGAGCGGTGCGCGGCAGAGTCGGGGTGCTGGGAGATGCTGTCTGGGGAGGGAGCGTGCGGGAAACCTTCAGTAGCAATCAGAAGGAGTCCTAAGTTGAGGCGCGATGGAGATGTGTGCAGGGTGAGGTTATCTCTCAACGCGCAGTAGGCCTGCCGGTGTCGCTTGCCCGTGAAGTGAAGTCGGTCATCGTCGCGCCGGATGTTAACGCCGGCAGTTACTGCGGTGAGACGCCTCTAGCTTTCTCGCTTTCTCCAGAATTTCCAACCCAAGCAACTTGCCAAACATGTGGGGCGGGCTGACGGGGTTATTACTGCGAACACAGTCCATGCCTGCGAGGATATTGCGTCATTCCTTGCAGGGAATATTGGGTAGAATGTCGAACTTTGTGCTGTGCAGCGACTTTCCTGTGGCGGCTCCACCTGTTTGGGGTGGGCAACGGCATCATTGGTCGCTGCATGCAGGTATCAGGTCCGCGAAAGAGCAGATGGGCAGAGCCGAGATGGGCGTCTTTGCAGATGTGAGCTGACAATGTGTCATAGACGTGTGTTTGCTGACCTTTACGGTTTCGGGCAGGAATAGGGAATTGCTAAGATGCGAATAGTCCGAGAAATCGAGGGAGTGCGGCGCACGGTGGGGCAAGCGCGTGCCAAGGGGAACAGCATCGGCTTCTTCCCCACCCTCGGCGGTATGCATGAGGGTCATCTGTCAATGATCCGCCGGGCTAGAGCTGATAACGATTTCGTCGTGGTCAGCATCTTCGTCAATCCCACACAGTTCGGTGTTGATGAAGACCTCGACGCGTATCCCCGCCAACTTGAGGCGGATGCGGGGATGGCCGAGGAATGTGGCGGCGACCTGGTTTTCGCGCCGTCGGAGGCTGAGATGTATGCGGCGGATGCAGCCACGTATGTCGAGGTCGAGGGGCTGACGGACGTCCTGTGCGGGGCTTACCGGCCCGGTCATTTCCGTGGTGTGACGACGGTCGTGGCGAAGTTGCTGAATATCGTGTGCCCCGACCGGGCTTACTTCGGCGAGAAGGATTTCCAGCAACTGCTAGTGATCCGGAGGATGGCCAGGGATCTGAACATGCCGGTGGAGATAGTCGGCTGCCCGACGGTGCGCGAAGCCGACGGCCTGGCGATGTCATCGCGCAATACTTATTTGAGCGCGGAGCAACGGCAGGCGGCACCGGCGCTTTACGAGGCGCTCACGCTCGGGGCGGAGGCTGTACGTAACGGCTGTACGGCTGGCGAAGCCGAGCTAATGGTCAGAGACTATATAGAGAATACGTCTGTTCTGCGGGTCCAATATGCCCGCGCACTGCATCCGGAGACGCTGGCTGAGCCTGACTACATCGGCCCACCGATTCTGCTTGCGGTCGCCGTTTTTGCAGGTGACACCCGATTAATAGACAATATAGTGATCAGGGAATAACGATGCTGCGATCTATGCTGAAGAGCAAAATAGATGGGATGACAGTGACTCAGACCGAGTTAGACTATGCGGGGAGCATCACATTACCGCCGGAGGTGGTTGCCGCCGCCGACCTGCTCAACGGCGAGCAGGTGGATGTCGTCAACCTAAACAATGGTGCGCGCATCACGACGTATATTATCGTCGGTGAGGCGGGTGGCTGCGGGGTTTGTCTCAATGGTCCGGCGGCGCGGACAGGGCTAGTGGGCGACCGAATCCACATTCTCAACTATGGCGTGTGCGATGATGCGGAGGCGCGTGCGCTCAGACCCGCAGTAGTCCATGTGGATG
>CAZCJS010000416.1:0-2966 GCA_964498775.1 uncultured Armatimonadia bacterium
GTATCTTGCCAAGGCCCGCCAGGAGCAGCTCGAAAGGCGCTACCAGGCGACCCTACCGGAGATCCAGACCTACCTTCGCCCGTTCATCACCTCCGGTTACGCCCAGCCGCAGGGGCACATCATGATGCACGCGACGAAGCCCGGACCGGTCTCCTTCTCCGCGCTAAAGGCCTCCGGTGCGCTTAACGATGACCGCGCAGGGATGACCCGGTTGATGTATCTGGCCACCATGAACAACGACCGCGCGAGCGGCAGTTTTCCGAAGTACAACGGCAGTGAGCGGGGCTGGCAACAGACCGACAAGTCCTACCTCCGAAAAGCCCAGTCACTGCTGACGGAGTTTGGCCCCATGATGGTCAACAAAGGACTCTTGTCACCCTAACCGCCTGCCGCTTCGTCCGTCAGGTTGATAGTCAGTCCTCCAAGTGGCAGTAGGCTCAATTCCGCGTCGATTCCTTAGACGGCACCAAGGCAGCCCGCAGCTTCACCGCCCGACTCTCCAGGGCCCAGGGGCGCCAGCCAGACTTCTTTTCGGGTGTGCCGCTACATTGGTCATGACTCCTTACTCTTGATTCCTCCCCTCCGTTGCTACCGTAAGCCGGTGCTAAGGTTTGCCTTCCCTCTCCCGCTTTGCGGCACCGGGCGAAGTGGACCGCTTGCGGCACGCGCGTGCCAGGAAACCTGTCACGCCGCCTGCATCCGCGCGGGCTTTGTCCTTTCCCGGTTCCAGCGCCGCGAACGTTCCTCCCGAGAGGTTTGTTGGTTCAGCAACATCAAGATGAATGAACAACAAACCTTCTAAGAGAGGAACTGACAATGGCAAACAGTAACGCACCTTACATCATCAACGTCGGACGTGGAATCAGGGCCAAGATCTGGACCAACAACGGCAGCAAAGGCCTCTGGTACAACGCCACCATCGCTCGCACCTACCGCGACAAGGATGGAGAGCTGCAGGATTCGGACAGCTACAGCCGCGACGACCTGCTGCACTTGGCCAGGGTCGCCGGGAAGGCGTTCGACTACGTCAACCAGCAGCTCCACCAGGAAGACTGACTATCAACCTGCCGGCCGCTTCGGCGGCCGGCTTCATACCGGGATACCCAAGATGACCGTGACACTTCAATCAGCACCCAACCACACAGCCGAAAACGACATCTACGCCGAGCAGACCGCAATGACCTCCATCGTCTCCTACCCCCAGCGATGCTACCTCTGGGGCGACGGGCGCTTCCGCGGGAACTGCGACGGACAACTCTTCAAGAACCTCGTCCTCCGCTACCGAGCCACCCGCGTTGCCGACCCGATGATGGGCTCGGGGACGACGCGGGACGTGATCGCGGGGCTCAACGCCACCGGCCGCCACAACATCCACTACTGGGGAGCGGACCTGAGCACGGGTTTCGACCTCCGCACCGACCCACTTCCGGGACCCTTTGATTTCGCTTGGCTGCACCCACCGTACTGGAACCTCATCCGCTACAACGACAACGATCCGCGTGACTTGAGCGGTTGCGCGACCTACGAGGAGTTCTGCAATACCCTCCACCAATGCCTCCGCAACTGCTACCAGACAATCTCACCAGGCGGGCGGTTGGCGATCCTGCTGGGTGACATCCGACGCTGCGGCACCTACATCACGCTGCTTCCCACCGTGTTGGCCATGGAAGGCGAGCTCGGACAGCTCCGCTCGGTGATCATCAAGGCCCAACACAACTGCTCCTCCAACGCCAAGAGCTACGGCCGCATGGAAGACGTCCCCATTCAGCACGAGTACTGTGTGGTCTTCAAGAAGGCGTGAACGAAGTGCGAGGTAAAGTGCGCTCCTACGACGCACGGCCGACGAGGGCACAGGTAGTCTGCCGGCTCGATCGGCCCCACTCAGGCTACCACGGCGGTCAAGGCCAAGCCCTGGCGGGTCCGCTGACGCGGAGCCCTGACTCGCCGCGGTGGGCGCCCCGTGGGCCGACCGGCAGGCCCAATCAGTTACATCTCGCCGCGAGCGAGCCGGCGCTCAGGGCATTACCAGGAGACTGAAGCGATGAAACGTGATCAAGCAATCCAGCTCGCCTCGCAGGGCTATGAGGAACTCGAACTGGCGCTGAAGCAGGGCCGCAGTGCGGCGCTCGAACGCTACCTCAGCGTGATGGCCCGATTCCCGACCTACTCATTCCACAATTCGCTGTTGATTTACGTCCAATGCCCCGCGGCAACCCGAGTGGCGGGCTACCGCAAGTGGCAGTCCTTTGGCCGTCAGGTCAAGCAGGGCGAGCAGGGAATCGCCATCTTCGCGCCCATGGTCTACCGCCGGAAGCATGAAGCCGACCAGCACGACGGCGACACTCCGCTGGAGAGGTACGTCGCGGGTTTTCGCGTCGTGCATGTCTTCGACGTCTCGCAGACCGACGGCGACCCACTCCCCGAGTTCGCCGAGGTCTCAGGCGAGCCCGGTTCATGGCTGGCACGCCTGGAAGAGGTCGCGAAGTGCCGCGGGATTGCACTTCAATACGTCCGCTCGCTGGGAGGAGCTACGGGAGGCTGCTCGGCGGGGAGGATCTCGATTGTCGAGGACCTTCCTCCTGCCGAGAAGTTCCTCACACTGGTCCACGAGTTGGCCCATGCAGCACTGCACAGCGGGCAACGACGTCCCGCCACAACGGAGCAGGTCCGTGAGACGGAAGCCGAGGCGGTGGGCTTTGTGGTCTCTCGCGCGATCGGGCTGGAGTGTACGACGCACTCGGCGGACTATATCCGGCTCTACCGCGGGAACGTAGAGACCCTCACGGAGTCGATGCAGGCGATCCAGAGGGTTTCGGCCGACTTGATTCGGGAGTTGCAGCAGAATCAGCCTCTCGGAGGCACCTCGCTGATGCATCCGCCGAAGAACACCGTCTCGTCCCCTCGCGTTGCGCCCCCGGAGATGGCCGCATGAACGCTCGGAGTTCACTTAGGGATTCACTCCCAAG
>CAZCJS010000417.1:0-2952 GCA_964498775.1 uncultured Armatimonadia bacterium
GGTGTACAGGTGCGCGAAGCTCCTCAGGCTACCGTGGTACAGCGTAGCGGTAAGCCCACGACGCAGCGCCTTCGGGAAAAAGCGGTAGATCATCTCCCAGCTTGCCGCCAACGAGTGCTGCATCTCGTCGGTGATGATCTCGTCCGGATACAGCGATTCCGGTAGAAGCGCGAGCGCACCTACCAGCGATAGCGCCATGCAGACGTACACTCCGCGGTCCCGGCCGCGGATCCCCTCGTCGTTGATGTAGCCGGGGTTAAGTCCGGCATCACCGAGCACGCGCATCCACTCGTCGAAGATCTCGACCTGCGGCACGATGACGAACACCCGCCGCCGCAGAGAGATCCGATCGGCAATCAGCGCCGCGGCTGTGTAGGTCTTCCCGGTCCCGCACGGCGCGAGGTAGACCGGATGGCGCGAGGCGTTCAACAGCGCGTTCAGCCTGCGGACAGCCCGCGTTTGGTATTCTCGATTGTCCATTAGTGCATTGTAATGTAACGATCAGGGCTGGTCAAGTACCTCCTCAGCCCGTCGTCGCTGCGTTGCCCATGCCTGGAGCGCGTGGTCCAACTCGTCTTTAGCAGCGTCGCGTTCGGATCGCAGAGCTATGATTTCCTCGCGATCACTCCGTGCTGGTTCGCCACTTGGCCGTAACTGTCGCTGCACACCTATCGCGTGCGCTATCCCGTCAGCATATTCCCGGTGGCGCGCCTCCGCCCGCTCGGCGCGGTCGAGGTAGGCGAGGGCGGTTTCGCACTCCCGTTCATGCCCAACCTGTTCCAACGACCGTGCAATATGTAGCCAAAGTTCCAGCTCCTCTCGCGTCAACTCACTCATTTGTACTTATTCCATGCCCAATACCAGCCGATGTATGCGGCTGCAATTATGCCAAGCACGAACAACACGATGGTCATCGCTTCCTCCTTGCGTATCGCCATATCGCTACACAGGCCATCATCACCACCGCTCCGTAGAGCATCCACATCCAGTAGGTCATGAGTGGCCCCGCATCTTGCGCCAGTTCTCGCGCAGCCATCTAAGCGCCGCACCCACTTCCTCGCCGTCGCCAGCCGTTGTTTGGGCGATGTGAGCATCGAGGATATCCCATGCAGTGTCGGCGTCCAGCGGCTCCTCCACGGGCGGCGGGTCGAGGTAAGTATATGCGATAAGACCCCACCAACTAATGGTGCCAGAGACCCACCTGCCCGCTTCGTAAACCCATATATATGCCTTTGTCTCGCCCTGAAACCATGCGACACAAGTCTTGCCCGTATCCGTCGGAGGCCCATCCACCTCCGGCATGTACCAGCGGGTGCGGGGGGTGAGGGCGGCGGCAATCAGCACGCCGAGCGTCGCAACCCGTTGCCGCCCAAGCCCGTGCTCTTTCTGCCACCGGAGCGCAACCTCCACCGCCTCCCGCACCTCCGCATCATCCGGCACCGCAAGGCTGCGCTCGGCGGCGGCTTTGACTGTCCTCCAGTGCTTATACCCGCTCTTGCCCCATGACGTGTGATCGTCAATGCCTTTGATCGCCTCCCGAAGCCTCTGTTCGTCCATCACGTCTCCTCCGGTTGTGCAATACAACGATCGTCAGCTCGCAATAGTCCACCACAATACGTGCAGTGCAACGTCATGTGGATCGGGCAAGATGCTACTGTTGGTATGCGGACGTCGTATTTTTGTCTCTGCCTCTCACCGCACGACTCGCATATGAACCAGTACTCGTAAGTCACGTGGTCAGCCCTCGCCCACTCAATCGCCTCTCGTAGTTTCTCGGCCATCACGCCCTCCTCATCTCCTCAACCTCGTGCGCCGTAACACGCATCATGATACCAGCCGACTCAGCCATCGCCTCAGCCCGCGCCAGCCGCTGCAGCAGTCTCCCGTGCTCGCGCTCCACGCCGTCTGCAATACGCTTGTCCACGTACCGCTCACGCCCCAGCCATGAGGCGTACCAGCCGAGGCCAAACACCAGCAGCGCCGACCCGGCGATAACCGGGATGGCGATGTAGTAGCGCACGAGCCATGTTGCGAGGGTCATCTACTCGCCCTGCCCGCGACGCGGCCGCGCAGCCTTCCACAGGAGCCACGATAGCCACAGGCCCATCCGCCACTCGCGAAACGTGCGTCTGCTACCCATGCCTCCGCTCCTGCAGTGCTTGCTGCACCATATCCCCCGTCGGCGCGAGCCACCTTCGCAGCTCGATTATCGTCAGGTACGTCACCCAGTCGTAGAGGAACTCGCGCTCGAACTCCCGAAGATCCGACATCTCCTGGATCACGTCCGAGACTTCCTCGCGAAGCTCCAGCCACGCCACGTCCTCCGGCCGACTGCCCGGAATGTCGCACTCGCGCACCCCAGGCGGCAGATTTGAATACCCCATGCTCCACCTCCATGAGCATTATAGTACAATGCAATAATGGTGTCAAGCGTCCTGTGAGAGGATGTCTCGGACGTAGGAGCGCACGTCGCGTAGTGAGTAGACGACGCGGTAGGGCACGCCGCAGAAATCGCACCATGCCTGGAACTCGCGCTGTGCTTGCGACGGGAGCTGGCCTGGGCGCTTGACTTCGGCGTAGTAGAGGCGGCCGCGGTGGAAGAGCGCCAAGTCGGCCACTCCCGGCGTCAAGCCCATGCGCTTGAGCTTTGCCAGGAGCGCGTATTGGCGCTTACCTCCGGTGCGGCCGGAGATGAGGATGCTTTCGTTTGGGATGGAGTGGAAGCCGATATGGTAGCGGCGAGAGATCGCGGAAAGCCATGCTACGATCTCCTCCTGGATGTCACTTTCTCTCTGCGGAGACGGCGTGCGCACCTTCCCGCTCCTCCCAATCCTCGATCGGAGAGAAAATGAGGTGGCGCATCAGCTCCGAGCGGGTCGGGATCTGCTGATCCTTGCGGAAAGCCTCAAAGCGGATGATCTCGTCGGGCGTGCACAGTAGCACAAGGCGCTC
>CAZCJS010000418.1:0-2951 GCA_964498775.1 uncultured Armatimonadia bacterium
CCTACGTGATGGGGGCCGCCGAGCAGTTCATCAGCGAGAAGCAGCGCACGCTGAGTACGCTCCGCACCCGCGGCTGTTTGATCATCAACGTCGCCGCCGAGCGCCTGGATACCGCCGTGGTCAACCAGTACCTGGAAGTCAAAGCGCGGAACCTGCTGTAGTTGGCTTCTCTGACAATCTTCTGATATCATTATCGCCGTCACTGCCGATTCTGGACTTGACAGTGGGGGTTACTGAAATGGAAAGCACCTCTGTTGAGATATGGGCATTCGCAGCTTCCTTTGCATCAGTATTGCTGGCCATCCTCGCCATGGTGCTCTCGGCCCTCTTCTACAATTGGTCAGCCAAGAACCTCAGCAGCACGAAGGAAGTCCAGAGAGACATACAATCTGCGGTCGCCCGGTTAGAGAAGGTCTTTGACAGCCTGTACGCAGACACGTTCTCTATGATGAAAGACACCGTGACTGACATGCGACGTCATGTGTGGCCAAGCAAGGATGATCAGGCCACGACGGACGATGCAGCCGAAGTCAAGGTCCAGGAGCAGTTCAACGAACTGGAACAGCGCTACGACAACAGAATGCTGGAAGTACTGGACCGGCAAGAGATGACTGAGGAGAAGATCGCTGCTCTGTCAACTGAGCTGCGCCATGTGATCAGTGACGCAATCAAGGACACTAAGCGCGTTGGCGAGAGTGTCGCGGAGGAATCTGCAGAAGCAGCAGTCAGGAGTGTTCTCCGGCGGAATGAGAGCGGGTCCATCACCGCCGGAGACGTTGTGAGTTATCTGGCCGGCGACTACGCATTCGCCACAGTGGTGAATGCGCTGGACAAGCTTCGGGACGAGGGAGTTGTACACTACAGCACGGCAGGTTTAGGACCTAGCACCACGGTCTCGCTGGTCTGAAGTGCCAAGCTGGAGTAAGTGCGTGAGCAGCGAATGAGTGGAGCGAGAATATTCGTCAGCTCAACGATCAACGATCTGGTTGATCTAAGAGCCGAAGTGCAACACTGCATCAGAGATGCAGGCCTTGTGCCAGTGCTGTCAGATATCCCTGACTCCGGGTTTGAAGTTTCCGGATTCACTGGTGTGATTGAGACTTGTCTTGATAATCTCCGCCGATCAGATGTTGTCCTGGTAGTTCTTTCGCATCGATACGGTAAGCCCCTCCCCGACCCGTTTCCCGAAGTGTCAGCCACGCACTTGGAGGTGAGGACCGCGCTTGAGTTCAGCGACAAGCCGAGGTTTCTGTTTGCTCGAAAGGAGCTCATTCGTGACTACCACGGGAAGGCGTCGGCCCAGTCGGCAGTCGCCGCCAATGGAGCTAACGGCGGGAAGGACCCACGTGTCTTTGAAATCATCGATGAGATGAAGAACGCGTATTCAGGGAAGGACGTGGGTGCGTGGTATGACGCATTTGACACCAGTTTCGACTTGAAGCCCCTCATTCTCGCGCGGCTCGACGCTCAGATCGGAGAGGCAGCGGTGGCAAGACTGCTGTCGAGGGGAGAGGTACCATTGATGATGCTTGAAGCTCGCACGCTTCGAGAGTCTAACGAGAACCAATGGGTGCTAGACCTCATCTTCAGAAACGTTAGCCCTCACTCGGCCATCAATTTGGAGTTGACGGGGGATATAGCCTTGGGGTCGAAGCATAGGCGGAGGTTTAATGTAATTGGGTCCGGGGCCGGCGAGGGAAGCAAAGAAAGCCCCTTCAGCGTGGGCTTCAGCCCCGTTGAGGTCCAGAACCGCTGGTCCAAGGGTGGCGTCAAGAGGCTATTCGTGAATCTGGAATACGACATCTACCAGGGATTCAGGATTAGAGATCGGTATCGCTGCGACGTGGAGGAGGGCCCGAAGGGCCGGATAAAGTCAACGCTTCTGATTGGCAGGAAGTACGTGGCCAAGGCGTCATGGATGCAAAGCGACGCCTGCTAGTTCACCTTCACCACGACGGTTGAGTCCTCGCTGAGCACAAGCGGGTTGTCGCCGACGATCAGCGCGGTGGCGGGTTCGTCGCTGGCGATGCTCAGCAGGCTGAGCTGATACACGCCGCCCTGGACGTTGTCCGCGCCCTCGGCGATGCCGCTCAGGCCCGTGGCCTGCACGTCGATGGTCACCGACACCGGGTGGTAGTCGCTGGGCACCCCCGCCATCCCGCTGAACAGGGAGGCGTCCGCCACCACGTCGTCGACGGCGGGCGACAGGTTGTAGGGCTGCTCGAGGCGCAGGCGGAACTGGCGCGCCGCGCTGAGCACCTGCATCGCGACGGGATCGTCGTTGATGTCCACCACCTGCACGTCGACGCTGTAAGTCTCAGCGTCCGCCAGCTGGATATTCAGCGCCACGCTGCCGTCGTTGTCGGCGTCCTCGTCCACCGCGTAGGCGAAGCCGTAGTCGGGGTGGAAGGCGCAGACGATCACGTACTTGTCGATGTCGGCGTCGAAGCCGTAGATGCCCGCCTCGTTGGTGGAGTCGTACATCGCGTCGCCGCCGGTGGTCAGCAGCAGCGTCGGGGTCTCGTCCAGCGCGTTGAGCGTGGCGATCACCAGCAGCACGTCCTCCAGCGGGTCGTCGGCCTGATCGGTGACCACCCCGCTGATGTCGGCGCCGGCGGTGCCGCTGATGGTGATGTCGGTGACGAAGTTGTCCAGCTCCACCGTGCCGAAGTACTGCTCCCAGATCGCCTGGGAGTTGTCCAGCACGCGCAGGGTGTAGACCACCTGCTCGTGCCAGCGGTAGCTGACCTTGTATTCGCCGTCCTGGTTGGTGACGTCGCTGTAGCGCATGATGTCGTCGGTCTCGGGCAGCTCGGCGGTCACCTGGACGGTCAGCCCCTCGGCGGCGCGGCCGATCGAGTCACGCACCACCCCGCTCCACTCGCGCTTGGGGGCGCCCTCGTCCAGCAGTTCGTTGATCAGCAGCGCGGTCGCCACGGCCTCGCAGCCGC
>CAZCJS010000419.1:0-2942 GCA_964498775.1 uncultured Armatimonadia bacterium
GGTCCGTCGTGGGCTTCTTTTTCGTATGGTCGTGCGCCCGCGAACGCCATCCAGTACATCCGCAGCGAATACGCCGCAGTTAGAACCGCCGAGATAATCAGCAGTACCAGCGGCACACCTGCCCAGGCACCAGCCGTTATCACGCTCTCCAGTATCATATCCTTCGACCAGAAGCCGTTCAGAACGGGTATCCCCGCCAGTGCCATGACACCTACCGCGCAGGTCAACTGCGTGAGCGGCATCTTCTTACCGAGACCGCCCATTTCGCGGAGATCGCGTGTCCCGATTGCATGTACTATGGCCCCTGCGCAGAGAAACAGCAGCGCCTTGAAGATCGCGTGGTTCACGAGATGGAACTGGCTTGCGAAAATGCCGCCCGCGCCCACTGCGGCAACCATGAAACCAAGCTGACTCACTGTCGAATATGCAAGCACCCGCTTGATGTCATACTCAATCAGGGCGAGTATTCCGGCCAGCAATGCCGTGATTGCGCCGATCCACAACACCAGCGGCGCCCACCAGACGACCATTATGAACACTGGGTACATCAGTGCGAGCAGATAGACACCGGCATTGACCAGACAGGCGGCATGAATCAGCGCGCTGATGGTCGTGGGTGCCTCCATCGCGTCCGGCAGCCATACATGCAGCGGGAACTGCGCCGACTTGCCCACCGCTGCCATGATGAACCCGAACCCGGCAAGGCCCAGGGTCAGCATGTCTATCTGGCCCGTCCCGGCTATGTCCAGTATCTCGAAGATGTTCGTCGTCTTCGTCGCGTGCCACAGCACTATGATGCCGGCGAGAAAACCGACGTCACCCAGCCGCGTCACTACAAAAGCCTTCGTCCCCGAGAATACCGCCTTCGGATCCTTGTAGAAATAGGCAATGAGGATATACGAACAGAAGCCGATCATCTCCCAGAACAGGTACAGGACCAGCAGGTTGTCCGTAAGTGCCAGACCGATCATCGAGCCGATGAACAGCACGGTGAAGAAGTAGTACCGCGTCGGCGGGTAGTCGGTCTCGTAGTGTTCCATGTATTTCAGAGAGAAAATGACGGCGAGACATCCGACAACACCCGCTACCGCTGCCACCCAGACTCCCAGCCCCGTTAGGTTGAAGCCTATCTTGATGGCCTCGTTAGGGATCCAGAAGTACCCGTGATCGGCGGGGAGGTGCGCCGGTATGGCCGTCAGCAGCTTGATGGTCAGCGCTCCGGTCACTACCGACACCAATACCGCGACCCACTTCATCAGCCGGTCGTTGGCCATGCCGATGACCCAGACCAGCAGTGCGCCTAGTAGGGGAGTAGCAATTGTCCATAACGCCAGCACCTGGATATCCGTGGCTACTTCATCCTTTCAAGCGCCGCAGCGCAGCAATGTCTATGCTTCCAGTATGCTTGTATGCTGACACGACGAGGGAAAGAGCGATTGCAGTCGTCGCAACTTCAATGAGGATAATCGTGATAACGATCGTCTCTGAAACACTCAGCAGCCCGCCTCCATGATGCGACCCGGCGACCAGAACGCCCAGACAGAGAGCCTTCGCCATCACCTCAAGCGCCAGAATGAGGTGAAACAGATTGTGCCGGAAGACCAAGGCATAGATGCCGAGGCTGAAGAGGAAAAGCACTGCGATCCAGTATGCATTCCACATCGTCCTACTGCCTCTCCCTGACCAATACTAGTACTCCGAAGGTGCTGGTGATGAGCAGCGCCAACTGCCCGACGACGTCCAGTGCGCGAAAGGTCCAGAATGCCTCTCGGAACTCGATCACGTGCGTGATGTGGCCCAGCACGGGGATCTGCCCGCTGACGACCAGCACGTTGATGAGTGCCAGGAAGATACCTGCTCCCAGTACAACGCCGAGTAACAGTTTCCCGCCCATTTCTAATCCTCTTCCTGCTCAGACTGCTCTGGTTCCTTTGCAGCCACCGAGGATATCGCGGCTACGAACAGCACCGTCACCAGACCTGCGCACACACTTAACTCAAAAGCCCCCGCGTAGGGGGCTCCAAGTTTGAAGAATATCGCTGCCAGCACTACACTGAGTACCGCCAGGGCGATTGCTGCACGCAGAATGTCTCGAAGATGTACGGTCAGGACCGCACAGATGCCGACTGCTACCAGTCCCGCTACCACAAATCCATCCATAAAGAAACACCCGCTTAGGAGGGGCTGGATATGAAAGGCGTGTTTGCCTTACTGTCAGGTCGCGGACAAAAAAATCTCTCTATGATCACGGCCAAGCGTTGATTCGCCAGCCCGCCAGCACAGAGTATATTGTCTGCGGCAAAGCGTGTCAAGAGAATCGTGTAAATGGTTCTGAGCTACCGCAACAGCGACGCGTTACAACTACTCCCCACCGCTATCGGAAGATAAGCCCCTACTCGCCAGTGAGGGTTGCCACAGGTAAGTTCCTAAACGCGAGCAGAGCGATGTTTGAATCCCCCGCCGTTGTGTACATGTACGCCCTGCCACGCTCTCCAACATGCTCTATCACGCCCAACTCCCGCAGCACATAGGCCATTCTGCTTGCCGCTCGATGCTTTATGCCGAGACCTTCCTCCAGGTCGGCAACCGTGAACCGCTCCGGGAGGCCCTCCGGCAATAGCCGCAGCAGCTCCACCGGCTTTTCAAACCGCTGCCGCCCCACGATCGCCTGCAACTCGCGGCCGACCAGCGACACACCCTTGCGTCGCCAACTTCCCTGCCCATCATTCTGCCGCAACTCCCGCTCGACCGTCAGCAGCACTTCCAGCGCGAAGTTCGTAAGCCGCATTAAGCCGAAGGCGTAAACCAGTTCATCAAACACATCTGCTACTTGACCATGCTTTGGCGATCGGCGTGTGGACAACTGCTCGCCGGTAACGACATCTACGCGCACAATTACCTTGTCTCTGGGAACCGGGAAAACAAGCACAACGCGGTGCGAC
>CAZCJS010000420.1:0-2927 GCA_964498775.1 uncultured Armatimonadia bacterium
AAGCCGGATCAATAATAGTGCCGCCGACGAGTGTGAAGCTCTCAGCTGTCATAGGCTCTGTTCCCATAAAAACAGGACCCTCCATTTGCCTTCGGAGGGTCCCGTCAGATTGCGGTCACATGGAGGGCTTACTCCTCGACTTTGACATCAACTTGGGCCGTGCGGGTGAGGCGGCGGCCGGTGCGGTCACAGACGGTGAGTGTGACGACATAGAAGCCGGGCTCGAAAAATGTCCACTTTACCTTCCTGCCGATGGAGTCCTCGGCGATGCCGTCCCAGTCGTCAAAGTCCCACAGATATTGGACGCGGGCATCGCCTTTTTGCTCCTCGGCGACGAACTCAACCTCTTCATCCACTTTGACGATCCGGTCTTCGCCGGCATCCGCGATGAGGGGGTCGGTTTCGGAAACAAGCTTGACCGTTGCAAGCCAGAACTTCTCCTCGACATCCCCGAAAATGGCGATGTCTTCCAGCTTCGCTTCAGGGTTCTTACCTGCGCCGGCGAACTGAGCGAGTGGAATGACCATTGTGTACCAGTCCTCGAGGGCGTCTTCGGCACGTAAAATATCAATCGCACCGGAGTCGATCTGCCCCTTGTCGGTGACCAGCAGCGCACGGAGTTTGGTGACCATTGGTGGCGGGGCTTCCGGGGCCTGCTGCCCCTGGCCTTCTGCGCCGGGAGGGCCGCCGGGCATGTCGTCAAACGGCATGTCCATTCCCGGCTCCGGCGGCATGGGAGCGTCCGGGTCTGGCGGTGGCATGGGCGGTTCGGGCCCTGCGGGGCCTCCGGGCAGGTCACCGGGAGGTAGCATACCTGGGTCGTCAGGCGGCAGCATGTCGGGGCCTTCCATTGGCATGCCCCCGCGTCCATCCTGAGACGCTTTGACTTCTTCCTGATGGACCTTGACGATCAGGACGAGGAAGCTCTTCTCTGGCTCAGACAGGAACGCCCCCATGTCGGCGGGAATCTTCAGATGCAGGCGTCCGCCTTCGTGGAACCCCTTCGTGCCGATTTCCAGCACATCGCGCTCCAGATAGTTCTGCTCTTCGGTAAGTTCCGCTGTGCCCGCTCCCCACGCGGCCGCCTCGGCCTTGTCGAAGTCACCGCTGAAGACGATCAGCTCTCTCTGGGCCGGGCACACCGTGGCAACGCTCAGTACGGTCACCCCTACCGCCACGGCTGTAAGCAACTGCCAGAAACGCATCATATTGCTACCCCCTTTGGACAGTATGAGACACTCCCATGCAAATGGGGCCTTCATTTCAGTTTGATGTCCGTGCCACCTGCTTTGTTCACAGACACAACAATGTCTGTTTTCTATTTTACCACAGGCGCGACGAGTTTGCACGGGAATGTGTGGCTGGCGGCAGGCAATGGGCAGGCGACGGCTATCTGACCGGCACGCCGACCCACACACTGAATCACCCGACGGGCACTACTGTCTTGCACTCCGGCCATTTCACGATGATCGTTGTGTCATTGCCGCCGCCATCCCGTGCGCGGAGCGTCACCTCAGTGCTCTCTTCAGGCAATGGCATCTCGATCCGGAAGCGTTCGCTAGCCCCATCGTACATGCCGTCCACCGGCTGCGCCCCCAGCCAGCGGTCGTCTTGCCGATAGCAGACCTCCGCGACTGAGGAGAGCTCATCGGCAGCAATACCGCTGATGACGAGGCTTCTCCCGCGTGTCTCAATAGTATCCACCCAGATGCGGGGAGCGATGTTGTCTATCGTCAGCAACTCCAGTGTCATCTCGTCGCTCATGGCATCACCGGGGTTGCTGGCACTGTCACTGACGGCGATACGCAACTGGTAGTGGCCGCACTCCACATCCGACGTATCCCATTCGTAGGACTCGTCCTCAACGTCGTCAGTCAGCAGACGCCATTTCTCCTCACCAACGCGGCGGAAATGCACTGACGTGCTTAGAGTATCGCTCTCCGGGTCGGAGGCATCCCACTTGATCTCGTATTTACCGGAAATGACGGCGTTTTCGGCGGGCTTCTTTATCTCCAGCTTGGGCGGCTGGTTCGCAGGCAGATAGCTGATGCTGACGCTGCCGACCTCGACGTGCGCTTCCGGCTTTGTTCGGGCCAACTGCAGGCGGTACTGGAGATAGCGGGCACGCGGGCTGTTTGCTGCGCCCGGTTCGCCGTTCACCAACGGGCCAGCCCAGACGCTCCAACTGGCATCGGAAGGGTCGGAATTGCTCCCCGAACGCGTGGATAATTCCGCAGTTGCCCCGCCATTAGCTTTGACCTGCCAGCGCAGCGCGCCCCAGGTCGCGATATGACTCGCATCAAGCACGGATGACTCAAGCGAGCCGGTCGCAGGCTGTGCCGTGTCCAGACGCAGCAGACCGGCCAGGTTCGCTGTCCCCACATACATCCGCGTACTGCCCACCGGCTGCAGGCATGTCACGCAGGCACTCTCCGAATCATGGGCCACGCTGTGATAGTCCTTGCCGGTGATGCAAAGCAGCTTGCCTTCGTCCCCGGTGCCGGCATAGAGTGCCCCGTCCAGCGAGGCCAGCGCATAAACGGGGGTTTTCTTGTCGCTGTACAGCTCCGTCGTCCGGCCCTCGGGATCGATTTCATAGACGGAACCCGCACTCCCCGCCGTCGCGACCCATATCGTCCCCGCAGTCTCCTTTGCCCCGGTAGCCGCTACGATCGCGGTAATGTCCTTGTCCTTGGCGTCGAAGAGTGCGGTGCAGCGCTCGGCGCTGTCCAGCCGATACACCACCCCCTGGTCGGCGGTACCAAGATAGGTGTAGGTTTCATCAGCGGCCATGCACATGACATGTGCCTGGGCGAAAGCAGCCATTTGCCGGTAATCATTCGACCCGAGCAGTTCATAGAGCTTCCCGGATGCCCCGGTGCACGCCACCAGCTTCCCCTGGGCCGTCCGGCCGATTGCCCAGACGT
>CAZCJS010000421.1:0-2925 GCA_964498775.1 uncultured Armatimonadia bacterium
TGAGCATGCCGATTTGCGTTTGTGTGAGTGGTGCGACTGCCCGCTTTATCAACACGAAGGGGACGTGTGATGTTCAAAGTTGTTAAGCGGGATGGGTGTTGGTGGGTTTTGGATCGTCGGGGCCGGCTGCGCTATGCGGCGGGCTCGCATCGGATGGCGGTGGCGTTCGCGTTGATTCAGGCGCACCACTTCCCGACTGTGAAGGGCGAGATAGACCCGGACGCGAAGCGTATGCACTTTGATGATTCGCGAGTCATGGATGCAGTGCGCAGGCTGCGCCAGCAGCGTGAAGATGTGCGGCGGGCATTGGAGTCCGCGTTGGAGTCAGACCCCGACGAGGATGACGCCGATGACTGAGGTGATCATCCCCATCCTGGGCATGGATGTTGATGCCAGCTTCGTTCAGCATCATTGCGCGGCTGCGGGCTTGAACGTGTCGAGTGCTGTTCGGGCGCCGCAGGAGTTCTCGGTGTTGGTGGGCGGGGAACGCCTGTGGAACGGAGACCGGGGCATCGCATTCTGGCTCGCAGAAATCAATTCCGGCGGAGAGGACGCCGAATAGTGGGCCTGCCGTGGGTGCGTCTCGACACTCAGTTCCCTTCCAATCCGAAGGTACTGGAACTGACATCTGCCGGCCGTTGGCGGTCTGCATTCGTGTACCTCACTGGACTTGCCTATTGCGGTCAGCACGGCACCGATGGGTACATCCCGGAGTCCTGCCTGCCGTTCATCCATGCCACTAAGAGGGAGGCGGGTGAGCTGGTGAAAGTCGGTCTATGGCATACGGATATGGGTGGCTGGTCGATCAATGGTTGGTCTGATTTTCAGATCAGTGATGAGGCGGCGAAGAAGCGTTCTGATGATGCCAGGAACGCGGCGTTGAAGAGGTGGCATGGGAATGCCTGAGGCAATGCGATCCGCATATGCGGCGGCATTGCGAGGGGCAGATGCACGAAACGTAACGGACGTACTAACGAAAGAACTAACTCAACTTGGGAGGGAATCTCACCTAAGTAACGCGCACGATTTCAGGCCAAGAAATTCCATGAAGGGGAAGGAAAAGAGCAAGTGAAGTTCAACGGAGAGGTTCACCCGGTAGCGGATTTGTTTCCGATGCTGCCGGACGACGAGCTGCAAGACATGGCTGCCGACATCAAGGGTCGTGGTCAGTTGCAGCCGATTGTCCTGGATAAGGATGGCCGGATTCTTGATGGCCGCAACAGGTTCGCGGCGTGCAAGCGGGCCGGGGTTGAGCCGAAGTTCGTCACTTATGACGGGGATGACCCGGATGGCTACGCACTGGCAGTGAACATCTCTCGACGGCATATGACCAAAGGGCAGCAGGCCATTGTTGTTGCTCGGTCTTGTTTAGTTTCTAAACAGAAGATGCGCGATGCCGCCAGTCAGCATGGCGTAACGGCTGGCCGCATTGCCCAGGCAAGCACGATTCTGGAGTTCGCGCCCGATCTAGTCGATGCAGTCCTTGGTGGTACTGGCAAGTTCGATGGTGCCTACGAGATCGCCAAGCAGCGTAAGCGGGAGAAGCTGGAGCGGGAAGATGCCGCCGAGTCCATCCGCTCCGAAGCCCCCGACCTGGCCGACGCCGTGGCAGAGGAATCCATCACCCTAGCCGAAGCCAAAGAGGCGTTGCGGAAACGGATTGAAGACGAACAGCGGGCGCAGCGCGTAGCAGAAATCGACGCCCTACTGGCGGGTCGGAGGAAGAACTCCTTCGCGGCCCGTGTCGAGTCCGAAGAACTGACGTGGGAAGAAGCCGAACAACTCGCCAACCAAGCCAAGCAAGAGTTTTACGAAGCGGCGAAGCGAAACATCCAGCGCATCAACGACGTAATCGGCGGCGGATGGCTCGCACTCCAAGAAGTGCTGGAAAACCCCGACGACAAGTTCACCCAAACCATCAAGGAAGGACTTACCGACCACGCACTGAAGAGCATCAATGAAATCGAAGCCAGCATCATCTCAATCGCTCAGACCCTGGAAGGAAGCAAGTAATGGACAACATCATTTTTGATGACCCCGCCGATGATCCCAACAACGGCGAAGACGGTAAGAAGCGGAAGGACCTGTTCGCGCAGATCGACGCGATGCTGGACGACCACCGACCAGACCGATACACCACCAAGTCCACAAACTGGATGGCGCCGGTCATCGACTGGGTCAAGGAATACATCGGCAGCGAGAACGTCGAAGAACTCATATCACGCACTGCCGCCAGTGAAGTGATCCGCCGGGAGGGCAACGCCAAGCGTCAGTCAGCAAGTTACTTCCGCAACTACGGGCAACTCTCACTTGGCTCTGGCAGCGAGGTGCAGTTGCAGTTGCTTTACGACAAGCGACATCTTCCAGTGCCGATCAACGAGATTGACGTTGTTCGCTTGGGCGCGTTGACGCCTTCAGATGTGGCTGATTTGCGGATGACTCGTGATCACGAAGAGAAGCTCCGTGCTGAGGCCGCAGAGTTTGAACTTACTGGCATCGACATGCTCGCTGGTCTGTTGCGTGATACCAACTCGCCGGACGTAGACAGCCTGTTCTGATGTGGTATCTGCGGGACGCCAACTCTTGGGCTAAAGACACGTCTCGCTACGGGGCGCGGCACCGCTGGCAACGGCGCATGGCACTGAAGGACTTACGTCCAGGCCAGCTATGTGTCCGTTGCCGCCTCCCGCTGCTACCGGAAATCCTCAAGGATAAAAACGGCGACTACCGAATCCCGCGGGGATGGCTCAAGAACCTGCACTTAGACCACCGGGACGGGTCAGACAACCGTTACAACGGATTAGCTCACTCGGACTGCAACATTCGGGCAGCCCGTAGGAAGAAGGGCCGGCGTAATGGCTGATGAGTATGACCGCATGTGTGAGATCGCGGAGTGCTCGATGTGTGACGACCACGGCATGAACG
>CAZCJS010000422.1:0-2882 GCA_964498775.1 uncultured Armatimonadia bacterium
AGGAGGTTTTCCGCAATCTGGGTGTCACCGCCGTATCCACCACACGGATACTCTCCGGCCTCATCGAGCAGATGGTCGCCTTCGAGGAAATCATGGAGCTGATGCCGGTAGGCGAGGGCAAGGTCAATGTCACCAATGTGGTGCTGAGCGAGAAATCGCCGATCATTGATATCCAGCTGAGTGATGTGCCTCTGCCCAGGGACTCGCTCATCGCCTGTGTACTCCGTGCCGGCCAGCCCATCGTACCTACCGGGACGACGGTTTTGCGCCGGGAGGACCGCGTCATCGCTATTTCATTGCCGGAGAACCACAACCAGGTCCTGAAGACGCTCACAGGTCATGCGGGCGAATGAAAACTCTTGGCTCACAAAAGCGTATCCGTTATGCGCACCATCCCCGCTGCATTCTCGCTTACACGGGGATGTTGCTGCGGCTCTCCGGCGTGCTGATGCTGACCCCGCTGCTGGTTCTGATAAGCCGGCCGGAGGAGGCGTCCCATATCGGCGGATTCCTGATCCCCGCTCTATCGCTAATCGTTCTGGGCACCATACTGAGAAAGTATATCGGCATTGCGGAGCCGTCGGCGATGACGTTGCAGGAAGGCAGCGTCGTGGTCGTATTGAGCTGGGGTATCGTCTCTCTTGTCTCTGCGCTCCCCTTCATGATGGTGGAGGGTCTGAACTTCACGCAGGCAATGTTCGAAGCTGTCAGCGGCTGGACAACAACCGGTCTCAGCGTGGTTGATGTCACGACAAGCACCCGCATGATTCTAATGTGGCGCAGCGTAATGCAACTGGCCGGCGGTGCCGGCCTGGCGATTATCATGCTTGCTTCCATCGCCGGGCCCACCGGCACCGGGCTCTCCGCCGCTGAGGGCCGCAGACAACAGCTTGCCCCGCATATCCGCACCTCCGTGCGTCTCGTCATGAGCATCTACAGCGCCTATGCCATCGTCGGTATCATCGCTTACCGGATCGCCAGCCTGCCGCTCTTCGAAGCCATCAACCACGCCTTCACCGCCGTTGCCACCGGTGGATTCTCAACTCACCCCGACGGTATCGCTCACTACGATTCGCCACTCATTGAGGCGATCACAATCCCGCTGATGTTGCTGGGTAGTCTGAATTTCTTGACAGCATACGCCCTTGTGCGCGGCAAGTTCAAAGCGGTGCTGCGCAACGGAGAAATCCGGCTCTGCGCACTCCTTATCCCAATATGCGCGCTTATTCTCTTCTCTTCGGTGTGCCTGAGTCTGTATTCAACAGTCCCCGGCGCCGTCCGCGTGGCCGTCTTCGAGCCTACCTCAGCGCTAACGGGTACGGGGTTCACGATCACCAGCTACGAGAACTGGAGCGGCCTGGGGCTGCTGATCATCATCACTCTCATGGTCATCGGCGGGGGCACGGGCTCGACGGCCGGCGGCATCAAGCAATATCGCATCTACCTGCTCGCCACATCTATCTGGTGGCGCGTCCGTCGCGCACTCCTGCCCAGGACCGCTGTCGTCGAGCACGCCGTCTGGCGCGGGGAGAGCAGGGACTACATCACTGATACACAAATCAGCGAGATAGCGACCTTCGCGTTCCTCTACATCGGTGTCTGGGTTCTGGGATCGGGCATCATCGCTGCACACGGTTACACGCTCGAGCAATCGCTGTTTGAGTTTGCCTCTGCTCTTGGTACTGTTGGTCTTTCTCTGGGCGTGACGGCTCCTAATGCGCCGCCCCTAGTGCTCTGGACGGAGACCCTTGGCATGTTCCTCGGCCGCCTTGAGTTCTTCGTCGTCATCGTCGGCTTGCAGAAGGTCGTACGCGACACCATCGCGATTCTGCGTCCAAGACGTTAGTGACCCCGGTTCTGCACAACTCCCGGGGCCACACCTGGTTTAGTTCGTCCGCATCAGCTCAGACTGCTTTGTCTGCTATCGCCACCATCAGCCCACTGCGACTGCGCCCCCGCTCGCTGCAGACGCGATCTCTGCCATGACCAGCCGCACCGACTCGCGCGCTGACTCAGGGGTGACACGCGCCGGCGCAGTGTTGCTCTCGATGCACTCTACAAAGTACGGCAATTCCCGGTCATAGCCCGTGCCAGGCGCGAACTCCGGCGTGTATGGCTCGCCCTCGAACGGGTAGAACACCAGCATCGGATCCTTAGCCAGCGAGAAATCGAGTATTCCCTTCTCGCCCAGCACCTGGTAGCCCATCTCGAACGGGAAGCTGTCCGGCATCACCCACCCGCCTTCAGCCGCACACGCAAAGTCATCGTAGAGATATGCGGTGAACACCTGGTCAACTCCTGCACCTGCGGTAATCAGGTTTCCCGCACGCGTGACCACTGCATTCGGTTGTCCAAACACTGACAGGATGAAGTCCGCATCATGGACGTGGAGGTCCAGCATCGCGCCGCCGCTGAGTGCGGGGTTCATCAGCCAGTTGTCCGAGGCCCATGTCGGCGTCGGTGACTGGCGCACGAACCTCGCCGATATCACGCGCCCGAGCTCCCCGTTGCCTACCATCTTCGCCAGTACCTCATACTCCGGCCAGAAGCGGATGCACTGGGCGATAAAAAGCAGCCGCGAATTGGCCTCCGCAGCGGCGATCATCCGGTCGCAGTCCGCGACGGTAAGCGCCATCGGCTTCTCGCAGATGACGTTGCAGCCCGCCTCCAGCGCCGTGATAGTCATCTCCGCGTGCAGGAAAGTCGGCGTGCAGACGTCAACGCAATCGAGCTGTTCCTCCGCTAGCATCTCCTCAAGACTCGTGTAGCGGTTCTGCTTGCTCAGGTCCAGCTCCGTCGCTTCGCCGATATTACCACCCACTGAGGCGGCTTTCTCAGCCACCCTCGCCGGGTCCTTATCACATACTGCGACTACCTCCGCG
>CAZCJS010000423.1:0-2882 GCA_964498775.1 uncultured Armatimonadia bacterium
AGATACACCTCGGTACCCTCGGCGGCCTCGGCAGCCGCACGTAGCGACTCGGCCACATACTTCTTCGCATCAGCGAACTCTATGCCCTCCGGAGTTTGCCCACCGAAGACGCGCAGGTGATGACAACCCAGGTCGTCGGCTAACTCGACGAACCGCTTGGTGATCTCAACACTCTCGGCTCGCTCCTTCGCATCCGCGATGGCATAGCGTCGCGAGGTCGCGATACAACTCATCACAATGCCTGCGTCCTCGAACGCCGCCTTGATGGCCGCTCGTTCTTTCTTGGTTGACCCTATCTCCACCCCATGCTTCTGCCTATCGGTTTCTGCCCGAGGCTCAACTCCCTCATAGCCGTAACGAATCGCGCCCGTCAGAATCTGGCTCAAGTCCCAATCAGGACACACCCATGTCATGAAGCTCAATTGCATGACTCATCACCCTTCGTCAATTGCTTTTCTGTTCACGGATACACAATCGCTGTCGGCATAGTAATACCGCAGCGGAAGATCCTCGCCACGTCCCTCACTCAGGCCGATGCGCGTGCTCGTCGCAATCGGCCGCGCTTCATTGCCATCTCCCCGAGCCATGAAGACCGGCCCTTGACCTAACATCAACCTGTTGTCGCGCAGGTCTATGCCCAGGGCTTCCGTAAGCTTCCCCGGACCACTTGTCAAATCCTCCAATCGTTCCCGCTGCCGCCGCCTTCTCATCAACTCCAACCCCAACACCGGCTCCAGTGCTCGTATCAGCACCGCCTCCGCGAAGTTCAGCGGCCCCGTCACCGCATTAATCAGGCAGTGATTGTGTACCATATAGACATACGCAGTTCCCGGCGCTGCCCACATTACGCTGTTACGCGCCGTCATACCACGCCACGCATGACACCCGGCATCACCGCAGGCCAGGTATGCTTCCGTCTCCACGATTCGCCCCGCACAGACGCCCTGCGGGCTTTCCTTCACCAGCATCTGCCCCAGCAGGCTTTTCGCGACGACTTCCGCCGGCCGCGCATAAAAGGACGCCGGCACAATGCGCCGGCGCAATTCAGCGACATCAGACTTCGGCATCTGAAAACCTATCTCCGTCATTTGGGATCGCAGCGCTGACCTGCTGCGACATCAGTTATGACTCTTCGCCCGGACCGCTAGTCATCCGACTTCGTCCACAGCGAGTCCTTGCCCATCAGATCAAGGAGCCCCATCCACTTCGCGTGTCCGTCACAGAACCCGTAGTTGCCGCCACCGTTATGCCGCCGCGCCAGATTGGCCACTTCCGGGTCCGAGGTCGGATCACCGGCCAGATCAAACTGGCTCGGCCCGTAGATGTATATGCCTCCGGCATCCCAGAAGCCATCGTCAGGATCATCGCCGATTAGTATTGTCCCCGCCGGCACCGGAATCTCGGCCAGCTTGCACCCCGGATCACGGCTCATGTTCCCTGCCGAGGTCCGGTATCCGAAGTTCTGATAGTTCCACCCGTACCCGACCGACTGGTTCGGATAGCTCGGGCAGATGACGATCTGGCTGTTCTTCGCATACGGCATCAGCGCTTGGTACCAGGTGATGTTTGACGGCTCACCCGACACGCCCCACGACGATGCGTATGGCAGCGTTTCGTCATAGTCCTGCGCATACATCATGACTGCGAGCATGAGCTGCTTGACATTTGACAGACAACTCGATTGCCGCGCCTTCTCTCGCGCCCGCGCGAACACCGGGAATAGGATCGCCGCCAGTATCGCGATGATGGCGATCACAACTAGTAACTCAATCAGCGTGAAACCCGCTCGGCGTCTTCCCATTTCCAGCTCCCCTCAATGTCTCATGATAACGATGCACACGCCATTGCGTTCCCATACTCTCTATATCACCATTGGCCGTCATTGTCAAACATGCGGCAACACATACTCTGACGGCGTTGCCGCCTACCGGGCCCGGAGACCAATATACACGTACACTCCCAAGGTCACGAATAGCAGCGCCGTCAGCACTGCAATCGGCGCCGTGGCCAACTCCGACATCGCTCCTGACGCAACTCGCACCTGCGTCCACATAACCAGCGCAAAAATGCTGAGCGTCTCCAGTTTCAGCCACGCCACCGTCACGATTGCCAGCCGGTATTGCACCTCTGCATTCTCCGCCGTTATCGCCCACGGGTAGTTGAGCTTGTGCGGATACGATCTCATCCGCGTCAACCCCGCATACACCAGCCCCGCCACCAGCAGCCCAATGATCAGCGACGACTTCGATCCCCACTGATCGGGGGCTCCCGACCACCCGAAGTGAACCGGAATCTGCTGCGGCAGTCCGGCCCAACTCAGCGCTACAAGGGCCGCTGTCCCAACCAGTACAACAACACACGCAATCTCAACTGGCAGTTCAAGCCCTTCACGCGGCAGGTGGATAACCGGTCTTTCGTTCTTGTTCATACCTACACCGCCTTGCCGAAAAGTTCCCCTGAGAGCCGCTCCACCCGTATCGCCGGCAATTATGCAATTTCGTCCTCCCCCTGTCAAATGCCTCCTGTGACTTTCCAGGCAGGTCAACCCGCGCTGCAAGTTCAATTATACCTGTGGCCGGCAAACCACAACTCCGGCCAACGCAAAAAAACGGGAGGGTTACCATGATCAGACTTGGACTGTCCGGACGCATCATCGAGGAGAGCGGCCCCAAATATCAGATGTCGGTCACTGACTTCATCGCCGCGGCCGCTCAAATCGGCTACCGAGGCGTGGAACTCCGCTGGGGACAACTCGACCACCAAACCTCCGATGATGACGTTGCCCGGATCGCCGCAGCGCTCACCGCAAACAACGTCGCCTGTGCCTTCGCCAACTGCCTCGTTAAGCAGACCGCTCATGACCTCCAGCATGTCCGACGCAT
>CAZCJS010000424.1:0-2874 GCA_964498775.1 uncultured Armatimonadia bacterium
TGACGAACAACGAGGTGAATATGTTTATCAACGCTATGGCTACCACGGAACCTGCCAGCCCGATGGCCATACCCATCGGCGTGCCTTGCTCCACCTTCAGCCAGAGCGTATTGGCGCGGCTCCAGAAGTGGAGCAGATAGCCGACTAGGCACACGAGGCCGCCAAATCCCATCGTCGAGCCCACTACGAGATACAGGTTATTGGTATCCGGCTCGGATTTCTTTACGTTGGGCAGAAAGCCATAGTACTCGGAACTCCCGATGTTGAGTTGGAAATTGCCCGCGCCGACACCGGTGACGAAGTTCTCCGCCATCATGTTGAGAGCCGGCTTCCATTCCAGCCAGCGCTTCTTAACGACATAGACAGCCTCCCCGTCCGGTGTCACTTCCTCCGCCAGCTTGTACATCGGCCCACGCTCCTGGGGATCCAGCAACTCGCCGATGGTCGCATAATGATTCCGGGGAATGATCATGATGGCGACAGCGAGAGTAAAAACCAGCCCGATGGCGACACTGGCCGTTTCGCGGTGCGCCAGGCGCGTCAGGGCGGCGATGACAAGGATAGCGATCCACACCGTGGGCGTAGAGAGCATCGTCAGAATCGCACCCGCCGTGCCGATGGCAATCAACCACTGCAGCCGTGGCGTGCGCAGCCAGAGCATGATGCCGAACCCAATCGGCAAGACCATTGCCATATACGCACTGTAAACGTTGCGATTGCTGAATAAGCCGGCGACCTCCATGACGTTATCCGCGGTAAAGTACTGATACGCGGCGACCGCGATGTTCAAGGCCGTCGGGATGCCCAGGGCGATAAGAGCGGTTCTGACGCGAGCGCGGCTGGTCAGCACATCGGCGAACAACATATATGCGGCCACGAAATACAGCACAATCTGAGCGATCTCGACGGCGGATGCTTTAGGGCTTCCCGCGACGCCGGCGGACAGAAGAGCCGTCAGCAGAAGCCCGGCCACTGCCAGCGGCGGCCAAGGCAGAACTTTGCCGGTCCGAGCAACCAACCTCCAGAGTATCCACAGACCCACGACGATAGCGCAGAGAATGTCGGCATATGCGATGAACGGGCCATGCTTAGGATCGAGCGCGTAGGCAAACTGCGTGGGCGCTATCACAATGAGCAGCAGTACAAGCCGGTACAGCCACTCAGGGGCGTCCGGATGTTGTGCCTGCAGACTGTCGGTTTGCTCGGGCCTGGTTTCGTTCATGTCGGCATCATTGGACATGCAAGCGAGTGTAGTCGCAGTACTAAGACGCCATATCGGGCATCGCGATTCCGAGAATGTGTCTGGCTGCGGCCAGTATCAGCGCGAGGGCCAGGTACCAGGTGGGCGCGTTGCCAATACCCCTGGCTCCGGTCAGGCGCAATACGGCCAGTAGGAGCAATGTGTACTCGACGACGCGCACGGTCAGCAGCTTGGTCAGGTAATCGCCCTGCAGCTCGTAGGATGTAATGGGACTCAGAGCAATATACATGATCAGGCTGAGCACCAGTATGAGTACGCCGCCAACCACGACGGCCGGAACCAAAGGGGTTGCGACGGGTTCTCTACCGGAGCGCGCCATGAAATAAAGCCCCGTGCCGGCCAGAGCGATTATGAGACCGATGACACCAATACCGGGCGTGAATTCGAGAACAAAATGGGGGAGATGTTCAGTAGCTGCCGGCAGTAGCTGCGCTATCTGCGGTTCATAGGCCAGGTTGTAGACAAAGGCAGCAACCAGAGCTGTGATTGCCTTGCCCGCTGGAGTGGACCCAAAGGGTGCCCGCGACGCAAGTAACGCAACGATGGTGGCTACACCGAGTGCGCCAATAAGCAGGAAGAACGGGCGGGAATAGTAACCCACAGGTTGTGCGGTGAACACGCAGGAGAATACGATCGTCGCCATCCCCACATGGAAGATAATGGCAAATACCGACGATAGCCTTGTGTTCCCAAAAGCGATGAATTGCTCGGGACTGTGCGTTCGCATGGCTTTTCTACCACCAAGTGTAGTAGATGAATAATACATCAAACGCGATTATGTTTCAAGGCCGGCATGTCTCGCAACCACACGAGCTTCCTGTGCAAACGTTCAGCGATGGCTCGGGCCAGGGACTGCTTCAGCCGGCTCTCGTCAATGGCATAGCCGGCGGCGGTGATGCTGCCGACAATATCCGGACTCAATCCGCAGGGCGAGAAACGCCGAAACTGCGCCAGGTCGCTGGTCAAGTTGATCGCGAAACCGTGGTAGGTTACCCATGAGCGGACAGCGATGCCGATCGCCGCTATCTTCTTGCCGGCGATCCAGACGCCGGTCTTACCTGCGACGACATGGGCCGGGATGCTAAAGTCGGCAAGCGCCGCAATGATGCCGGTCTCCATCTTTCGGAGATGAGCGTGAAGGTCACGGCTGTCCTCGGCTAGCGCGATGATCGGGTAGCCAACGATTTGCCCCGGCCCGTGCCAGGTGACTCGTCCGCCACGGCTGACCCTTATGACATCCAGACCTTCCGCCTCAAGCTTGCCGGCCACATCGAGGTCCGACTCACTCGCCGCACGCCCGATCGTGAGCACGGGGGGATGCGTGACGAAGAGCAGATAGTCGTCGCGCTCCCCGTCAAGCTTCGCCTCCAACAGGTCCTCCTGCATCCGCAAGGCTTCGGAGTACGGTTGCACGCCGCAGTCAACCGCCACGAGTAACGTCTCGGTCGCGTCTAGTTCATCCACCATAGCGCGCGCCCACTTGTTGGTAGAGCTCTACGTAATCGGCGATCATGGTGTCAAGAGCATGGTGAGTTTCGACAAAAACGCGGGCGGTGGCGGCTTTCTCGGTGGTCGCGCGAGGACTGGATAACAATCGCTGAATCGTAGTTGCA
>CAZCJS010000425.1:0-2843 GCA_964498775.1 uncultured Armatimonadia bacterium
CACCAGCTTCATCGTCGTGGCGGGTACGACGGGCGGCGATGAAACGGACGCCGAAATGGCGGCGAAAGTGCAGCGGTTCAGCAAGGAGTGGGACCAGTTTGCGGATGGACGTCCCCGGGTGAAGCTGGACACGGAGATAACCGAGGATGACATTCGCACAAGCAACCTGGTGCTGTTCGGGACTCCGGAGACTAACGAGATCCTGGGCCGGATTGCGATACACTTGCCAATCCGCATTGGCGACCATGCCTACAAGATTGGGGAGGATGAGTACGCGGCAGATGACCTCGGGCTGGTGATGTGCTATCCGAATCCGCTGAATCCACAGCGCTATGTGCTGATATTCTCCGGCGAGTACTGGGGCGAGCGCCTGGACATCAACCACAAGTTCGACATGCTGCCTGATTTCATCGTCTTCACCACGCGCGCGTTCGCACCTGAAGGCGATACCAACGAGCACCTCTGTGCGGGGTTTTTTGACAATCGCTGGGAGCTGTGCGAGAAGCTGACTTGGAAGTAGTAGCCGGCAATGGGTCGGCCACCAAAGCGGCTGGCATGGAGGCTGGGCGTTGAGCAGCAAATGGGAATTGCGAGTGGAGGACAAGACGGCCTTCGCGGAGGAGCTTGACGGGTTTGTGCCCGAGAGGGTTTACGACATCCATGCGCACCTCTACCGGGCGGAATGGTGGGAGGAGCCGCCGGCGGAAGTAGCTGCCGGGCCCGCCGACATCACACTCGAAGTCTATCGGCAACAGATGGCGTGGATCATGCCGAAGCGCGAGCTACATGGCCTGCATTTTGCATATCCCTTTCCGGCAGATGCAGACGAGGACCTTAGTCCCGCGAATGAGTGGGTGTCGCAGGAGATAGGCAAGGACCCGCTGGCTCGCGGTCAGTTCCTGGTGCGGCCGACGGATGATCCCCAATGGGTGCGCCAGGAAGTGAGACGGCTCGGGCTGCGCGGGCTAAAGCCGTTTGCCTACTATAGCGGGGCGGAGGACATCTATCAGGCCGAGGTGCCGGAGTACCTGCCGGAGCCGCTGGTGGTGGTGGCGAACGAGGAAGGCTGGAGCATCACGGTGCACCTGGTGCGCTCGGGCGGCGTTTCGGATGCGTCCAACCAGCGCTGGATCCGGCATTACTGCGAGAGTTATCCGGAGATGCAGTTGATACTTGACCACTGCGCGCGCGGGTTTAACCCGTACCATGTACTGAAAGGGCTACCGGCGCTGGCCGGCCTGGAGAACCTATGGATTGATACCTCGAGCGTGTGCCATCCGCTGGCGGTCGAGGCAGTCGGACGGATAGTCGGGCCGGAGCGGATGCTGTACGGGTCGGATTTCTATGTGTCGCATATCCGCGGGACCAATTTCCCGCTCGGCGATACGTTCCGGTGGATTGATGAGGACACGCCGCTGGGGGAGTTGGAGTACGCCTCGCAGGTGGCATTGCCGCTGCTGGGGATTGAGAATCTGCGGGCGGTGCAGGCGGCGTTCTGGTGCCTGGGGCTGAATGACAGCCAGATCGAGGACTACTTCTGGGGCAATGCGGCGAGGCTGCTGGGGCTATAGTGAAGGCAATACAAGATGCCCTGCCCACCATGGCCGCTGGTCGAGCCAGATTTTGTGTACGGGTATATACGTGCGATCCAGCGCGAGTTGCCGCCCGCATACATATAGATTTAGGAGCCGCACAGACGCTGGTCATAGTCCTGCGAATACATGAGCGCCCCCAACCCCATCTGCTTACAGTTACTGAGACAACTCGTCTGCCACGCTGGCACACCATAGCGCGCACCGCCGTCTGGGTGGAGCGGTCAGTCCGAGTTCGGTGCGGGCTTGAACATCTGCAGGTGGTCCATGTCCATTTTGACGCCGGTAGCAAGCCGGACGCGCCTCACGATCTCGTTGGCAACACGGTCGGCCTGTGCGGGGTCGCTGCTTATCTCGTTGGTGGCTTGCTCGAAGGCGTCGAGGGTGACGCCCTCCTCTGCGAGCAATGTCGGGAAATACTCGGCGAGCTCCTCGTTGCCCTGCCCGGCGTTCTGGAAACCTATCGCCGCGATGACGAAACGCACGGATATCTGTATGTAACGCTCTTCGCTGACTTCTTTGGCGGCATTGAATTCGGAGATGTCAACCCAGCCGTCGTCGGCTTCATCATCACCACCGGCAGTATCCTCCTCTTCTGCCGCACCGCTCCGTTCATCGGGCGACCCATCGCGGGCATCACGGGGCGGCTCTGTACGGGGTGACTGTGGCGGTGATGTGAGACCGTCCGGCTCCTCAGAGAGCGCTACCTGGGCGTGGCTCTCGAAGGGCGGAAGACCCTGCGTGTAGGCGCGAATAATCCATACGGCCACTGCGATAAGAACGAGAAGCAGCAGTATGAGCAATAGCGGACTTGTGACGGTGCGGCGCGACACGTCGTGCCTCCGGAGTCGCCAGTATGGTCAGGGCGTTGGTCTCTGACCAAGTGTATCTGCAGTGGCTATCTGACTGCAAGGGGGTGCGCAGTCAATATTGTAATGCGGGGGTGTGATGAGCTATCCTGGTGACATGGCGACGGAGCTACATCGGGCGCTGCAGCGTTACTACGCATGCGAAGAAGGCTGCATAGAGGCGGAGGTTGGGGACTTCCGGGCTGATGTGCTGGTGGATGATACCGTCTATGAGATACAGACGCGTGGCTTCACCGCGATTCGCGATAAGCTGAGAAAGCTCGCCAGGTCGCACCGCGTTGTGCTTGTTTTCCCGGTTCCCAGAGACAAGGTAATTGTGCGATTAGATGTCGTTACCGGCGAGCAGTTGTCCGCACGCCGTTCGCCAAAGCATGGTCAAGTA
>CAZCJS010000426.1:0-2827 GCA_964498775.1 uncultured Armatimonadia bacterium
TGTGAGCACGGCGGCCCTTGAATTCATCGCTGCTGCCTCCGCGTTGCCGGGGATGGAACTGTGATCCGCGGGCGTCCGGAGGGCGTCCGGTCCACAAGCACCTCGGCTCCATAGACCTGCTCGATCCGCTCAGCCGTGATGATCTCCTGCGGCGGTCCCTGCGCCACGATCCGGCCGTCGCTCAGCAATACGATGTTGTCGAAGAATGCAGCAGTCAAGTTAAGGTCGTGTGAGACGGCGACGATGGTCTTGTCTTGCTCGGTGTTGAGCGAGTTGAGCAGGCGGAGAATCTGTACCTGGTGGTTGATGTCGAGGAATGCGGTGGGTTCATCGAGGAGCATGATGGGTGCCTGCTGGGCAAGGCTGCGAGCGATGATGAGACGCTGGAGTTCACCGCCGGACAGCTCTGTGACAGGCCGGTCGCCGAGGTGCGTGGTGTCGGTGTCGCGCATCGCGTCGGCGGCGACCCGCCGGTCGTGTGCGCTTTCGCTCCGGAGGCGGCCGAGATGGGGCGTGCGGCCCATCAGGACGAATTCGAGGGCGCTGAAGGCGAAGAGAATGGAGCTCATCTGGGGAACGACGGCGATCTGACGGGCGATGTGGCTGCGAGGGTAGGAAGCCAGCGGGCGGCCGTGAAGGATAACCTCACCAGTCATGGGCGGGAGGACGCCTGAAAGCGCGCGGATGAGGGTGCTCTTCCCCGAGCCGTTGGGGCCGATGAGGGCAATCATCTCACCATGGGCGACGCGGAGGTCCACACCATGGAGTACCTCGCGGCGCTCATAGCCGGCGACAAGATGTCTGGTCTCGAGCACAGTATCTTCAGTCATTGTAATGAGTTTATCGGATGCGGTTCATTGGTGGGCGGAGTCGAATGTGGCATTCCGGCTTCGCGGTATATGGCTTCTGCTTCGGGACTATCTTTCATGTCGGCATCAGGCTGGATGCAGCGGATGAGCCGGTCGAAACCAAGCAGGAGACGGGGGCCGGGGATGGTGATGAGGTCGTCCTCAATGATGTACACGCGACCGTCGGCGACAGCGGGAAGCTGGGCCCACGCGGGATCATCACGCAAACGCGCCAGCAGCGCCTCCCCCCTGTCGGCATCGGACTGCCCGGCCTGTTGGGAGGCGAAGATAAGTACCTGCGGCGCGGCGGTGACGAGTGTCTCTCTGGATACCTGCGGCCAGGGGCTTGGCTCTCCGGCAGGCGTCTGGACGGATATGACATGGAGTCCGCCTGCGTCTCGGATAAGCTGCGCAATGAAGGAACCCTCGCCCGCGACGAAGAGGGGATCCATGGAGAGAACGAAGACAGTTCTAGGGCGTCCGGCTATCTTTGCGGCGGCGCCCGCGCTGTCGGCTATTTGCGTGGCCCTGCGCTGCATCTTGCCAACGATCTCGTCCACCTGCTCCTCGGTGCCGACTATGCGCCCAAACATCTTCATGCAGGAGAAGATATCACTGAGGCTTTGCGGATCAATGCCGAGGACCTGGAAACCGAAGCCGCGCAACTTCTCGAGCACCTCTGTGGAAGTCCCTCGGGAGGTGATGATAAGATCAGGATTGATGCTCAGAATCTGCTCGTAGTCGGGGCTCAGAATATCGCCGATCCTGGGTTTGCGGGCCATGTCGGGGGGATAGTCGGTGTATCTGTCAACGCCGGTGACATGTCCGGCCGCGCCAATACTCGCCAGCATCTCGGCGATATTGGGCTGGAGGGTGACGATGCTGCGCGGCGGCCGTTGTAGGACAATGTCAGGCCCCTGGGCACTGGGGAATGTCCGGGGCCAGGTTTCCGGCTCGGGGAGGCTCTCGCCGACGCGATCCAGCGGTGTCGATCGGTGGAGCGTCGCCTCATGTTTCGGTGGGCAGCCGGTGAGCACAGCGCTGCCCAGGCTAACCAGCGCGAGCACGAGTAGCTGCGCTGGGCGGCGGATTGGCTGTTGATGTCGGGGATGTGATCTGAGCATGAGAATGACCGAACTGCCTCCAAAGAGAAAAGGCCGCCACGTGGCGGCCTTTGATTCATGGTGTCTTACCCGCCCTCGAGGGTACATCAGGCTCGCAGGGCCGTCTCCTGGCTTCCGGATCGTCCTACTCGCCCGACCTTCCCGTGGGAACATCCCGGTGGTCATCGTGGGCTTTCGTACCCGGTTACAGTTGCGGGGCAGCGGCGGATTTGCACCGCCTTCCGTAGTGTCCATCAAACACTACTCTGCAAGCTTATTCAGTTTGGATTCAGTTTAGCACAGCAGCGGCGGCTTTGCAACTGCAGCGGTTGCAGGTTTGAGTTGTCGGCAGGCGGGTTCTGATTGGCCGACAGACTGTGAAGACAAATGACCACCGCCACGCATTTCTTATTAGCGATGAAGTTCGAGGTTGTCAGTGTCGAACAGCGCCCGGCTGGAAGCTTAAGCTACCGGTGGAGATTTCCCGCGAAGTCTGCACTAGGTGCCGACAATCCACACTCGCACCCAATAGAAAATGACAACGCGGCCCCGGTCTGAGTAGCCGGGGCCGCTGGAGTGTATGTTGAAGGCACTTGACAGGTCGGCCGGTTATTGCTCTGGGACCTCCGGAACGCTCTTCATTGCCTCATCAATCATCTCCTGCGGGAGTGGGTAGTCAATCAGGTTACCACTGAGATAGGCGTCATAGGAGGCCAGGTCGAAGTGTCCGTGGCCGCTGTAGGCGATGACGATGCACTTCTCCTCCCCGGTCTCCTTGCACTTGAGTGCCTCATCAACGGCTGCTTTGATGGCGTGGGCGGTCTCCGGGGCGGGCAGATGTCCTTCGCTGCGTGCCCAGGTGATTGCGGCCTCGAA
>CAZCJS010000427.1:0-2822 GCA_964498775.1 uncultured Armatimonadia bacterium
CCCACCGCCAGTTGGCTATCTGCATTCTGATGGCTGTGAAGGTTTCGGTGGACGCATCGGGGGCTACGCCGACCTCATCGCGGTAAGCGCATACCTCTGTGTTGTCTATCGTGCCCTTGGTGTATTGGCCGAATACGACATCGCCAGAACTGATTGGTTCGACGGAGCGCAGCACTTTGGCTTTCTCGTCGCGAATAGCATCTGCATCAAAGGCGGGCGGGACTTCCATGGCAGTAAGAGCAAGCAGTTGGGTGAGGTGATTCTGCACCATGTCCCGCAGGGCGCCGCTCTGCTCATAGTACTCACCACGTGTGCCTACTCCATCGCTCTCGGCTACGGTAATGTTTACACTTGCGACTCGCTCGCGATTCCAGACGGATTCGAAGATCGGATTGGCAAACCGGAATACTAACAGGTTCTGCACCGTGTCTTTGCCCAGATAGTGATCAATACGATAGACCTGAGCTTCTTCGAAGTAGCGATGGAGCAGACTGTTAAGATGTTGTGCGGACGCCAAATCGTGCCCGAAGGGCTTTTCGACGACCACGCGGGTCCAGCCGGGTCCTGTAGCCAGCCCCACTTCGCCCAGCCCCTCTATCACCGCCGGCAAGCCGGTGGGGGGCGTCGCGAGATAGAAAACGCGGTTGCCCGGCAGATTGTGTTCTTTTTCGATAGCCTGGATACGGTCAGACAAACCTCGGTAGGCCTCAACATCTGCCTCCCGGCCCAAAGCGTGATAGTGCAGGCACTCATCACACCAGGGTGAGGCTTCATCATTCTCGAGCAGGCCGGCGTCCTCGATAGCCTCCCGTGCCCACTTGCGAAAGGTCCGGTCATTCATCTCAGTATCGCGGGCCACAGCCAGGAGATGGCAGCAGTTTCCCCCATGATCCACTTTCATTAGGTGATACCGGGCCGGGAGTAGCTTGCGTCGCATGAGATCTCCCGTTCCACCTATGACTACGAATAGATGTGCTTCGAGGTCGCCATCAGGCATTTGTTCTACTCCTTTCGCCTGAAGTCATGGCCGCCGAATTGGTTCCTGAGTGCCGCTAGCAGCCTGTCCGGGAAGGACTTCTGATCACGAGAGCGCAACCGTTGCAGCAGGGCCATGGTTATGATTGGCGCCGACTGATCCAGATCAATTGCCTCCAACACGGTCCACCGCCCTTCGCCGGAGTCTTCCACGTAGGGAGCAACGTCATCGAGGTTGGGTGACTCGGCCATGACCTGGGCGGTCAGTTCCAGCAGCCACGAACGGATAACACTGCCATGGCACCAGATTTCCGCGACTTTTTGGCAATCCAGGTCAAACTCCTTTTTGCGCTCCATAATACCGAAGCCTTCGGCATAGGCCTGCATCAATCCGTACTCGATGCCGTTATGGATCATCTTGACGAAGTGGCCTGCACCGGGAGGTCCCACATGTCCCCAACCCCTGTCGGGTGCCGGAGCCAGGGCCTCAAGAATGGGCCGCAACTGCTCGACAACCATCTTCTCCCCGCCCACCATCAGGGAGTATCCCTCAGTGAGACCCCATACACCGCCGCTGGTACCTACATCCACGAAATGTATGTCTTTACTCGCCAACTGTGCAGCTCGCCGCACACTGTCCTTATAGAAGGAATTACCGCCATCAACCACCACATCAGCAGGTGTCAATGAGGAGCTCAACTCCTCTACGACTTCGTCAACTGCAGGGTGAGGCACCATCAGCCAGACGACTCGCGGCGGGGACAAGGCGTCCACGAGTGCGGGCAGGGAGTTCGCTTCAATGGCACCTTTTTCTACCGCTTGCCGGCGCTTTTCGGCGGTGCGGCTGTAGCCCACTACGCGGTGACCGCCGTTCACAAGTCGCTCGACCATGTTGCCGCCCATGCGGCCTAAGCCAATCATACCTAATTCCAAGGTCAGTCCTCCTTCGGGTCAGAAACCATTGTTCCGAGGAGTGCACGCGCTCGGTTGACGACATTATCCACATTGAAGCCGAGGTTCGTTAGCGCTACATCACCGGGTGCCGACGCCCCGAAGCGATCCAGGCCGATTATATCGCCGTGCTCCCCGACGTGGCGCTCCCAGCCCAAAGTGACTCCGGCTTCGAGGGCCAGCCTGGGTACTCCAGGAGGCAGCACGTCGTGACGATATTCTTGGGGCTGCTCCCCGAACAACTCCCAACAGGGCATCGAGACTACTCTTGCGTCTATTGCCTTTGCAGCCAGCCGCCGGCGAGCAGCCAGAGCTAGATGCACTTCCGAACCGGTGGCTATAATGACAATATGCGGCTGTTGCGCATCTGCCTCAGCCAGCACATACGCTCCCCGAGGCAGCCCATCAGCACTGCAGAGGGGGTCCAGCACTGGCAATTTCTGCCGCGTGAGTACGAGAGCCACCGGTTGTTTGCGACTCACCGCCACGTGCCACGCAGCCGCAGTCTCGTTGGCATCAGCGGGGCGAATCACAGTCATATTGGGTATTGCCCGCAGCGTCATCAGGTGCTCCACCGGCTGGTGGGTAGGCCCATCTTCGCCCAATCCAATGCTATCGTGGGTAAAGATGAATATGGCATTGGTTTTCATCAGGGCTGAGAGCCGGAGTGCCGGACGCATATAGTCTGAGAAAACCAAGAAGGTAGCCCCGAAGGGAATAATTCCGCCGTGGCGAGCCATTCCATTCACGATGGCGCCCATGGCATGCTCGCGCACACCGAAGTGGATGTTGCGAGCGCCCTCGTTGTTAGGTCCGAAGTCGCCATAGCCTTCCAGAGTGGTCTTGGTGGATGGTGCCAGGTCTGCCGAACCACCGAATAGGGTCGGAAGTCGGCC
>CAZCJS010000428.1:0-2820 GCA_964498775.1 uncultured Armatimonadia bacterium
GGTAGCAGTCCCGTCCGTGGACACTCTCAGATAGTCTGCGGCAGTCGGGTCTTTAGTCTGCGGCACGCCCCAGTCGGTGGCAAAACGCCACAAAATCAGGATAGTGCCGCCATCGTCGACACCCCATTCTCCGGCAATGTAAGTCAGCGTCCAGGTACCGTATGACCCGGCCACAACGGGGTCGGTGGGATCCAGCTTGCACGTCCCGCACATGCGCGGGATGTTGATATGTTCCATGCGTTCACCTTTACTGTATGTCCTGAGGCTGGTTTGAGTTGGCTGCATCGGTTGCTATGCCGAGCAAAGCGGCTGCGTTGTCCCAAAAGATCATCTGCGCTTGATGCGGCGTCAAGTCTGCGCCCTCGAACATGCCGCGTGTGAATGCCGGGTCCAGCAGGTCACCATCAGAGCCGAAGACGATCTTCTCCGGGCCGCATATCTGCAGTGCACGCTCGATCTTACCGGCGCCTGGCCACTCGCAGCAGAAGTCGAGATAGATGTTGGGCATCTCTGCGGCAACCCGGGCCGCCTCATCGGAGTCCGTATGGCCTGAATGGCCGAGGATTATGCTCAGTTGGGGATACTGTCGGGCGAACTCAGCCATCTGGTGTGCGGCGTAGCGGTCCACGGTGTGCATCAGCAGAAGCGATGACCGCCTTGCCACCTCGCCGAAGAGTTCAGCCATCCTGGGATCGTCGCAGGCAACTCCACTGAGGCGCGGATGGATTTTGACCCCCACGAAATCATCACGCGGCAGATATGCCTCCATCTCGTCAACCGACTCATCCAGGAAGTTGGCGTTAACATACACATAGCCGAGAAGCTGTTCGTGCGGCTCAATGGCCTCGGCCATTTCCGCATTGCCCGCCTGCATGTCGTAGAGCAGCGCCAGAGCCGACGAGCACACCATGTACTGAGTCTGCTCCCGCTCGCAAAGCCGGACGAGACGTTCCGCCGGGTTGGCCACGGGGATCGGGTACATCCAGAGCCCGTAGTGCGCGTGCACGTCTATTTTCTTCACAGATGCTCCCCACACAGTAGGTAGTCAGTGGCGTTACCGCCCATGATGTGATTTCTCGCATGCTTGCTGATACGGGCGACGTTGACCAGGCCATATGCGCTTGCAAAATACGAAGCGGGCGAGTCGGACCCGAAGATGAGGCTGTCTGCTCCAGCCTCGCTAACGAAACCCTCGATAGTATCGGCCATGTGCATCATGCTGGTTTCACAGAAGAAGTTGTCGTGTTTCGCGGCGACTGCAATGCTCTCGGCGACCGTGGTGAAGGTCGCGCCCATCGCCACCACCGGGAAGCCGAACTGGCAGAGCAGTTCCGCAGTGCGGGTTTGTTGGCCCCAGGCACCGGCGGGTAGCATCACCGCGACCGGCCATTCGGCGAGTGCCTCGCAAAGACGCAGAAAGGGCAGTGAACCTATGTCCCAAGACTGTTCGTCTGGGAAAAAACGGAACAGAAAGAAGCCGCTGTCTGCGCAGCGCTCGACCTCTTCCAGACAGCCGAAATGCCGTTGCGGATTAATCGTGGCGACAGGAATCAGGCGAGGATGTCTCTCTGCGGCGGACCAGGTTTCCTCATTACCGCTAATGAACTCATACAACTTCCCGCGCAGACTGTAAGTGCAGGCCCGATCCACCCCGTACTTGTCCATTATGCCTAGCAGGTTGTCCAGCGACCAGTCCACATCCTGGGTAGTCTCAGGCAGTTGGGGCGTGGAATAAACCATACGCGCTGCGGCAACGCCCTGTGCCTTGCGCACGCGCCGGGTGGGTGACATACCGAAGCATGTGTTGATATCAATGAGCATCTCATCACCGACAGATGCCGACATTTGCGCCCGCGGTAATTCTGTCAGACCTGCTCAGTTGCGGACAGCGCGGCGTTTTATGCGAGTTGGCCAATTGTGTACGGCGCTCCCTGGAGCCTGGCCCGATCCTTACGGCGTCATTTTTCTATTCAGCACTTCGTAGCCTAATGTGAGCTCTTCACCGGCGGGGATCCGCAATTGCCACTCGACGGTCGTAGCGTCGGTGCGTGCGTAGTCATGCGAGCTCTTCTGAATCTTCCAATCACCAGCGTAATGAGCTCGGAACAGTAAGTCAATATTTGCGCCACTGTGGTTCCGGAGCCGATACTCATAGTCCTCCCGCTGATCGAAAAAGGCCAGCTTCTTATAGACGTCAGTTTTGATTGATTGTTGCACAGACTCGGTCATTCCACCCGTGACGCTGATGTCGGGCAGCTTCTGGGCGGCCAGCTTTACACAAGTGCCGCCCGCCAGGAAGGGTATAGAAGCCTGGCCTAGGACTACGCTGGTACCCGGTTCGCCGCCATAGAAGCTAATTACGCCCGACGGCAATCCCGGGCGCGGGCGCGGTGATGTAAATTCGATGATCCGCGTTACGTGCTTGCCGTGTGCCGCCTCATCATACACGTATTGCTGCGTGTACGGCATTTCGGTGATATTCAGGAAGTCCTGCGTCACGGTAGTGCCTGCCGACAGGTTTGCAGTAAAGCGATCGCCTGAAGGCAGGCGCACTGTAGCAGCCTCCATGTCCATTTTGCCGCCGTTCACTATGGTAACGTAGCCGCGCAGGTCCATCCGCTCGCCCAGGATCGCTTCGTATGCCACAGTCATGGCGAGGTCTTTGGGCGTGCAACACAAGCGCAAGGTGGCAGTTTGGTGCTTCGCGGAGGAAAGCTGCCAGAAGACCTTCCCGGGCACGTCGGCGCGACGGTAGCGCCCGCTGATGCTGATGTCGTCCGAGGCGCTTATCACGCGGAGTTGAACCCCCTGCTCATCGAG
>CAZCJS010000429.1:0-2811 GCA_964498775.1 uncultured Armatimonadia bacterium
GGTGAACTGTTCAGCAGGGAACTGCAGAATGGCATCGGCGACACTGGTGTCCGCCCCTGTGTGATAAAGGCGGCGGTCGATGGGGAACTCGGCGCATCAGAAAAGAAAGCGCTCACCGCCTGCGCCATCGCGCACCGAAACACCGGCGCGTCCCTCCACATTCACAGCATAGGTTGCCGGCGTGAGACCGTCGACTTCCTATCTGGGTTGAGCGTAGATCCCACGCGCATCTATCTTGCTCACGTAGACATGATTACTTCAGAAGATGAATTTCTATGGCTTGCTGATCAGGGCGTGAACTTTGTCACGACAAACTGGGACTTCCCGCATCATATGAACCCGAAAGAAGCATACCGGTTGATCAATCTTCTGATCGAGAGGGGACACCTCCGTCAGATTCTCGTCAGCATAGATTTCGCTCTAACGATCGAGAGTCGCTGGTGTGTGGGTATATGGACGTGGGATAATGCGGAGCGCACCTCGTATGCGTATCTGCATACGAGCGTACTGCCCAAGCTGCGCGCGGCTGGGGTGACCGACGCACACATAGAGACGATTATGCACGACAATCCCATTGAGATGATCTCTTGGGGGCAGGACTCCAAGTCTTGAGGCAGAGAGGCCCAACAAGACGGATACAGGCGCCGGCTTACAGCCGCGCCTGATCCGCAGCGTTAGCAGAGGTACATGAAGATATGAGGTTGCAGAATATCGCCGCAGCAATATCGGACTATGAGGCGGTTTTGGAACCCGCTGGCGGCGGCCAGAGAGCGATGTCGCATCAAGCGGCAGCAGGACCGGCGCAACCAGGCGTTGAAAAACCGAAAGGGGCCGCTATAATAGCGTCAGCCGGTGAAACGGAAGCGAGCTTTGCCGGAGAGCAGCTCGCCAGGGGTAACCGGCCCGCCTGCCGAAGCCGTGCGGCGAACAGGTCGGGTAGCGACGGGCATCCGTCCGGGGGAGGCGGGTCAACCGGCTCCTACCACCCATCTTGCGGACCAGCCCGCCGGGGATGTCCAGAGCTTCCCCTATGCCTTCTTAAACTCCGACTTGCCGAAGGCAAGTTATCTCTTAATGTCGAGGCCGAATTGTCCAATTCACGCTGAACCAGTACAGTCAGTAGTCCAGCTTAGCACCTGTGTGGTAAGGATAGAAAACAATGAACCAAGACGAATTTGCCAAACCTGACTCGGAGTTCCGGTCCATTCCGTTCCTGGGCCATGTGGATGAGATGCAGCCCGCAGAGGTGGCGCGCCAGATTGCCGAGATTGCCCGCCGGGGATTCGGAGGGCTCGTCCTGATACCTTTCGGCGGGCTGGAGAGCCCACCCTACTTGAGCTCCCAATGGATGGATCACGTGGCGTTCTGCGTGGAGGAAGCGAAGCGGCATGGCCTGAGCGTCGTGCTGTACGACGAGGATCTTTATACCAGCGGCTACGCACGCGGCCGGGTGGCCGGTATGAATCCGGAATACCGCAACAAAGCCCTCGTCTGCCGCGAGGACAGGCAGTATGAGCCGCGCAAGGAGAACATCCGCGTCTTCCTGGCGGACAAGGAGGATGGCAGCATTTCGAATCCGGAACCGCTGACGATTGATCCCGCGCCGGAACTGGTCCCCGACAAGGTCTTTCTGCATTTCTATGAATGGACGCAGCCGGTCGGATACCAGAAGCATCGCTGGCGCTGGCACGGCTGGACCCCTTACGACGGGTTTGAGCAAGTGGACCTGTTGAACCCGGAGGTGGTCCGCGCGTTCATCAAAACCACCCACGAAGCCTACGCAGCCAGGGTGGGGCAGGAGTTCGGCAAGACCATTCTCGGCATCTTCACCGATGAGCCGCAATTAAGCGGCGATGCGCCATTCAGCGTTCCCTGGACGCCCGGCTTCCCCGCCTACTTCGCCGACAAGACGGGATACGACATCCTGGACTGCCTTCCCTCCCTTTTCTACGACGTTGGCGAGTTTCGCAGGGTCCGCTACGACTTCTGGAGCGCGGTGAGCGACCTGTTCGTGGAAAGCTACTCCAGGCAGATCGGTGATTGGTGCGCCGAGCACGGCCTGGCCGCAACGGGCCACTACTGGGTTGAAGAATTGCTGTTGTTTCAGGCCAGGCGCGGCGGCGCGATGATGTCGCACTACGAGCACCAGCAGATCCCCGCCATCGATCACCTGGGGCAGAACATCGAGCACTACGGCATTAAGGTGAAGCAGGTTGACAGCGTCGCCTGTCAGTTGGGCAAGAAGCGGGTGCTATCCGAGACATACGCCTGCAGCAGCAACAACATCAGCTTTGAGACCCGCAAATGGATGCTCGACTGGCAGTTCGCCCTCGGGGTGAATCTGCTGAACCCCAGTTTTGCCACCTACTCACTGCGCGGTTACCGCAAGCGAAACTGGTCGCCAATCCTATCCTGGCAGCAGCCGTGGTGGCCTCACAATAGCCTCATCGAAGACTACATTGCCCGGTTGGGCTACGCCCTGACACAGGGCAAACGAGTGACGGAGATTCTCGTCATCCACCCCATCGCCAGTGTCTGGGCGGAACTGCGGCCAATGGGCACTTGGGTTGCCGGGCGGTTCGACGGTCCGCTGAGCGCCTTGAGCACCGGCCTGCTCGAAAGACACCGCGACTATCACTTCGGCGATGAGAAGATCATGGCCCGCCACGCCAGGGTCGAAGGTGCCACACTCCAGGTGGGTCGAGCCTCCTATAACGTTGTGATTGTGCCCCCGGCGATTACCCTCTCCACCGAAACAGTGGAGTTGCTGGAGCGGTTCGCAGCGAGCGGCGGCTGCATCATCGCCATCGA
>CAZCJS010000430.1:0-2800 GCA_964498775.1 uncultured Armatimonadia bacterium
CCACCCAGATGATGTCGGGTGGTGCTTGTACGCAGTATAACGTCAGTGACGTCTCGGCAGTTGCTCAGCTTCTGATGATGCGATCGAGCTGTGCGGTGGTATCGTGGACCATCTGCTCGGGGAACTGCGGGTAAGGCCGCAGCTCGGCGGTGAGATAGCCGTTGTAGCCGATGCCGCGCAAGGCATTCATCGTGCGGGGGTAGTCCACATTGCCGGTCAGCAAGGCGACGAAGTTGCGAGTGGTGGTATCGAAGTCCTTGATGTGTACTTTGACGATGCGCTCGCCGAGGATGTCAATCCACTGGTGGGGATAGCCGTATAGGAGAATGTTGCCGACATCGAAATAGGCCTTGATGAGCGAGTTGTCGAAGCTGTCCATGTAATCGCGGAACTCGAGCGGGCTGAGGAGAAACTTGTTCCACACGTTCTCAAGGGCCATGGTGATACCAAGCTCTTCGGCAGTCGGGATGATTTCACGGATGCTTTTCTGTGACAGCTCATAGGCTGCGCCGTAGGAGACATCTTCGGTGACCACCCCCGGCACAACGAGTACAGTATCTGCGCCGGCCCATTTGGCGACCTGCAGGGCGTGCTTGATGCCCTCGCAGCCCTGTGCACGCACGTCTTCATCAGTGGACGACAGCGGGAGTTTCCAGTGAGTGCCGCCCATCACGCCGTGGATTTCAAGGCCGATCTCATCGGCGATAGTCGCGACCTGTTCCGTCTCCCGCTGTGTGGTGAAGCTGGGTATCTCAACTCCGTCCAGCCCGGCGTCTTTGGCGAGCTGGAGGCGCTGCCGCACCGGGATTCTGGAGGGTAGACTTGAGTAACACATGGCTTTCTTCACTAGGTTGCCTCCTGGAGATAAGGGGTTGTATGTGTTGGTATTTTTCTCTTCTCCGCGGCAGCAGTGATTCCCTGCCGGCGGATCGGTAAAAAGAACTGCAAGTGGCGGGCCAAGGTATGACCGGCATTCCGGGTGGCGAGAAACAGACCTGTGAAAGTGAAGAGCCTGTTACATCCATCCACATTCATATGCGACGTCGTACATGGCGACGATGTTCTCCGGTGGGCTGACAACCTGTATGTTATGGCAAGCGCCGAGCATGTAGCCGCCGCCCTCGCCGAGGATGCGGATATTGTCCCTCACCTCCTGTTTGACGTCCTCGATGGAGCCGAAGGCAAGCGTCTGCTGGTTGTCCATCGCGCCCATGAAGACAAGGTCGTCGCCGAATCTGGCCTTGAGCTTCTCGCGGGCCATGCCTGTACAGCGCCATTGAATAGGTTCGAGGACGTCAACGCCGATTTCGATCATCTGCGGCAGGTTCTCGCTTACCGCGCCATCGCTGTGGTGAAATGCAAAGGCTCCCGCATCGTGCACCAGATCAGTCATACGCTTCATATAAGGGACGCAGAACTCCCTGATATGTTCCAGCGAAATGAGCAGACCGTCCTGGGTGCCGAAGTCCTCGGCGACCCATGTCCAGATAACTTTGCCGGGAATCTGTTCGTATATGCGTGCGGCGTTTTCGTATTTGAGGTCGGTCAGCTTGCCCATGCAGTAATGGACAATTTCAGGCTTCTCAACCAGATCCATGTAGCCCCGGGTGACGCCTCGGAGGAACTTGAAGGCGGCGAACTCCTCATAGTCGCCGCCTCGGATGATGTAATCCTCTTTGCCCACGATCTGATCCGGGATGCCGGAGTAGTCCCACCAGTCCAGGTCGGGCCACTGGTAGTTATCCTCTATCTCCTCGACGGAATCGTACTGGGCCAGGGGATGATAGACGGCGTCATGATATTTGCCGTCGCCGTAGTCGGTGTATTGGTATCCAATGCCGTAGACATCCTTGTCGGCCTCAAGCGGGGGCCCGACATAGCGCGGCGACACCGTAACCACAGGCTCTATGTGCAGCCGCTCTCGGGCCTGGTCGAAGGTGTCGAGCCCCATGAAGGCGAGGAGCTTCTCGGTGAATTCGGTTGTGGCCCTATATGTCAGCGGCACACGGTCGTAGTCCTGCCGGTTGAGCAAAGCCAGCCAACGTTCTCGGGGTGTCATCTGACCTGTGTCCTTTCTAGTGTTGATGCCACGAGATGGCGCAGCATCGTTTGCCGATTCTGACGGTGCTTCGGAGCCGGTACTTCTGTTCGCATCTGTTGTTGCTTTTCGTCCGCGTGCCTCTTCGCCGGCTTCGAGCCTCTGTATCAGCCACTCGATATTATCGCGGTCCTGGAGGCCCTCGGCTATGAGGCGATAGTCCCCCGGCGTGCAGAAAGCTTCAAGAATAGGCTCGAAGAAGATGAGCGCCTGTCCGCCGATAAAGCTGAGCGGCTTGACCGACTCCAGCATAAAGATGGCAGGACTGGCCATGTGTCGCTGGATGACGAAATCGGCAAGTCGTGCGAGGGCCTTGCGCTGGTTGTGTGTGTCCTCGTCACCGGGCATCTGCGGCGGCAGCGACGTGCCGCTGGACATAGGCCTCCACCTCCGGCATGTTCTGTGGGCAGCGCAAATGGATACCTCGCCGGTAGGCCATCCAGTTCAGCTTTGAGTATGGGCTGAGAAAGATGCCGTCGGCATCGGCGAAATAGACGGCGAAGGCAGTCCAGGGCCGGACAGTCGTGCCCAGTGATGTGCGCAGCTTCACGGCGTCGCCGTCGAGGTGGTAGTGGGTGGGGAGGTAGTGTGATGCGGTCGCCGCAAAGAGCACCAGCAGCACCATCACACCGTACCAGGGGCTTGCGTAGAAGAGCACGACGGCCACTGGATCATCGACCTCGACGTACCAACCGTGCAGTT
>CAZCJS010000431.1:0-2798 GCA_964498775.1 uncultured Armatimonadia bacterium
GCATATTGCGCCCGCCCATACCAAGGATGAAGGCTATCTTCCGCCGCGGTACGGGGAATATCTGGATCGCCATGGTCAACCTCAACTCTCCATCCGCAAAGAACCCGAAGACGTGGCACTGCTCAGCCGCCGACAGGTCCAGTATGTCATCGGCCTCGCATACTCCCGCCGTAATCTCGCAGCTGTCATACGACGCTTGGTAGAGCGGGCGCAGCTGCGGCCACAGAGCCTCAACACGCTCATGCTCCAGCAGCTCGCAGGTAAGCTCAGCCTTTCTTACTGTCATCGCTCTCACTGTACTGCGCCAGCAGCTTGTCGAAGAACTCCGTCCCCTTGGCCCGGACGACGTGCTTGGGGATCACATACTCCCCCTCGTGTGCATTGATCGGGATCGACCCGTCCGGGTTCGAGCTTTTCTCGGGCAGCGGGCCACCTTCGCGCATCGCCGGGCGTACGCCCGGCGCCTGTGCCGGCGCACCGCCCTGACCACGCAGCACAGCCTCACCACCGAGGATGATGAGGAACAGGAACGCGGGGTCATAGCCCGGGCTCAGGCTGTCCGGGGTCGCCATGCCCCGCTCGATGGCCAGCGTGCGAAGCTGGGGATACATGTCCGGATTGCGCAGCGCGGCGCGGGCCATCTGCACGCCCACACGGAGATCTTCCAGCGTGAACTGCCCTTGCTGAATGGCCTGCATGAGCTGCTGGCGCACCTGCTCGACGGCCTGCGGGTTCTCCCGCAGAATACGCTCGGCCTCAGCCTCAAGGTTCTCCGGCCGCAGCGCCTGTTGAGGGTTTGCCGTCTGCATCTGACCGGGCATTGCCATTCCGGCCGGGCGCTGGGGCGCGCCACCGGGGCCAACCATACCGCCCATCTGGTACGAGGGCATCGCTCCGCGCTGTGGCTGCGACTGTGGCTGGGCCGCCGGGCCACGCATGGCGCTTGCGAGCCCGGCCCCGGGGGACTGGGCCACCGGAGTGGTTGGTCCAGCGCTGTTCATGAGCGCTTGGAGGATCGGAGGCATGGCGGGCGCACCCGCGCGGGTCTGGGGGCGTTTCTGAGCCATGGTCTATCCCTTCAGTTCCGTCAGCAGCAACTCCAAAGTTGCCCGGAGGTTTGCCACATCATTGGCGAGTTTCTGTACGTCGTTGGTGAGCGCCACGTAGTCTTCCAGCACCGGCACGTTTGTACCACTGATACTGACCCCCGAACCACGGGCCGACACGCGTTGCATCGTCTGCGTCGGAGGAGTGGCAGTGCGCACGGTCGAGCGTGTAAGCGCCGCACTCGCGCGGTCCGGTTCGCCGCGAGACCCCGTCAGCAGCTCCACGTTCTCCTTGAGCGCATTAAGCGTGCGGACAAGCCACTCGTCGGCCCCGGCCTGCGGTGCGCTCGGTATGGCGGTATAGCGGGTGTTCAGTGCCATCAGACCTCCCTCAGCCCGGTGGGTGTTTCGGCAATGCGTATGGATCTAAGCCTAACAGAGCCCTCGACACCCACCTCAAATGTATCCGAACGGTAGCCGCGGGGCAAACGAAACACTTTGCGGTTGTCGAGTTGCTGCGCCAAAACCAGATCACCATCGACCCATAGCTTGAAAGTGATGCCGCCATCGGTGTCCCACTGTACAGTAGATGTGTCCCATGTATCGGTTACTGTATCCCACGCGGGAGAGGTGGCGGCATAGTCGGCGTCTACCTGCGCCGCTCCGATATTGATCGGATTGGACGTCACGATCTTCTTGGATTTCCACTCAAACGGCTGGGCAGGCTGGGTTAGATTATCCCACTGGTACACATCACCATCGGTGCCGGTGGTATAATACAAGTTATTGGTAAGGGGGTCATACCATGTGGCCTCGGGCTGCTCAGGTGTCACGAGGTCGACAAAAAAACCGCCGACACGGTCATCGCGCTCAAAGCTGAGACCCCCCGCAGAATGCCACCCGAGGTAGGTATCTTTGTACGATACGCCGATAAGCGTTGAAGGATCAATATCTACGCTCCATGTGTCGCTGTTATACAACAACCGGGTCGCAAGCTGCGCACCGGTCGTGGTCGAATAAAGCGCTAACCCATCATGCGTAGAATACATCACCCCGAAACCAACGGCAGCGATGCTACGTTTATTCAGGCACGGATACCGCGCATCAATACGCGCAAGGCTGAGAACCGCCGGATCGCTACCCTGAGCAAGATATGGGTAATTGTCTGTGGCGATCAGCAGATAGCTCGAAAAGACAGAGAGGCCTACGATGTTGTGCGGGACGCTTTGCTTGTATGCACGCGGCCACGCATGGAACTGCCCCGGCTCGGAGAAGTAGAGCTCGTTGCCCACGAAGCCCACGAGAATGTTGTTGTTATACAACGTTAGGCCGCTGAGGCCTTCCGGCGGCGGCTCATAGTCATCCGTCACCAGCGCATTAAGTAAACTGGCCACGTTGAAATCATCGATGAAATCATAGGAGCCATCGCCCCAGTACCGAGGCGTGCTCGTCCCGGGGTTCTCAGAGACATCGTGATAGAGCGTACCGCCCGCACCACCGGAGCCGGTTCCCCCGGTGTAGGTAAAGGTGAAATCATCGATTACATCCGTGACCTCGCCACCGGTTACGCCGGTGCTGATCTTGAAGTAGTTACCGACCGAGAGGTTATGGGGCTGCGCAGTCGTGACTGTCGTGCCCACTACAGTGGCCACAGTTACAGGGAACCACAGGGTAGCCAACCGGAGGTATTCGGTATCCGCCACGGTCGAAAGCGTGCGGTACAAACGAATACCTTGGACTTGGTTCTTACCC
>CAZCJS010000432.1:0-2789 GCA_964498775.1 uncultured Armatimonadia bacterium
GACCCCCGCTTCTATCTCCGCGATGTGCGCAATCGCGCCCGGATCACGAAGCCCTGCCATGGTGATCGCGCGGTAGCCACGCAGGGCAGCACCCTCCAGCTTGATAGTTGGCTTCGCTGCAACCACCAGGCGTGTTCCTGACACCCTCACACTACGCTCGTCAAGCTGCTCAAAGCGGCACTCCGACATGTCCACCATGCCCTCCGGCTCGTAGAAGCAGTTCGGATCAGGCTGCTCATACAGCGAATGCGCAGCTACCGAATCGGGATAGCACCTCTTTGCCGAATTCGCCGGCGTCACGATGAAGTCATCATCCCGCAGCGTACACAGCAGCGAGTCATTAGCCCCACCCGGTCGCGCGCAGAGCGTCCCACATTCCGCGATCTTGGCTGCATGGAAGGCCAGCGCCGGGTCAAAGCCGCGCATGATCGGTAGCGCCGCAAAGATGGCGGTATCACAGCTTCGCCCCGCTATGATGACATCCGCTCCCCCCTCGACGGCAGCGATGATCGGCCCCGTACCCATCTGCGCGACGATCCGCTCGCATGATCTGACGGCCTCTGCCGTCAATGCCCCGGATGGCCCACACGGCCCGATCCGTCCTTCAGCCAGCGCATCGAGCACAGTCGCTGCAGCGATGTCAGCATGGATCACTGCCAGGCGGAAGTGCAACTCCTGCTCTCGCGCGATCTCACCAAGTATGCCCAGGAACGCCTCCACATGCGGTGCAGCGCCGCCGCCACCCGCGCTCCCAATAATCAGCGGCGTCCCATGCGCGATAGCCGCGCAAAGTGCCGGCTCCAGGTCGCGCTTCACCTGCATCGGTTTGACGAAGCCAGTGCCACTGCCCAGATAGTAAGGGCCCGGATCCGTCGAGCCGGCATCCACCCCGATGAATTCGGCGCCCGCCTGCATAGCCGTCTCCAAGCTTGCCGGCGGATAGCCGTACCCCAGCATCCCACAAAGCGATACAAACCTGATTTCCCCGCCCATCGCCTGGCTCATCGCCCCCCGTCATCTGCATGCACATCGGTGAATTCGTAGCCATCCGGAATACCGAGGCTGCGTGCAATCTCTGTCATGCGCCCGGCGACTTCCCGGTCCAACTCATCAAAGTAGCTGTTTCCATTTGCATCAATGCCCACGAAGAACGGGCCGAAGCGCTCGACTTCAAAGACCCATGTCGCCTCAGTCTTCCCCAACTCATCGAGGAAGTGCACGCCCTCCACCCTCTTCACCTGCGCGGCAAGCTGATTGCCACAGACGCCGATCTTGGTCAGATAGACGCCGCCGACATCGCGGAGCGCCTCAGCCGTCCTCTGCCCCATTGTGGTCTTCCCGATGAGAGTCCGCAGTCCCAGCTTGCGTACTACGTCCGCACCATAGCGCTCGAAGCGGATGCTCGACGTCGGTTCAATGCTGACTATTTCCCATTCCCCATGCTCTTCCGACATGACCGGGCCGACGTGGAAGAAGCAATTAATCTGGGCGAAATCCAGCGGCGGCAAGATATCTTCCTCGATGGCGCGGATATGGAAGCGGCTGCGTCCGGTGAAGATCATGCCGCTGACGGTGACTATCTGCCCGAGCGCCAGGCTGCGCGCTTCTTCCTCCCCGAGCGGAAGTTGCAGTTCCTTCACATCTCCATCCATGCTGTTTCTCCTCCAGGAACACAGCCGACATTCATGCCCTGGCCGGCTCCGGCATCGCTCCATGGTAGCTGACTTGTCCGTCTGCGCTGATTACTGCCCGCCAGCGCCGCCCCACGAGGCACTGAGCGTTGACGGCCACCGGCAGGCCCGCCGTATGCGTCAGCGCCATCTCGATATGCAGTGCCATGACTGCATTGATGCCGCGCGACCCCATCGGACCCAGCCCGATCTTCCGTGTCGCCTCCAGCAGCTTGCGCTCCATCGCCGCGATATCCGGCCTGGGGTGCCGCGAACCAACCACCCGCAGTAACGCTGCCTTCTTCGCCAGCTTCATACACAAATCCGAAGTGCCGCCGATACCCACTCCCACGATTGCCGGTGGACAAATCTTCCCTGCATAGCATCCGTTCACAATCGCTTCCAGTACGAACTTGTTGATCCCCGCTTCTCCGTCAGCGGGAAACAGCATCCGGTAGAACGTGCCAAATATCTCCGAGCCGCCTCCCTTGGGTGCGGCGATGATTTCAAGCCCGTCGCCATCCCCCCTGAAGCCCAACTCTACTTGCGGCATCCCGGCCCCGACATTGTTACCCGGATTCGCCCGCGTCAGGGGGTCCACCATCGTCGGGCGCAGGTAGCTGGCTGCCGTGGCCCGCGTCGTAGCTGATTGGGCCGCCTTCCGCAGTGCTTCGAAACCCCCCTCAATTTCGGTCCGGCTACCTGCCGTTACGAAATACAGTGGGAAACCCGTGTCACCACAGACGAGGCCCTTGCCCTCACCGGCCAGCCGCGCGTTCTCCAGACATACTTCGAGATGCTCACGCGCCAGCGGCTCGGTCTCTTCCGCAAGCGCCTTGTTGAGCGCATCTGCAACGTCCGGTGGCATCACCGTTGTCGCGATCCGCATTGCCTCATACATCGCGCCCTCAATCGTCTGATACGGAATCATCTGTCGTTCCCCTCTGCACTCATCCAGGCTCCCCCCGCTGTCCATGTATATTGGCGCCTCCACCCATCTACACCTCCCGCCGTGACGAAAACACTGTACTCGCCTCCCCAGGCAGGATGTTGGCTATCCATGTCGAAGAATAGTGTTGCCTAACTGGCCTTGGCGACCCCTGCGTCGGCCAGTATAGT
>CAZCJS010000433.1:0-2778 GCA_964498775.1 uncultured Armatimonadia bacterium
TTCCCCAGACCCGTGACCACTGGCAGGCCCTTCATGCGCGCGGCAAATGAGCTCAACAGCCTTATCGAGGAGGGACGGCCTGTAGTCACCGATGTGCCGTGGCTGATTGCGTGGTACGCAGATCGCCCGGCGGTCTATCTGCCTTACAGACCGGTTGATATGCGCAGGATCGAAAATGAGGTCGGACGCATTGAGAAACTCGTGCTGACCCCATCACTCGTGCGAGATGCTGAGAAGGAAAGGGCCAAGAGTTGGGCGAGAGCTTGGAACAGAGCGCTGCAAGAAGACGTGCGTTATGACACGTGGGTAGTTGACACTCGTCTCGCCAACGCTATGTGGGTCGTATTCCGAAGGACGCCGTAGTAGCATCAGCGTTTGTTTGTCGCCAAGCAGAAGGAATAGGAAGTCGAGCCGCGGGCCCTGTTGGCGCCGCCGGGGGGATGCTGACTGTACCGGGGCTGTCAACACCACAGTATCCTGACTGCAGGCCGGGTGGAATGCACGATGCAAGACGCCCAACAGACTATGCTACAACCGAATAAGGAGTGCTACCGCTGCGGCGCAGAACTACCGGCCGACGCGGAGGTCTGTCCGAAGTGTGGTAGGCGTCAGTCTCGGGTGTGTTACTGCGGGAATCGGATTCCGGTCACCGCGGCAAAATGCCCATACTGTGAGGCCGACTGGTCGGGCAGTGCGCGTGTCAGCCGCAAAAAAAGCCGCTCGACTAGAGTCAAGCCGAGAGTACTGTTGAAGAACGCTGCCATCGGTGCCGGTATTGCTCTGCTTCTGCTGGGGATGGTCAATATCCTTATCAGATATTTTGCCAGGGCCGGTTCAGGAGGCGGGGATGTACCCGCTGAGCTCTTTGCTCAAATAGACTTGGCTGTTGCCGGTGTGCAGGGAAGCCTCAACAGATGGTGGGAACACATAAGTAGCCGGAGCGGGCAGTTTCTGGGGCTCGCAATAGGCTTGCTCATCGGTGGTATTGTCGGCGCTGCTGGGTACCTCGGGAAGCTCGGCGTCCTCAAGCTCACCAAGAAGAGGCGCACGTCCGGACGTCGGCGCAAATCGCAACGTAGATAGCAGTGCAGGCGGCACAACAGCAATAAAATGAAATCAACAAGCGATCCGCCGGCGGATGCCAGCAACGAAACAGCGCATCTCGCGTCTCCTTCCGCGATGAGCCTTGTCGTCATCGCATTGGTAGGTGTGCTTTTCTGGAACAATTACGACTGGCTTGTCCACGAGTGGCGCTACGATCCCTACTATAGTCACGGCTTGCTCATCCCCATCATCAGTGGCTATCTCATCTACCGCAAGCGAGATCGGCTGAGAGCATTGCCACAGAAGCAGTTTATAGGCGGCATCTTTGTCATCGTGCTCTCCTTATGCCTCCACTTCGCGGCCACCTACGTAGATGTCAACTTCGTCTCCAGCTTTGCTTTAGTGGGCGTGCTCCTCGGTCTCGCCTGGTGGCTGTATGGTCGGCCAGTCATCAAGGAACTAGCTTTTCCGCTGGCGTTTCTTGTCTTCATGATTCCACTGGGCAGGCTGTTGATAGACCGGGTTGCCCAGCCGATGCAGCTTTTCGCCGCACAGGTGGCCGGTGCGGGAGCGCAGTTGCTCGGCATGCCCACAGAGATAGATGGGACGACTCTGCGCATACCCGACTACACCTTCGAGGTGGCCGTGGCTTGCAGCGGGCTCAAGTCCGCCATAGCGATGCTGGCACTTGGGGCTTTGCTCGCCTATGTCGTCAAAGGCGTCTGGTGGAAGAAGGTGGTCATCTTTGCCTCAGCCTTGCCTGTTGCGATGCTGGCAAACGCGGCGCGTATCTGGGTCACAATGATGCTTGGGAGGGCCCTCAGCGAGAAGGCTGCGGAGGGCTTCTTTCATACATTCTCGGGCCTGTTGGTTTTTCTTCTCGCATTTATTGGCCTCTTCGGAGTGACGAACCTACTCAAATGCAAACAGCTACGAGACGATATCTAGTTGCCGCATTGCTGCTGATTGTCGGCATTGTAGGCGCGCATGGCATTCGCCGCTCACGTGCCGTGGACGCCGGCTACATGCCGACATTCGAGGAATTGCCGAAGCGTATCGGTAACTACGTGTTTGAGGAGGGTGAGGTATCCGACACCGCCATCGCCTTCCTCAATCCGGACGCCATGAAGGTCTTCGGCTACAGGGCTGAGTACACTAATCCCCAATACGTGGACGTTTCTCTCATCTACGGGAAGGATTGGCGCCCCATCCATTCGCCGCTGCATTGTCTGGCGGCAGCGGGGTGGTCAATCGGCTCACAGCAGGAAGTAATGGTCCCAGCGGCGAACATGCCTCACGATGGCGACATAGTGGCCAAGCGTCTCGGCGCCGTCAAACGTGGCCGCGAACTGCAGGTGCTATACGCATTGGCTTACCCAGGGGGCACTACCGCAAGCTGGGTCACGTTTGCCTACCGTGTTGCAACCGGGAAAGCAGGCGTAGGCGGGATGATAATCATGGTGCGCGCACTGGTAGAAAACGGCGACCGTCAGGCTGCGCAGGACGAGTTGGCACGCGTCCTGGCAGAGATCTACTCCCCTGCAGTCAGTTTCTGGTACACAGGTGAGCCGCCCGGGCAGTAAGATGGTAGCACTGCTCTGACGCTGGCTGTAGGGTCGGGCAGTAACGATAGCTTGACCCCATCAACCCGCTTTGTGAAAGAAACATGTTACCTGAGGATCGTTCCGTTAGAACCATTTTCGTGGCTCTGGTAACCGGCCTGTTGGCCGGACT
>CAZCJS010000434.1:0-2762 GCA_964498775.1 uncultured Armatimonadia bacterium
CAATTGGAATTGCCCGAATTCTGCATAACTACAGTTCCAGCCCGAGTCATTTTCAATGCCGTCGCCGTATCCGTATGCCGTTTGGAGGACAGGCATCCTTGTCTGTTCCCGCGTATAATACGCGGGACCGTTCATACATGCCCTTGCCTTTGCCGTCCGCCGTCATCCGCAATTCTCTTTCGCAACAACAGGCATTTCACCATGCGTTGCCCATACTGTCGTCAAAATATCCGCATCCAGGGGCGCTTTTGCCCTGCCTGCGGCGAGCAGATATTCGGCCTTCCTGTTGACCGACCACCGGCCGGGCCGTCTGCCCCTGCCCAACCATCTCAACCTGCGCAACCGTCCCGCCCGGCTCCCCCGAGGCCGACAACACCACCCACATACTCCGGCCGCTCCCCCCACTCCGATGACACCGACTTGGACATCGCATTTGGCGGAGACGAGCCGACCGCGGCCCCGACCACTGCCCGCACCGGCGCGCAGCCTGCCTCCGCCGAGTACGTCGGAAAAACATGCCCATACTGCCGCTTTCCGATCAAGCCAGGCGAGGAAATCGTCGTCTGCCCCGCCTGCAAGGTCCCCCACCACGCGGAATGTTGGCAGGAAAACAACGGCTGCACCACCTATGGATGCACGGGCACCGTAGCTGCTAATCCCCCCCCGGCCATACCCGCGACTCCCGGTCTGCGTCCCCCACGGTCCGCTGCTCAACCGGCCTCGCCACCACCCGACGTTCAGCAGCGTGTCGAGGACACCTTCCTCCAGATGCGCACTCGCGAACTCAACGCTCGCGCCACCAGTGCTCTCGTCCTGGCATTCCTCGGTATCCTCTGCTTCCTGCCTGCAATTATCGCCTTCTTCATGGGCATCGGCATTCTCGGCCAGCTCGCGCACATACCATCCCTTGCTTCTCAGCCACAGCCCGCGAAGGGGCGTGCCATCGCTGCCATCGTCGTCGCCCCACTCATGGCCGCACTCAACATCCTCTTCATCAGTGCCATCGGATCACAATAGCTACCCGCCGCGCTCGACGCCCACCTCTAGCTCCCAGCTTCCAGCTTCGTGCCCTTTGCGCCCGCCCAACTCACAGACCCATCTGCGCTTCCTCAGCCGCCAGACGCAAGATCACTTCCGTCAGCTTATCCGGATCGTGACGAGCCCAGTCATCGTCCGACAGCAGCGCCGCTCCCACGGGGATGTAGCCCATTCGCGCGATGGTGGCCATATCCGGCTCAACAAACTCGGCGCCGATCGCGCTGTAGCGGCCCAGTACGTCTCGCCCTGGACGCTGCGTATTGACTATGACATACTCAAACAGCGGTACCTCCACATGTTTCTCGATTGCTGCCAGATGATCGGAAGCCTTGAACTCGTCGGTCTCACCCGGCTGGGTCATCACATTGCACGCAAACAGCCGCAGCGCGGAACTGTTAGCCAGCGCTTCGGTCACGCCCCGCACCAGCAGATTCGGTATCACGCTTGTGTACGTACTGCCCGGCCCGATCACAACGATGTCCGCCTCCTCTATCGCGGCCAGTGCCTCGGGCACCGCCGCGGGCGCCGGCGGATCCAGGTACACGTAGTCTATCGCACCCGGCGCATCCACAATCGTCGTCTCGCCCCGCAACTGGCTGCCATCCTCCATCTGCGCGCACAGCTCGACCGTCTCCAGCGTCGGCGGCAGCACACGCCCACGAATCGCCAGAACCCGGCTCGTCTCCTTAACCGCCAGCTCGAAATCACCGGTAATATCCGTCAGTGCTGCGATCAGCAGATTACCTAAGTTATGCCCCTCCAGTTCGCCACCGCCATTGAACCGATACTGCAGCAACTGCGTCATCAGTGGCTCTTCATCGGCCAGCGCCACCAGGCAGTTGCGGATGTCGCCCGGCGGCAGGTTCAGCGTTGACAGCCCTCTCGTCAGACGCCCCGAACTACCGCCGTCATCCGAAACCGTCGCAATCGCCGTCAAATTCGTCGTCCGTTTTTTCAGCCCCCGCAGCAGGTACGAAAGCCCCGTACCCCCGCCGACCGTTACAATCACCGGACCCATCGCCCGCCGCCGGCCCGCCAGCATCACATCAACGAGCTCGTTCTCATCCGGCAGCAGAGCCTGCGCCACCGACCGCACTACCTGACGCACTGCCATTACAACCACCAGCAGGCCCACCACGATGCACAGCGTTCCCCAAATGCTTGCCTGCACCGGACCCCCGCTGTACATCGTCAGTTCATAGGCGAACAGGTTCATCACCAGGACGGCACCAATCGCCGCGATCACGATGCCCACCAGGATCAGCGCAAACCACCGCTTCACACGCAGTCCCGGATGAAGCCATCCAATTGCACGAGCCCAGCGCGATTTTGGCGTAGCTACATCATCTCCTTGCCGCATGCCTTTGTCGTTGGAGGACAGCCATCGAGTAATGGGTGGCTCGGCCTGAGCGTGGCGTTATTGTGCCGCGCCGGCTGCAAAAAAGATGGGTGGCTCGGCCTGAGCTTCGCGTTATTGTGCCGCGCCGGCCGCAAAAAAGACGGGTGGCTCGGCCTGAGCTTCGCGTCGTTTGCGAAGCGCAGGTGGCAATTGAGCAAGCCATGGCTTGTTCAATTGCCGGCTTCCAGCCCGAGTCATTTTCGTTTATATATGCCGTTGCCTTTACCGTCCGCCGTCGCCGTATGCCTTTGTCGTTGGAGGACAGGCATTCTTGCCTGTCGGGTGCACCGTGAGTTCTCCGCATCTCACCTCCCCCCGTGCGGCA
>CAZCJS010000435.1:0-2761 GCA_964498775.1 uncultured Armatimonadia bacterium
CGGGGCCGGGTTTGCCGTTCTTCATCGGGCCGACGGGCGGCTCATCGCCGGACAGCCGGATATTGTCGAGCAGCACGACGCCGGACCATTGCTTGGCGGAAAAGAAGCGAAAGCCGAACTCGCGGGGATAGTATAGCACCCGGTCCCAGGAGCGTTCGTGGCCGCCCGGTTCCCAGACCGTGGAATCCTCGGAGATATCGAGGGTGAAGGTGGCCCACTTGCCGGGGGTGAACTGGCGCAACTGCTTGCCAGTCTTCATGTCATGGAGCGGCGCAGTCTGGAACCAGAGGTATTGCCTGTCCTTGACATATACGTAGAGGTCGAGTTCGCGAGGCGCATCCTGCGGGACCTTGATGTCGAACTGCAGAGTTGTGAGGCCGCGCCAGTTGTGCCATGGGCGACACTTTGCGCCGAATGATTTGGGGACCTTGCCGGCGATTGCGAGAGCATGCCCGCTGTTACCTGCACCGCCGCCTGCGATGCCCACAGAGATATTGCCGGCGTCAACATCACTCGTTTTCCACTCACCGTCACCGCTCTCAAAATCCCAGAGAATCTCGGGCACTGCCAAGGCAGTACTAAGGGTGGCAAGTACCATCAGCCAGAGAATTGCGATAAGTGTTAGCTGTTTCATGCTTGTCTCCTGGTGACAACAGGGCCTATGTTACCACACATGCGGTTCTTCATACCATAGGGAAACGTAAACTTGGGACGGGCAAGCGCGGCGCGGTGCCTGCAGCCCCTGTCGCGCACTGGTAGCACACGAAACCTTTTTCTGCTATAATAGCGGGCCGGGAACTCCGGCAGACAATGTGTGCGTTATACCTGTTAGAATTGTCACGCTAAGGCATGTCATCAGATGGGCCGGCGACTGTGTCGAGGCCCAGAGGAGGTGTTGTACCATAGGTCTGGCCATCAAGACTGAAAAACTTGCGAAGGTCTATTCTCATGACGCAACGGGGCGACCAGTAGGGCTGATTGACCTGTCTTTCGAGGTTGAGGAGGGACAGGTCTTTGGCTTGCTGGGGCCCAACGGGTCCGGCAAGACCACTACATTGAAGCTGCTGCTGGGTCTAATCATGCCGACCTCGGGAACAGGTGAGGTGTTCGGCTACCCACTAGGCAGTAACGCCTACAAAGAGCGTGTCGGGTTCCTACCTGAGGGCCCCTACTTCTACGAACACCTCAATGGCATCGAGTTGCTGAGGTTCTACGGCGGGCTGTTCGGCATGGGTGGCAGTCAACTGTCCTCCCGGATCGAGGAGTTGCTGCATCTGGTGGGGATGTGGGACCGGCGCTTCATCCGGGTGCGCGACTACTCCCGAGGGATGAGGCAGCGTATCGGTGCCGCGCAATCCATGATCAATGATCCTGACCTGCTCTTCCTCGATGAACTCACCTCCGGCCTGGACCCGATCGGCGCAATGGAAATGCACCGGCTGATCCTGAACCTGCGTGACGAGGGCAAGACGGTGTTTTTGTGCAGTCACTTGCTCAAGGATATGGAGCCACTGTGCGATCGGGTGATTATTCTGAACCAGGGCGAGGTGTGCGAGACAGGTCGAGTTGACGAGCTCCTGCGCATCCAAGACGAATACCGGTTGTTGCTCTCGAATGTTTCGGAGGAGTTGATACAGCAACTGCAGGCGGCTGAGATCGCGACGGAAATCGCTGAAGGTGGGCGCTTGACTGCATTCTTCGGCGATCAGTCTGCGGCCCTTGATGTGGCCCAGCAGGCAGCGGCAGCCGGCGCCACGATCGAGGATCTCGGCGCACATCAGCGTACACTTGAAGAGGTATTCATAGATGCCGTGGGAGGCAACGAATAATGCGTCCAGTGCTCCGAGTAGCCAGAGCGACCTTTCACGAGGCCTGGCGCCGACGGTTCCTGAACGGGATTTTGGTCTTTGCCATTCTCATCATCGGCTCTTCCTGGGTCTTTGCTTACCTGCAGCCCGGAGCGGAGCTGAAGATGATGGTGGATACCGGCCTCGGCGCTATCCGCTTCTTCGGGATGCTCATTGCCGTGTTTCTCGGCACCCGACTCGTTCCTGACGAGATCGAGCGCCGCACCATCCACACGATCCTGGCCAAGCCCGTCAGCCGCGCACAGTTCCTCTTTGGTAAATTTATCGGTGGCGCCGCGACGGTGCTATTCAACATGCTGCTGATGGGCGTGGCTTTCTATATCGTCTTCGCGCTCAAAGCGCCTGCCTTCCAGGCCGCGAAACCCGAGGACGCCCTGATCCTGCAGTCCATGTACTCGAATATCGCTAAGGCCGTTGTATTGAGCTTCTTTGAGGCCTTCCTGGTGCTGGGGATCGCCGTCGTCGCAGCCACGATATTCACCTGGATTATGTCGGTTATCTTCACTTTCTTCATCTACTTCGTCGGCCAGATGAGCGACTTCTTCCAGCAGCTTTCAGACCCCGACCGGGGCGCCTCGAAGTTTGCGCAGATTGTACTCGGCGCCGCGTATAAGATCCTGCCTCATTTCGAGATATTCGATATTCGCGAGGCGATACTCAGCGGCACCTACACGCCGTGGAGCATGTTGTTCAAGGCCATGGGACAGGGCGTGGCGTACCTGATCGTCGTCTTGCTTATCGGCTACCTCGTGTTCAATGAGCGCGAGGTGTAGCACTACCCACACGACTGGGGAGTTGCCAAGTATGAAGACCTACAAGGTTGTCGGCTGGCTGGCGATTATAGTCTTGCTCGTCGCCATTCAGCCGCTTGACAGAGCCGTAGAATATGACCG
>CAZCJS010000436.1:0-2758 GCA_964498775.1 uncultured Armatimonadia bacterium
CGGCCACCTGGACCACGCTTACGCGGTGTTGTATTCAACCAGGGACAAGTGGTACTCGCAGTTTGCCAGCCGCTTTTATGAGTTCGACCCGGCAACCCGCAGCTTTACCTTCATCGGCCAGACGCGGACACGTGTGGCCATGTCCATGACCGAGGATGCCAATGGCGTGATCTGGGCGGCCAGCATGGGCGGGGAGGGTATGACCAACGCCGATTTGCTCAGCTTCAACCCCGAGACCCGCGAACTGGTGGATCACGGCACCCTGCAGTCGGAAAACGAGAACTGGCGGCAGTACCAGCGCTCGATTGCGTACGATGATGCCGGTTGGATCTACACCTCCCAGGGCAATGTCGCCGGGCAGGTGACCGGATACAACCCGGCCACCGGCGAGACCCGCAGGTACATCCCGGAAGACCAGCGTGAACAGGGCGCCGGCCGAGTCTTCCGCGGCACTGACGGGCAGGTGTACGCCACCGGTCCGGGCTGGAGCTGGCACATACTGCATGAAGGCGAGGCCACTGCGCTTGAAGCCGAACAGCCGCCGGTAGGCCGCGCGCCGGAGAAGACCGGTGCACAGGGGTCGCTGTTTGGCGATTTTCCGGACGGCAGCCGCGTTACTGCACTCAATGTGCCCGAAAGGCGCATGACGGTGCAGGACGCCAACGGCACGGTGCGCGAGGTGACTTTCGACTACCAGTCTGAGGGCTACCCCATAATGGCAATTCATTTGGGGCCGGATGACAACATCTATGGAGTGGTGCCGGGGTTCGCCTACCGCTTCCATCCGCCGACTGGGGAGTTTCTGTATCATGTGCGGCCCGGCCACCTGAACGATCTGGCCACCCAGCGCGGCATGGTGTTCGGAGCCCAGTACAGCCGCGGCGAGCTGTATGGCTATGACCTCAGTGTACCTTGGGAGCAGTGGGATGCCAGCAACCCGCAGCCGCTGGGTAACGCCAAGCCCCACATAGGACGCCCTGCGGTGCTGATAGCACATCCTGATGGGCGACACCTGATCATGGGCGGCACGCCCGGCTACGGGATGACCGGCGGCGGGCTGTACATCTACGATCTGGAGACCGCTACCGAGCAATTGCTCAGTCACGAGGAGCTTCTCGAGAACCTCAGCACCTGCTCGCTGGTGGCACTGCCTGACGGCAATCTGGTCGGTGGCACCACGGTAGGCCCGGGAACCGGTGGGGTGACCAAGGCAGACCAGGCGCTGCTTTACATCTTTGATTTCGACGCCCGCCAGGTGGTCTGGAGCGGAGCGGTCATTCCCGGCCCCGCTCGGATCCCCGACATGGTGCTGGGGCCTGACGGTCTGGTTTACGGCATCGTCGGCACCAACACTTTGTTTGTCTTCGACCCGGAGAGCCGCACCGTGGTGCACCAGGACGATCTGAGCGCCTATGGCTCCGTGGCCGGTGCCCAGGGGCCCCGCTCCATGATACTGGGGCCGGATGAAAACATATATGTCCTATTCGGGCGGGCCATCGTGCGCATCAAGCCTGTCAGCTTCGAGCATGAGAAGCTGACTGACATCCCGGTCGGCGTCAGCGCAGGCGTGGCGATGTACGAGGGGCGGCTGTACTTCGCGTCTGCCTCGCGACTGTGGAGCTACCGCATTCCGGACCTGTAGACCAATACTGGGTCTCAAGGCTGGCAGCCGGACAGTGGCATTGTCTATGTTAGGTAAGTTTGCCGGTGGACAGAGGTGGGGACGAAGTGCACTTCTGGCATGGCGGACTGGCTGCGACGGCAGTGAGCCGACGGGCCTGGGCGAAGCTCGCTGTATGCCGTTTTGTTGGCGGAGACTGCTGCAAAACCCTCTTGACATTGCGGGGGGGAGAATAGGTATACAGCATGGCCATTTCCGTTGACCGGGAAAATGGCATGCAGGTATAGCAAAGCACTCAGAGCAGTTTCTTTGCGATGATTTATGACGAGCTGATCCCCACCGATCATCTACTGCGGCGGCTGTCTGCGGCAGTGGATTTCGCATTCGTGCCCGAACTGGTAAGCGATTGCTACTCCCGCGACAATGGCCGCCGGACCCGCGGCTAAGGTGGACCTGTTCGGTTTGCCAGCGGACCTCTGCGATAGTGCCCCTGCCGAAGCGCCTGGATTACCAGATCCTGATGCGCGTTTCGGGCGCAAGAGCGCCACTAAGAGTTTCTACGGCTACAAGGAGCATCTGGCCACCGACGCGGATAGCGAGTTGATTACGGCGGTTGCGGTGATGCCCGCCAAGTCGCCGACAGTGATATTTATGAGCCCTTGGTGGGTCGCGATGCTCGCGAGGTGACTGCCGATAAGGGCTATGACACCAACGCCACTCAACGACATCTGGAAGCCAACGGCCAGCGCTCCAGCATCATAATCAAGAAGAACCGCGTCAATCTGCACACGGACGGCGTGTGTGCGCAAACGGATGGTGAGACTGCAGGCGATGGGGAAAGGACCTCCTAGGGGCGGACTGTGCCCCAATTCAGGCGTGGGGAGGTGAAACGAGCAAAAAGGCGAAAAATAACCATGGCCTGCGGCGCTCGGGCGTCGAAATGGTGCTGAGAGCATGACGCAAACACCGAAAACTGAATAGCCGTGAGCAGTAAACGGGTTTACGCAAAACCCGCGACCCACCCTCTCACGCAAGAGATGTAACTTTGGCAACGGTCTCATGGAAGGTGAGAAGCATGAATAGTTGGAGCAGCCTGTTACTGACCTTAATATTTGCCCTGACGCTTTCCACCATGGC
>CAZCJS010000437.1:0-2749 GCA_964498775.1 uncultured Armatimonadia bacterium
TTCTGTGACGGTCACGCCAAGTGGATGAATTTTGGTACGAGGGCTGATCAGTCCGCCGGCAGCCACTATTACACCTACTGGGCCTGGTAGGCGTCGGCGGGGAAAGGCATGGTTTGCTGATGGGCGGGAATTGCTCCCGCCCATTTTTTATTGGTGCGCGGGGAAGGCGACTGGTGCCATTCTGTGACGTTGGGAGGTGAGGGACCGCTTCAACAGATGGCCGTGAGCATAGCAGTGGCTTGTGACACTATGACTCACGAGAATATTTTTTTGTGAAGCAGGAGTTGCAATGCGTTTGTCGAAGGGTACAATAGTCATAGTAATTGTTGGCAGACTTAATGGCTTCGGGCTTTAGCGGGAAGGTGAGCTGCTCCTTCAGTTGTATCAATATACGGAGTTCACATGATTTAGAGGAGGTAAGGCCATGAGACGGGGATTTACACTGATTGAGTTGCTCGTTGTGATAGCGATCATCGCGATTTTGGCGGCGATACTGTTTCCGGTATTCGCGCGCGCTCGCGAAAAGGCCAACGCCACCGCGTGTATCAGCAACCTCAAACAGCTCGGCCTGGCGGCGCTGATGTACGCGCAGGATTACGACGAGCACATGCTGTTCTGCGTCTATACCTACCCCGACCTTGGCTGCATGTGGGGAAGCTATGTTTACACCCGCTGGTTCGGGGTTCCGTTGTACCCATATTTGAAAAGCGTGGAGATTATCCGGTGCGAGAGTTACAAGTTGGGCACGCTATCGGCGCCGTGGTCGAGCTACAGTGCTGGTCGTGCGAACCCGAACTCGTACGGTTACAACTTCAATGCATTGGGCTACAGATACGTTGAGGTGAGCACGAGCAGGCGGGAGATGGGTGTCAAGCTGGCCGAGATTCCACGGCCGTCCGAGATTATCATGTTCGGGCCGCGCTATCCGCTGGCCGGCGATGCGGTGATGCGTTCGTACACATCTTATTACTGCCTGCCTCAGGTGCATAATGGAGGTGACAACTTCGCCTTCTGTGACGGTCACGCCAAGTGGATGAATTTTGGTACGAGGGCTGATCAGTCCGTCGGCAGCCACTACTGGACATACTGGAACTGGTAGGCGTCGGCGGGGAAAGGCATGGTTTGCTGGTAATGGGCGGGAATTGCTCCCGCCCATTTTTTATTGCCAAGCGTGGAGGGCGACTGGTGCCATGTGGCGTTGGGGGGTGAGGGACCGCTTCCGCAGATGGCCGTCGGCATGGCAGTGGCTTGTGACACTATGACGCACGAGAAATTTTTTTCGGTGAAGAAGGAGTTGCAATGCGGTTGGCGAAGGGTATGGCGGCTCAAAAGGCTTCGGGTTTTAGCGAGGAGGTGAGATGGCCGCGAAGCCCTACAAGTGTACGGACATCATACAAGTTAGAGGAGGTAAGGCCATGAAACGTGGATTCACACTGATTGAGTTGCTCGTGGTGATAGCGATAATCGCGATTCTGGCGGCGATATTGTTCCCGGTATTCGCCCGCGCTCGCGAGAAAGCTCGCCAGTCGAACTGTCTCTCGAATGTTAAACAGATCATGCTGGGGATGAAGCAGTACGTCACGGATTACGACCAGAGCTACCCACCGGGCATCATTCGTACCGTCGGGAGTTGGACGACACCCGATGGAACGGCAACAACGGGGAACCTGCCCTGGTTTCTCGCAATTGAGCCGTACATGAAAAACGTCCAGATCCTCAACTGCCCCTCTGTCAGCACACAGTATGACGGTGGCACATCCTTCAACGACATCAGCTACGGCATGAATGAATGGTTATCTATGACCGGCGGGCGTTATGGTATGTATGAGTATACCTATTACAAGCGTTACGGGCCGATCCAGGAGAAGGACGTCAACTTCCCCGCCGAGACGATGTGCATTGGCGAAAAAGGTGATACCGGTTCCTACATCATTGACTGCCTGTTGCATGACTACCGCAACTACGGGATAGCCACGGACAACGATAATGGCCGGACGAATCTTGCTCTCGACCGTCACAATGAAGGGCTCAATGTGGGCTTCGTTGACGGCCATGCCAAATGGCTGAAGGGCAGCAATATCCCGGATGATGCCTGGGACGGGGGGACAGTGTCCGCGCACCCGCTGGGTAGCACCAGATTCATGAAGCCGAATGACACGGCATGTGAGTTTTGGAACCCGACGTACAAGGGGTAGGTTTGTGGGGGCGTGAGGCCGGCGCTAGCACATGCTGGATCGGCGAGCAATGAAGCTGCTGCAACTGAAACATGAAGAGTTGAGCAAATAATACCAAAAGAGCACCAAAGGAGGGAGTGCTATGAAACGCGGTTTCACACTCATAGAGTTGCTGGTGGTTATAGCGATTATCGCCATCCTGGCGGCCATCCTGTTCCCGGTGTTTGCGCGGGCGCGGGACAAGGCCAACGCGACGGCGTGTTTGAGCAATATCAAGCAGATAGTCTTGTCGGCTTTGATGTACGTGCAGGACTATGACGAATACATGCTATTCAGTTCTTACAGGTATCCGGATGGCGGTGGCTGGCTCAACGGTCCGCGAGGATACTCGTACATCCGCTGGCATGAGGTCCTGATCCCTTACATGAAGAATGACGACGTTCTCAAATGCGAAAGCTACAAGTTCAGGGGAACCAGAGACCCGAATTCGTACGGTTATAACGGTTACACCCTTGGTCAAGTCCCGCACTGTGCTCTCAGCGGCAACTGCTCGCGGCGCTCGTACGTGGGCATCA
>CAZCJS010000438.1:0-2741 GCA_964498775.1 uncultured Armatimonadia bacterium
GCTACTACAACGATGACGGCATCAACATCGCGCACGACGACTTCTTCGGCGACAACATGGCAGTCGACGACGCGCCCTTCGCCCTGAGGCGTGGTCACGATATCGCCTTCGTCTGGGAGTTCCTTGGCCATGTCGAGATACTGCTGATGCTCGAAGCGGAGACAACACATCAGGCGATCACAGACCCCGCTGATCTTACTAGGGTTGAGAGAGATGCCCTGGTCCTTAGCGACTCTGATCCCAACAGGTTGGAAGTTGCGGAGAAATGTCTGGCAGCAGAGCGGTCGTCCGCATGAGCCGATACCGCCGAGCATCTTGGCTTCGTCACGAACGCCGATTTGGCGCAACTCAATGCGTGTTCTGAATGTCCTTGCGAGGTCTTTGACGAGTGCGCGGAAATCAACCCTTCCTTCGGCACTGAAAAAGATGACGAGGCAGCGGGCATCGAAAGTGTAGTCGGCATCAATAAGCTTCATCGGCAAATCGTGGTCAGCTATCATTTTCTCGCAGGTGCGCAATGCGTTCTGTTCTTTATCGCGCAATTCATGCTCATGTTGAAGGTCGTCGTCGGTCGCTCGGCGCAGGATCGGTTTGAGTGCAGTGTCGGTCTGGATGTTTGCCGCATCGAAGACAAGCTCGACGACCTTGGCAATGTCAACGCCCTTCTCTGTGCGGACGATGACGTAGTCGTCGGTTGCCAGCTTCGCCTCGGTGGGTTTGAAGTAATAAAGTTTGCCGGTGCGTCGGAATGACACTCCGACAGCGGCCGGGCGGCGGCTGCCGGGCCCCATGGCGCCGGCGGATGTTTGGTCGTCGGTGGTCTTATCGGTCATGGGCGAATCTTCCCATTGAGTTTCTTTTGTGGCGAGCTATGAATGTGCTTCGCAGCGTTGTGCCGGTCTATGATGCGGTCGAGCAGAGCGTTGAGCACAGGAATGAGCGCCTGTGGGTCTTTCTTGCTGAAGCCCAGGTCAATCTGCTGCTCGCGGAACACGATCCTAGGCAAGATTGACTTAGTACCGTGACGCGCCTGGCGGCGGCTGGGAACGAAGAGCGCCTCGATGACGGCAAGTTCCCCGGCACTGAGTCTGTGTTTCGGGTCGAGGCGTACAGTCACCTGATCGCGTCCGGAGGCGATTTCGATTACATGTGCCTGCCTACACTTTAACCTAGTGCGGGCTACAGTTACAAGGTTTCGGACCGGAGTCGGGACCTTGCCGTAGCGGTCGCGGGTGGCTTTGATGAGCTGTTTAAGTTCGTCCAAGGTGCTCACGTTGGCGAGGCGACGATAGAGCTCAATCCGCTGTCGCTCGCCGGGCACGTAATCAGGGGGTATGATTGTCTCGATAGGTAGATCAACGGTAGCGCCACCCTCGGCTCGAGTACCGTTCTCGCCTTTGAGAGTACTGACGGCGTCGGCAAGCATCTGGCAGTAGAGGTCGAGGCCGACGGCGGACATGTGCCCACTCTGTTCAGCACCGAGGATGTCGCCGGCACCCCGGATTTCGAGATCGCGGAGGGCGATCTTGAATCCGCTGCCGAGTTGGCTGAACTCCTCGATCGCGCGGAGCCGTTCTTCGGCCTGCTCGGTCATGCGCTCTGGATAGCGGTAGAGCAGGTAAGCGTATGCCTGGCGACTTGAACGACCGACTCGCCCACGCAGTTGGTATAGCTGAGAGAGGCCGAGGCGGTCGGCATCATCCACAATGAGGGTGTTGGCGTTGGCTACATCGAGGCCATTCTCGATGATGGTGGTGCAGACGAGCACATCGAACTCCTCGGCGTAGAACGCCATCATGACGGCTTCAAGATCGACTTCTTCCATCTGGCCGTGAGCGACGGCGACGCGGGCCTGGGGTGCGAGCCGCTGTACTCTGGATGCTGCGTGTGCGATGGACTTGACACGGTTGTGGAGGTAATAGATTTGTCCGCCCCGATTGAGCTCACGGGTGACGGCCTCGGAGATGAGTGCGTCATCATCTTCTCTGACGAAGGTGCGGATTGAGCGTCGGCCCTGAGGAGGATCGTTGATGAGCGAGATCTCCCTGATGCCTGAGAGAGCCATGTTGAGCGTGCGCGGAATCGGCGTTGCGGTCAGCGTGATGCAATCCACTGACGCCTTGAATTTCTTGAGCCGCTCCTTCTGCTTGACCCCGAAGCGCTGCTCCTCATCCACGATCAGGAGGCCGAGGTCGGCAAAGGCGATATCGGAGCCAAGTAGGCGGTGGGTGCCGACGACGATATCTGTGGCGCCCTCTTTCAGGCGTGTGATGATGTGGCGCTGTTGCTTTGCGCTTCGGAAACGGCTGAGCATCTCGACTTCGATGGGGTAGCGCGAGAGGCGCTCTCGGAAGGTATTGAAATGCTGGTGACACAGGACGGTGGTGGGAACCAGAACTGCGACCTGCTTGCCTGAGAGTACGGCCTTGAATGCGGCCCGGAGGGCGACTTCGGTTTTCCCGAAGCCGACATCGCCGCAGATGAGCCGGTCCGCAGGCGTCGCAGTTTCCATGTCGGCTTTGACATCCGCGATGGCGTGCAACTGGTCGGGCGTCTCTTCGAACTGGAAGGTTGCCTCGAGCTCTTTGAGCCAGGGCAAATCCTGTTCGAATGCGTAGCCCGAGGTCTCTTCGCGTTTACGGTAGAGTTTGAGTAGTTCGCGGGCGAGTAATTGTGCGGACTTCTTGACCTTGCGCTTAGTTGTCTGCCATGAGCTGCCCTTGAGGGAATGCACTGTAACC
>CAZCJS010000439.1:0-2723 GCA_964498775.1 uncultured Armatimonadia bacterium
GTAGCTCGCCCATTGGCTTTGGGGCCAGCCCTCGATTGCCATCAGCCGTCGGAAGCCCTCCCCCTCGGCGTAGGACGCGAACAGCACGTCACCCAGCCAGTCGTCGCCCATCCGCTCATGCAGCACCTTGATTGCCATCCCGAGCACCCGCGAATCCTGACCGCTGGAATGGAAGACGAGATGGAACTTGTCAGGTGCCCAGTTCTGCCAGATGAAGTCCTCCAGTCTCGCCGTCCAGGTAGCCGGGCCGAATTCCTGTGTGGCTATCGGCATTCTCATTAGGCGCCACTCTTCCTCGTTCACCGCCTCCATCGCCGGCACGATCTCGACCTCCTTGAATAGCGTCTTGTACGTGCCAGGGTCCCGATTCGGCAGCCGATACGCCTTGTCCACCGTCATCCTATCCGTGAGCACGTCCACCAGATGGATGCTGGTTGTCTCCGTCTCCCGGTGCCGGAAGAAACGCTGGCGCTCGAATTGTCTCACCGTCCCAACTCCTCATAGATGATCGCCCTGAGCTGCTTTGCCCTCGTCGCCCAGGTGTGATTCGCCAATACGTACTTCTTCGCGTTCGCCGCCACCTCCTCCCAATGTCCCTGATCCAATAGCCACTCCAGCCCCTGGATCACCTCCTCACATTCTCCGTCTGTGAAGGGGCCACGAGCACCGGCCCCCAACGGCTCCGTATATGTGTCGTGCGGGTCCTGGAATGCGACGTAGTGCTGGCCCGAGATCCACTGCTCCCCTGTCACCGCTGGCATCGGATTGCTCAATAGCGCCGTGCCCGAAGCGGCACAGTCGAAGATCCGTGGGGGGCGGGTCCTGTTCGTGCGATTCAAATGCACCACCACCTTCGTCCGCCTCAGCAATCCCGCGTAGCTCTCTCCCACGTTCCTGCCCCTGGTCGTGGCATACTGCCACCCTTTCCGCTTGCAGATGTCCTCCAGCCAGGCGTCCATCGCCGGACGCGCCGGGTTGTAACACCATACGCAATAGAACCCGACGTCCACGTGCCGCTTGCCTCCGTCGTCGAAGTAGTAGTTCTCGTTGACGCTGTAGGCCAAGCGCCGCGCCTTCAATCCCTCTCGCTGCCACCGCTTGACAGCATCGTGGTCCAGCAGCACCAGGTCGGCCTGTCGCTTCGCTCTGGCTACCCGATCCTGGAAGATGTGCCGAGCCAGCGTCGGATAGAGCGAGTAGTACATCACCGGCGTTCTCCGGTGCCCCTTCGCCGGGAAGAACGCGCTGGTCCGCCCATGCTTGCCCTCATCCCAGAAAACCGCATCCGCCTTGAGCCCCGCCAGCCCTACCCGGAAGGTCTTGTTCAAGTGATGCGCTGTCCAGGTGAACTCCGGCACCGGGTAGGCAAACTGGCCATCGATGCGAGCTTTCCGGTACCAGGTTGGCCGATAGCAGAGGGCGACGTGGAGAGGTTTCATAACATCCTCAGAATCTCATTGCTCACGAACTCAGGCCGGTTCTTCTCCGCGATCAGCTTGCCCGTCGTGCTCTTTGGCCCACCCGCCTGGATCTTCGCCTTGAACTTGACGGCGTAGTAGGGCAGCCAGTAGTTTGCATCGAAAACTGCGTCCCGCTTCGGCACCAGGTCGTGGTAGCAGCGAATGAAGTTCATCTTCGCTTCCAGGTCCTCCAGCGGCATCTCGAGCTGCACGTCTACTACGGCGCAGTCGTCCCAGGAGGGCATATTACCCCGCTGCCAGGGGATCATTTCCTTGCCGTCCGAGATGGAATCAATGCCGAACTGGTAGCGGTTCTCGTCGTGCAGGTTGACGATGAATGGGAGCCGGGTACTGACTGAGAACATCTGTCCGGCGAGCTGGTCCCTGCGGAATAGCCACATATACCGCTGGCCTTTGGCAAGCATCAGCTCGCACCTGGCCCGCATCGCCTTGATCGCGTATTCCGGCACGTACCAGTTGCAGAAGAGAACGACAGCGATGTCGAATCCGTCCGCCTTGGCCTGGTCTGCGCCCACGTTGCAGTTGTCCATCACCTTCTGGGCGTCGAAGTGGGGCTCACCATTCCGCATCTCAAAGAATGTGCTAGTTGAAAAGATGACCCGCACCCCCTCGCCAAAGTCGTAGTCAATATGCGGAGTTGAGGCCACCGCATACACCTTATCCGCAAACTTCGCCTGACTCGCTATGCACTCCCTCCACGTGTACTGGTACCCGTGCCGGTCCAGGTAGCCGATTGGGCAGATGGCCGCGATTTTCATCGGCTCACCGCCTTGCGCATCTTCCGCCACAGCCCCCAACCATGCATCTTCAATCTCAATATGAACTTCTTCGGCCGACTCATTGGCCTCAGGGCATACGATCCATCAATCATGTCTAATACGAAGAACTCGCCACACTTCCGGCATCGCCACCATGCGGAATTCTCGGGCCCCCAGCAGCCCACGGTGGCCCTGATTCTGTCAAGATGACATAACGGACAGCTCACTTCTACCCACTCCATCTCTCTCCTTTACCGATGTTCATTTCTCGCCATCTGCCCCCACGAAAATGGCCGCACCCGCTAGTCCGCAAATGGACAATACCACCCGCTCCCACGGATCTATGTCAATGCTCACTGCATCTGAATGCGCCAAACGACGATATAGATCGCGAGCATGCACAACCACAGGCCCAAACGATTCCCGAAACTCATCTCTCTCCTTTACCCGTTCCCCTTTTCCCACGCCCGGACCCGTGCCCAGG
>CAZCJS010000440.1:0-2686 GCA_964498775.1 uncultured Armatimonadia bacterium
ACTCGCCAGTCGTCAGATCCGCGACCGCCTCGTTGAAAAGTATGCACTGGACGACAAGTTGCAGGTGGACAAGGATTTCGCGGCTGAGATGCTTTCATACATGACGCATATCATTTCTCAGGGCGGCGGCCTCACTATCACCGTCTCATGCCGGGGCTATCGCAAGCCGCAACTTGCACTCTGGAGTTCCATGAGTATGCAGGATGCCCGGCGCCTGTGCGCAGAACTGACAAACAGCTATGTTGCCGAGCTGGACAACTACTTGTCCGAGACTGCCCTCGACCAGGCCCGCAAAGATCGGAAGTTCATCGAGCAGGCTCGCGATAACATCCAGAGCGAGCTGCGCGACACTGAAGACAGTCTCCAGCAGTTACAGACACAGTACCACCTCATTGATCCCGACGAGAAAGCCATGCGCACTGTGGACCGGGTGAAAGCCGCCCAACAGGCTCATGCCGAAGCCGCAACGCAACTCGAAGACGTGACCAGTTCGCTGCGCGAAGCACGCGGCCAGTTGCGCAGTGTGGATGCGCTTCACGTCGCCAAAGTCGTCGAGAACCGCAACCCGGTGATCAGTGAACTCGAGCAGAAGCTCGCCGAACTCCAGGTGGACATGGCCGAGCAACTGGCCTCAGGCAAAACTGCCGGCCATCGCGAGGTCGTCCAGATACAGGCCGCCATGGACAACATCAACGCCCAGCTTAAAGAGCTTGAGGAGCGCGTGCGTGGCGAGTTTTCCCAGGCCAATAACCCCACCTACGACAATCTCGTGAGCAATGTCGTCGAGCTTGAGATTGCTGGTTCCGGTGCGCGTGCCCGCACAGCCAAGAGCGCCGCCCTGCTTGCGGCTGCAGAGGCAAGACTCGCCGAACTCCCGCCTGTCGCCCGTGACTATGCAACGCTTAAGCGCAAGCAGCAGGTGCAGTCTGAGCTCATGGCCTCGCTCACCCAGTCGCTGGCTTTCGCGATGATCGCAGAACAGCGTGCCACCACCTCCAGCGCCTTCACCGTGCTGGATGCTGCTATCCCGCCCAGCAGGCGGTCCGGCCCCCCAACCTTGCTGGCCGGCGGTATCGCATTTGTCGTGTTCTTCATCACCTTGGGCTTCAACATGATTGACCGCCGTGCCTTCGGCATGTTCTAGCCCGACCTATTCCTTGGGGGAGGCAATCTTATGTCATTGCTTGCCGACGTCAACCCCAATTCCGTACGCGACCGGCTCTGGATCTGGGGCAATGAAGCCAACAACCAGGATGCTGCCTGGAACCTCCCCGGCGTCTCACGCATGACTGCCGTCGAGGCTGCTGCCTACCTCGGTGTGCCCAACGTCGTGATGGTCAGCCATCGCGGCCTCCCCGCGCCGCCGCTCGACCGGCACGCCATCGCCATGCGGCCTCTCAAGCGCGTCGTCTGGTCAATCGTCCACTCCGGCGGCGTCACCTCCAGCGAAGAGACGCAGCACATCTTCGACATCGCCGCCCGCTTCCCCAACTTCACCGGCTTCATACTTGATGACTTCTTCCACCGGACAGAAGACGGCTCCTGGAAGGCCAGCCTCACCCTCGACGAGCTCCGCGCCGTCCGCGAGAGACTGCAGCTGTCCGACCGCACCCTCGATCTCTGGGCCGTCCACTATACCCACCAGTTCGACCTCCCCGTCGAGCAGCATCTCGCTCTCTGCGACAGGATCAACTTCTGGACCTCGAACGCCGCCGAGCTTCCCGAACTCGAACACAACTTCGCACACCTTGAGCAGCTCTATCCCGACATTCCCAAGATCCAGGGCCTCTACATGTGGGATTTCGGCGAGAAGCAGCCGATGCCCGTTGACATGATGCAGCACCAGTGTGAACTCGGCCTCAAGTGGCTGCAGGAGGGGCGCATCGAGGGTATGCTGTTCATCGCCAGTTGCGTCGCTGACCTCGAACTTGATGCCGTCGAATGGACCCGCGAGTGGATCGCCGAGGTGGGGGACAGGCCCATCCAAAGCATGTGAACTGAGCCGCTAGAGCCAGGGATCAGCCGCTGTGCTCTGCGAACAACAGCGCCGCCATACTATGCTCCACCTGGGCCATGGTATCGGTGGAGATGGCTCCAATAAACTCGGACAGCCGTGATCTGGATATCGAGCGTATCTGCTCACACAACACCTGCGATGGTCTCGCAACGCCGCCTTCCGGGAGGTTCACCTCGACATGAAGCGGAATGGGACGGATGCGAGTAGTCAGTGGCATCACGATGACCAGGTTGGAAAGGCCCTGATTGAACTCATCTACGGACACAACCAATGCGGGGCTGCGGCCGGCTTGCTCATGTCCCCTGGTGCGGCTGAGTTCCACCCACCAGATGTCGCCGCGCATGGGCTGTGTTGCGCTCATCTGCTCAGTCCTCCAAGCCGTCGGTCAGAGTGCTATCCCAGCGCGCGCGCTCTCGCTGCTCTTCTGCCCACGCCTCCGGGTCATTGCGCAGGGCAGCATAGGCAGCATTGGACTCTGCAAGCAAGCGCCGGCGCTGTACATCCTCAACTACACCCTTCAGGAACTCGCCGATAGGGAGCTTCGCTTCCTTCGCCAACTCGCGCAGAATACGGTGGGTCTCTCTGCTCACGCGGATTGTCGTAGCCGACATCGCTATACACCTTCTATGAACATTCTATGCGTGGTCATATACGCATCTGTACACGATT
>CAZCJS010000441.1:0-2664 GCA_964498775.1 uncultured Armatimonadia bacterium
GACGGAATACTACTGGTGGCACTGCATCAATGCCGACGGCTCGCGGCGCTGGGGGTATTCCACTGCCGGTGGCCCGCATGCCAATGCAGTAGCCGCCGGTGACATTGACGGGGACGGCCAACAGGAGGTCATCTGGGGTGGCGCCGACACCTTCGTTCAAGCCGCCGACACCGACGGCAAGCGTCTCTGGCAATTCAACACCGGCGACGAAGTCCAGTCGGTCGCATGTGCCGATGTGGACGGTGATGGCACGGCCGAGATCCTCGCCACATCGCTGTCATTCAATGTCTATTGCCTTGATGGCGAGGGGAAGATGCTGTGGCGACGCGACCTTGGTAATCCAGTTACAGCCGGCCTGCTCACGACTGCATACGACAGGCCAACGCTCGCAGTCGGATGCCTCGACGGCAGCGTCTATCTCATCAGCGCATCCGACGGCAAGATCCTCGCCTCACATGCCGCCGGCGCCGAGATCATCGCCCTTGCCTATGGCAAGTGTACCGCCGAGGGTACTCAGATCATCGCTGCCGCCGCCGACGGGCGACTCCACGCTCTCCATACTCCCTAGCGGGCAGCCACGCCTTCGCTCAGTCGTCATTGTCGGATGCCGAGGCATCATCTGACGTATCCGCGCTTTCGTCATCCGCTTTATCCGGCTCCTTGACGGCATCCTTGAACTCGCGGACGCCCTCACCTGCGCCGCGCAGCAGGCTGCGGACCTTGCTCGCTCCGAACAGCAGAACGATCGCGACCACTATTACGGCTATCTCGAGCGGCCCCAGTCCAAACATAAGACCGACCTCCTCGGCCAACTATGTCCATCGGTCCTCCCTTCGCGATGTACTGCGCCGACACCTGCCCGCAATTTATTCTCGTGCAGCTCATTGCAGCGCACTGAAGTTACTTGCAGGCACCGCCAGCCCGCCGGCGAACACTACTGGTGGAAGTCAAGGCCGAATATGGAGGCAAGCTCATGCAAAGGCTCACACTTGTCATCTCAATCATTGTGCTGTCGGTCTCTCTATGCGTCGCGCAAATGCCCCCCAAGTCGGCGGCGATCTATACGGAGGGGTTTGAGAATCCAGATCCGGCGACCAACTTGCCCGCGGAATGGACACATTTCAACCAAGTGCAGACCATCAGTATCACCACTGAGCACGTCCACTCCGGCAAGTACAGTCTCAAGTTGGTGGACGAAGACCCCGTCCAAGCCGTCGGCCTGCGCAGCCCTCACATCAAAATTGAGCCGGGCAAGAGCTGTTGGGTTACCTGCTGGTACTACGCCGAGAAGGGCAATAACCAGTCAATCTACATCGAGTTCTGGACTGCCGAGGGTAAGCGCCCCGAGAGCCGAGGCGCATCGTTCGCGTGTCGCGGTAAAGGTGAATGGGTCCATTGCGTCGGCCGCATCAAAGCGCCCCAGGAAGCCGCCACTGTAACCGTCCATGCCAACAGCTACTCAACCAACGTAGCCACCGGCTACTTCGACGACATCGAATTCGGACAGGGAGCGAAATCCATGTACGATCGCACACCCCAGCCTCCGGCTGATGTCAAGCACCCCTGCGGCCTCTACAAGGAAGCCGACATCGAGCGCGCCAAACGTAACATCGCAAAGCACGCGTGGGCGCAGGCCACAGTTGCCGGCTTCCAGTCTTCGTCGCGATTCTGGATGGATTGTCCTGATGAGCAGCTTTCCTACTGGATACCCGACCTCACGCCATTCCGTGTCGTTGACTGCCCGAAATGCGGTGCCGGCTGGCGTTTCGCCTGGAGTGGCAACGACAAACAGATCAAGTGTGGCAACTGCGGCTTTACCTGGCCGGATCCCGACTACCCCGAAGACAAGGTGCAGGTGTTCACCGATCCGCTCGGCGACGAACAGAATATCCCTTATTACGAGGGGACGCCTTCGACGGTCTATGGCTCCGTGAAGAGTCCCGTTTACCGGCTCAGCGGTCGTCTGCGCTACCACCGCATCGGTAGGCTGAGCAGTCTGGGGAATCTCGGCAAGGCCTACGTCTTCACCGGAGATATGGCCTATGCCGAGAAGGTCAGGAAGGTACTGCTGCGGCTGGCCGAGGTGTATCCGCATTACCTGCCGCACGACTGGGGCACCATCTTCGAAGACTACGGCAACCTGCAGTCAGGCAAGCTATCGGGATGGAAGCTGCACGATGCCGGAGTTTTTATTCAACTTGCCACCGCCTACGATCTGACCTACAACAGCGGCGTCTATAGCGATGAGGACAAAGTGAAGATCGAGGAGAACTGCTTCCGCGAGTTTTCCCGCTTGATGATCGAGACCAGCCCGCGCGGCTGCTGCATCAATGACGGTCCTACCGCCATGGCCGCCGGTGCTCTGGCCGGCCTGATGCTCGGGGATCACAACACCGTCGCCTGGGCCGTCGAGCCGCCGGACGGGTTCATCGGCTTTCTCGAAGAGTACTTCTATCGAGACGGTCACTGGTACGAGGCTTCGCCATCCTATGAGGGCATGACCCTCGGCAGTCTCTACGTCACCCCTGAGGCCCTCCGGGGCTACAGCGACCCGCCCGCGTACACAGAAGATGACCGCTATGACAACCTCGATCTGTTCCAGCACCCGCTGATGAAGAAAATCCTCCTTGCAGGCGCACCGGAGACAATGCCCGACGGGGCAAT
>CAZCJS010000442.1:0-2649 GCA_964498775.1 uncultured Armatimonadia bacterium
CTCAATGCCCGTTGAATATCTGACCCGACGCCGGTGTTTGTTGCCCATGTGCGCCGGTCTCATATCCCAGCTTCACAGGCGGAAAATCATGCAACAGCCTCATGACGAGGCCACCCAGAGCATAATCAGCCGACTTCAGCGTATCGAAGGTCAAGTCCGTGGCATCCGTAAGATGGTCGCCGACGGGCGTGACACACTCGATGTCCTTATCCAGGTAAGCGCCGTACTCGCTGCTACACGCCGCGTCGGCGCTGCCGTCACCAACCAACGCCTCACTGAAATAGCCGATCCGCAACAGCCGCTCACACCCGAGGCCGTCCAGAGTATGCAGGCACTCATCGAGGCATTCACAAAGCTTGATTGATCCACGCAAACGGCTGCAATCAACCTGAGTATTGCTTTTGCAGCCGCCAATTGATACTATTACACACGCCAATCAGCCAACTCATACAAAGACGCACGTGGCAGAGCGTTGTGCTCTGTCTATTGTGTACCCGACTGTGGAAGGTGACACTATCAAGGTCTGTATAACCGGGGCGGCGGGCATGCTGGGCCGCGCTGTTGCCAACTGCCCACCGGCGGACATCAACGCCGTGAGACTGACGCGGGCGAACGGGGATCTCGCTGACCCGCAGACCGCCCATGCGCTTCTCGCAACTCATAGACCTGATACGGTTATCCACTGCGCCGCCTATACGGATGTTGACGGATGCACTCGTGATGCCCAACGAGCATGGCAAAACAACGCGCAGGCTACACGACTCCTGGCCGCCGCCTGTGCTGCTGACAAGATCCGCCTTGTTGCGCTTAGTACCGAGTACGTCTTCTCCGGGACTAAGAATGAACCGTACGAACCGGACGATGAGCCCGCCCCTATCAATACATACGGACAAAGCAAGCTGGCAGGTGAACGCGCAGTTGCCGAGAACCTTGCTGACTACCTCATAGTCCGCACGCAATGGCTCTTTGGCCCGGGAGGCAATAACTTCGTCAGCGCCATACTCGACCGCGCTGAGGCCGGAGACGCATTGAAAATAATCGAATCTGAGATTGGTTCACCAACCTATGCTCTCGACCTGGCGCCTGCTCTCTGGATGGCTGTGCAGTCCGGGCTCCAAGGCATCGTCCACATCACCAACTCAGGCATCTGCAGTCGCCTGGAACTCGCCCGATACGCGCTGCAGGCTGCCGACCTTAGCCATGTGCAGATTGAACCCATTGCCGCCTCGGAGTGGCCCAGTCCAACCAAGCGCCCACAACGGGCAGTCCTCAGCAACAGCCGCTGGCTCCAGGCAGGCCATCCGCCACTGCGCTCTTGGGAACAGGCCGTCGCGGACTTCGTAGACATATATATCAAACATCGAGAAGGTTGACCGCAATGTCAGAGAGATACGCCCGTGCACGTGCGCCTGTACGCATTGATCTCGCCGGCGGATGGACTGACGTTCCGCCCTTTTCTCAGCAAGTCGGCGGCTTCGTCATCAACGCCTGCATCAACCGCTACGCATACGCCACTGCAGTGACCGCGGCGTCGGGCGATTTCGTGCTCCAATCAGCCGACTACGGCGCCTTTATCCAGGCCCACAGCATCCGCGACATGGAGTATGACGGCAATCTCGACCTCCTCAAAGCTGCCGTCCGCCGCAGCTCCTTCGAATCGGGCCTCTCCATCGTCACACGCTCTGAAGCTCCACCAGGCTCCGGAACGGGTTCGAGTGCCTCAATGGGCGTCACACTCGTTGGCATCCTCAACCATCTTCAAGACGGCCAGATGACTCGTCACGATATCGCCGCTCTAGCCAATCGCCTCGAGATCGAAGAACTCAAAGTGCCTGGCGGCAAACAGGACCAGTACGCGGCGGCGTGCGGCGGCATCTCATTCATGGAGTTCCATGACCCACAGCTCTCTGTCGAACCACTCTCAGTCTCCGACCCATTCCTCCTCGATCTCGAGAAACACCTCACGCTCGTCTATACCGGCAAGTCGCGCCTCTCCGGTGACATCATCCAACAGGTCATGCAACCCTACGCCGCCGGTGATCCCGGAATCAGCGACGCTCTCCACAACATCCGCCAGTGCGCCCTGGACATGAAAAAGGCCTTTGCTGATGAAGACCTCCCCCGCATCGGCGAACTGATGACCCTCAACTGGGAGAACCAGAAGCGCCTCTCCCCCACCATGACGACTCCCAAGATCGAGGCGCTGTTTACTGTCGCGGAGAGCTGTGGGATGCTCGGCGGGAAGGCTTGCGGAGCGGGCGGCGGAGGTTGCCTCATCTTCCTTGCAGATGCCGACCGCGAGCATCTCATTCGCGAGGCCGTCGAGGACCTCGGCGGCCACATCCTGCAGTTCAACTTCGACTTCGATGGCCTCCACGTCTGGCAGCCACAATTGCCACCCCGCATTACCAACGGATAGGTCTTTCTCACCTCACCCGCCGGCTCAGACAACACCAGAAGGGAAAACCAAATATGGAACATGACATAGCCAACGCCGACCTTTGCGCAGAAGGACACTTACGAGTAGGTTGGGCTGAAACCCAGATGCCCGTCCTTCGCCAGATACGCGAGCGCTTCGCCGCAGACAAACCTCTGGCGCAACAGCGTATCGCCGCCTGTCTTCACGTTACCTCTGAAACCGCGAATCTC
>CAZCJS010000443.1:0-2649 GCA_964498775.1 uncultured Armatimonadia bacterium
GTCAAGGCCTGATATGACACAGGTCTTTCTCTCCCTGGGCAGCAATATCGAGCCCCTCGGGCCCGAACTCAGCAAGTAGCGTCTCAGCGACCTGCGCAGCCTGAAGATAGGCCCGGTCTGGATAGGGTCGCTTCCCATCTTCGCTTGGTGGGTAGAAGACACGGACATCGCCGTGCTCGGCATGGCCATTGCGGTTGCAGCGGCCAGCTGCCTGGGCGATGGCCTCCAGGGGCCCCCACGCACGCCAGACCAACGGAAAGTCAACATCAACGCCTGCTTCCACGCACTGGGTTGAGACTAGCCGGCAGGGCATGCCCTCGTCCAGCCGTCGCCTGACCTCATCGAGGACCTGCTGCCGGTGTGCGGGACACATGTTCGTTGATAGATGGAATACGTCGTTCTTATGGCCGAGGGCATCGAGCAGAGCCCACGCGTGGCGCTTGAGGTTCACGATACAGAGAATCTGCTCGTGGGCGGCCAACTCGTCGGCAAGCTGTGCCCAGTCGGAGAGTACCTCCTCCTTGGATGGCCAAAGCACGCGTGTGCGTTCGGAACGTTCAAAAAGTTGAAGGCCGCTGGGGACGATCTCTCTTGGTTCCCAGCCTGAAGCGGAAAACTTCCTCACGACATCATCGAGGTGAGAGAAGGCTGGCTGTGTCGCTGTTGAGAAGACGACGCTGCTACCATAACGCTTAGCGAGTCGCGACAACGTGGCCAGCGTCGGCACTGCCAATGACGCAGAGAGTGTTTGTACCTCGTCGAAGAGAATGACGCTACGCGCCAAACGGTGCAGCTTCCGGCATGCGCCAGGACGACCCGCAAAAAGCGATTCGAGAAACTGGACGCTAGTAGTAACAACGACCGGCGCATCCCAGTTCTCCGTCAGCAAGCGCAAAGAAGCGGTCTCTGCATCTCTCCCGTCTGCGGTATCATCACCAGCGTCTCTACGCATGCCCGCCAAACTGTGGTGTTCGAGGATGTACCGTCCAAGCGCTTCCTTGTCCCACCCAGCCGCCAATGCCTCTCGATAGGCTTTGACCGTCTGCTCAATGATGCTCAGGTACGGGATTACCATCACGACACGACGCAGACCATGCAGTTGAGCGTGCTTCAGAGCGAAGGCCAACATACTAAGGGTCTTGCCGCTGCCCGTGGGGGCAGTGAGGGTGAACAAGCCGGTGGGCATTTCGGCGCCACGCAGCGACGCCTCCAGGAGGTCGGCGCGCATACTACGTACTGTCTGCGATGAGGCGCTCGTCCGAGCGAGTTCGTCAATGTGCGCCAAGAGTGTCTCAAGGGCGCGCGACGGCTCCAGAGGCAACGGCTCCGGTCGGCCGATCTTCTCCTTTCTCGCCAAGCAGAAGTAGGCCTCAGTCTCTATGAAGTCGGCGTCCACAAGGGCGGAGAAGAGCATGCGGACATCGAGCATAGCTGCGGCAGATGGTGCAGAGAGTACAGGGAAGGAGTCGTCACCGAGGTCGTCGGGGAGGGTCAGGCCATCATTCACGAAGCGGCGGAGGAGCAAGTCCAGGTCGACTTCTGAGCGGGTCAGACCCTCTGGCGAAGGCTCGGAAAGGCAGGCCGGGGAGAGCTTGCGAAGTGTCTTCCTGTCTGCTACGTGCAGGCCGCCGTGGTGTCCCTGGACAGCCAACGCAATGGCGACACCCGCGATCTGGTATCGCCTGAGCGCCTCGGCCGCCCCGGCAGAGGAGTGGTCAATCCGGCGCACACGGCCGTCCAGGCGGTCTTGGAAAAGGTCGCCATACTTGCCGAGATCATGGAGCAGACCGGCAGCACGGGCCTGCTCTTCAGTATTGAGGGCCTTCGCGAATTCTGCAGCTCTGTCCGCCACTGCCGTGAGATGGTCACGTACGGGTTCATCCTCGTGAGCCTCTGGACCCTTGTGGGCACGGTAGGTCGGCATGGGCGATTCCCCCAATACTGAGGTTAGGTACCCAGTCGTCCCACCGCAGCCACGCTGCTGGGTATCGTTATTATTCGCACCCTTCGTTATACCGGTATGGATAACCTGCACACAAAAAGAACTTAGCGATAGACATCTGTACTAAATTCAATAGTAAATATATCATCGATAGTTGCAGGGGTAGCCCACTGAGGTTTCAAGCTCACTATCCTGGCATCGCACCGGCACTCCATCCACTGCTGCACTATGTGCTCATCTCATGCCTGCCTTGCTCGTTACACCACCTTACCACTCTTTTCGTGCTCCCGACGTGTAGCATCTCCCGAATGTCGTTCATGGCGACGCCTACGGTGATAGGACTGCTGCCCAACTCATTATCAATCTCACGGTACAGTTCTGCGGCTGGGACAAGGATGTTCTGAACCCCGAATCTTGGTCCACTTGGCATGAGAGTAAATGAAGGTCTATACTCTCGACAAAAAAGCTGGGAGTCATGAAGCGGAAACGGTACACAGAGCCGCAGATTGTGTTCGCCTTACAGCAGGCTGAAGCAGGGACTACGGTGGGAGAGATTTGCCGCAAAATGGGCGTAGCGGAGGCGACTTTCTACCGCTGGAAGAAGCGCTACGGCGGCTTGGACGTGAGCGAGATCCGGCGGCTGAGGCAGCTCGAGGATGAGAACCGTCGGCTGAAGCAACTGGTGGCGGACTTGACGCTGGACAAGG
>CAZCJS010000444.1:0-2580 GCA_964498775.1 uncultured Armatimonadia bacterium
GAGACAAACTTCCGCGCATGGCTCGAACCCCACGCAAAGTAGTCCGCCGCGCAGTCCTACTCCTCCGGCCGATAGCGCAGGATCACTTCATTCACCGTCGGGATGATGCCATACAGTTCCGGACGCCGCGCGGCGAACAGCACCTCCCGCCAGCCCGTCTGCTGCTCGGGCATGGTCCCGAACGCATACACGCCCATTCCCTCCTCGGCGTGTTCCGCCTGCTCCTGCAGCAGCCCCGAGTAATACACACGCTTTTCATCCAGGTTAATGTCATAGTAGATCACATGCTCACGGTTGAAGCCGGACGCGGCCACCACTTGCCCATAGGGATCAACAATCACACTCCGCAGCGACGGGTCGGAGGTCGTCCAGTGCGCGCACGCCACCCACGCGGCGTTATCAACAGCCCGCGCCCGCAGCATGGTTTCATTGTAGCGCCCATCCGGCCCTGACATCTGGCTCGGATCGAGGATGATCTCGGCACCCTTCAGTGCCAGAACGCGGTCAAAAAGCTGCGTGTACAGATCCCCGCAGGTATGTGACGCGACGCGCCCGAAATCCGCGTCAAACACCTCGAACTTCTCGAAGCCGCGCGACCAGTACAGCGGCTGGCCGTACACCAGTTTCCCAGTTCGGTCCCACGCATGGCACACGCTGTTGTGACCGTAGTTCCCGATTCCCCCGATCGCGATATAGCAGTTCATGGCGGCGGCCTTCTCCCCCACTGTCGCCATTACCCGCTTCGTCGTTTCATCGGCCGCATGGCACGACTGTTCGGAAAGTAGCAACAGATCTGGCTTCACCTCTGCCGCCATGTCTATAATCCGCAGCATCGTCTCAGGCACCTTACCGTCGCGCCAGATCTGACTCCGGTCGAAATGGCCCACCGCCAGGCGGCACTTGCGCTTGTGGTATGTCGGCAGCTCCGGCGGTCTGTACGGCTCCGCGATCGGCGCCAGCGCCTTTCGGTCGCCATGGTTGATGACCAAAAATACGTTCTCAGTACGCAGGTGCGGGCCTGCGAAGTTCTTCTTTCGCTTGTCCAGATTGACTGTCGCCATAGCGATGCCGTCCTCGTAGCCGGTGTCTGCGACGGGAGTGCCAACCCGGTTCAGTATCATGGACCTGCCCAGTGCCGCGCCCTGTCGTCGCGCCGCGTAGTTGTGGGTCAGGTAAGTGTGTTCGTCTGCATACATCGCGGCAACTATATGCACGTGACTATCCGCGCAGCGAGCAGTCAGCAGCGGATCCCATCCTGAGTGGTCGCGCAGCCCCTCCGGATAGTGGTGCCAGGTGATGATATCGGCCCCCTCCATCCGCAGCACCTCGTACACTTCCGGGAAGTAGAAGTCCGAGCCGATCGTCAACCCTATCGGCCCGAACGCCGTATCAAACACGGGCAGCTCATCACCAATAGATATGTTGTCATCCATAAGTGCATGAGCTTTTCGGTAGCGGCCGACAATCTCGCCCGAGGGAGCGAGCAAGACTGCCGTAAAGTATATGTCTGCGCCGTCCTTCTCAGTCATGGACAGCGCCAGATACGCCCCTCGCTTGCCCGCGAAGCCGGCGAAAGCCTTCAGGTCAATCTCCGCCGTGGCGGTCTCGAAGGAGAGAAACGGCATGTGTGGCAGCACGATCAACTGGGCCTCAGGCGGGCACTGTGCGAGTTGTGTGAGCACGTAGTCCCGGTTCTCATATTCGGGCCCGTTGAGCAGACAGATTGTGGCGATGGTAACGACGCGCGCCAGAGCCATAGCTTATGCCTCCCAAATCATTATACGTCCATGGTGCCCCCTCTGCCCCACTCCACCCACAGCCATGCCACATACGTAATCGTCGGGACACCGGAGATGAGCACGAAGATAACCACCGGCGCGTACGGCACAAGTCCCAGCCACCGCAGGCCCAGATAGTACCGATAGACGCTCGCCGGCAGCGCGAAAAAAGCCAGTGTCATGAATTGGCAGTAGTTTCCGTAGGGGTCGGGCTTCAGATTGATGATGAGGCCCCACCACTTGAGCCGTGCCGAGCCCATGGCCGCTATGACGAATTGCGGGAACGTCTTCGGCTCCGCCTGCCGAGCCAGCGCAATCAGCGTATTCCTGTGTCTGAAGAATGCCGCCCACAGCAGCAGAATGAGTTGCACGATAAGCACATGAAAGACAATCCGTCCTGCCCTGTAGAACACTGGCAGCCCCGCCGTGGCAATCGCCTCCTCAAAGACATTGGCGTCCGCGGCCAGCAGCGGTGTTGTCATCAGGTACGCACCGACATCCAGAGCCGTGCCCGCCATGATGAACGCCACTCCGAATGCGAACAGCTCTCGCGGCACCGTATCTGTACCCTGCCGCGAAAACTTGATTGCTAGCGTCACCAGCCACCCGTACAGGGGCAGCGTCGCAATCGCCGACGGCACTCGCAGCCAGGCTAGCGCGGGTGTCAGACTCGCAGCCATTAGCACTGCCCCATCTATCAGGCAGATGAGCACGAAAGCACCCGCATAGGCGTGGCTGCGCTCTAGTACTACCGAAGCTGTGGCTGCCGTAACCCGACCGCTCATTGACCTACCCACATGCC
>CAZCJS010000445.1:0-2573 GCA_964498775.1 uncultured Armatimonadia bacterium
CATCCGGTTGTAGAAATGGCGAACCACCGCCCTCTCGATCAGAAGCGCCACCAACCCGACAACGACAATGCAGACAGGCAACGCCATCAGTGGCGGCAAGCCGAACTGGGCCGTGATGACATGGGAATAGGCCCCCAGCATCACGAACTCACCATGTGCCATGTTGAGGATACGCAGTAGCCCGAAGACGATGGCAAGCCCCAGCGCGAGAAGCGCCAGGGCCGCCATCTGCCAAGAGGCATTGAGCAGGATCAGAAACAGTTGATCCATCACTCGCAGGACACGCCGTGCTCTACATTGTCAAATTGAGCCACTACCGTGAACTCCGCCCCGGTGCCGTCTGCGAGGTAGATCGTCTGATCAGCATGCGTGCCACTCAGTACTGGTTTTCCACGCGGCGACTGGTATCCGGTACCGTCCGCCACCTTCGCAATCGCCTCGACATCCATGGACCCGGCAGCATTGCCGAGTGCAGCGAGCAGCATGATCCCGTCGTAGACCGACTGGCTCAGTGCGTTGAGGGCCGACGCGTCTTCACCGAACTCGCTGGCGTAACGCGCTGCAAAAGCCTTGGCGGGTTCAGTCTCGATGTTGGCGAAGTAGCCCAGCGAGGAGTAGAGCCGGTTCGCACCTGCGGCGCCGATGCCCGCGAGGGTGTTCTCCTCGATCAGTGTGCCAAAGCGTATCGCCTGCTCATCGAGGCCGAAGGCACCGAAGCCGATATTGAACGCGACGGAGTCGCCGCCGACCAGGGTAATCAAGACCGCGTCTGCACCAGAGGCCTGAATGCGCTGTAGCGAGGCATCGAAGTCTGAAGAGCCCAATGGCACATATTCCTCACCCACGATCTCGCCACCTGTCGCTGCGATCATGCTGCGCGCTGCGTCGTTCGTGTCACGAGGCCAGTTGTAGTCGTTGCCGATCATGTACCAGCGGCTGACACCTTCGTTCTCGACGAGCCAAGGGATCACCGGAGCCAGCTGCTGCGCCGGCGTCGTCGCCGTGACCCAGGTTCCCGGCGCGCATTCGCCCCCCTCGTAGACGCCCGAATAGACGAACGGAACCTGGCCGCGGAATTGGCCGATCAAGGCTTCCCGCACAGCACTGTTGTGCATACCGGCGAAACCATCGATGTCCTCGCCCCGCCAGAGGCGCACGGCAGCCTGCGCCGATTGCGCAGGCGGCACACCGACGTCGGCGAAGAAAAGGCGCACCTGCTCGCCATTTATCCCGCCGCTTGCGTTGATGTCTTCGGCGGCCATCAGGGCGACGTTCCGGCTGGCTGGGCCGAACAGACTTGAAGGCCCCGAGTCGGGGATCACCACCCCGATGCGCACCTCTGCTGATGCGGGCAAACTAAGCATGGCGCAAATCGCACCTGCTATGGCGGTCTTCTTGTATTGTGTCATGTCCCTGTCTCCCGGTTGATTGGTCTCGTATTGCATGGCGTCGCGATCCTTGTTGCCGGCATGTCACGCTGTGGAGATCAGCCGCTCAAGCGCGGCAGCTACGCTCAAGAGGTCGAGGTCAGCGCCAGGCAGGCCATCTATCTCGAGGCCGACGGGCAGCTCCCTGCTGAACCCGATAGGAAGGCTGACTCCCGGAGCACCGATGAGCGTGGAGTGGCTGGTGTTGCGGACGTATGTCTCAAAGGTGGCAGACCACCGTCCGTCAATCTCGACCATTTCGTCGCAGCCGATTGGTCGGGCTGTCAGCGGTGTTGTCGGAAAGATCGCACCGTCGAGCCGGTTCTCTCGAAAATACTCCGCCCAGATCCTTTGCAGGGCCGGACGATGGACGGTCATTGCCTCGCTGTATATCGCGCTCGTTACAGCATCGTCACCGAGTTGGCTCTCAAGTATTCGGCGCACATCCGGCGAGCCGACACCGTCTATCAGTGCACTCAGGGATACGCCGCGCCTCTCGGCGTACATCGGCAACTCCTGCATGGTTTCGTAGAGTGCGATTGGAAAGCTCGCGCTTTCGGTATGCGCCATCAGGCCGGGTGGGTCGGCCTCCACCAGGGTCACGCCCTCCCCCGCGAAAACGCGCAAAATGCTCTCGCATAGCTCGCCCAACCCGGTTTCAAGATCCTCCCACAGCCCGGAACGCGGGACGCCGAGCCGTATGCTCCTTGCTTCACGTTCCAAAAGCAGTGCGGGATCGCGGGCCATTGCGCGATCGAGCAGCGCGAGATCGGCCACGCAAGTGGCAATTGGGCCGATTGTATCGCGCGTCGAAGAGATCGGCGCCACGCCTGCTGCCGGATAGCGCCCGGTACTTGGGCGCAAACCGGCAACGCCGCAAAGTGCCGCCGGAATGCGCACGGAACCGCCGGTATCGGTTCCAAGACCTGCTGGAACAATGCCGGCCGCGACGACGGCTGCAGTGCCGCCTGAAGACCCTCCGGCGATATGGTTACTGCGCCATGGATTGTGCACGGCGCCAAAGACCGCGTTGTTGGAGGTTATTCCATAGGCCAGTTCGTGAAGGTTGGTCTTCATCGCGACCAGAGCACCCAGGCGGGAAAGCCTACCTAGCGCCTCGGCTTCGAGCGGGGCCGGGCCCCTGAA
>CAZCJS010000446.1:0-2571 GCA_964498775.1 uncultured Armatimonadia bacterium
GGCATTATTCTCACCACCGGCCCTACCGGTAGTGGCAAGAGCACCACCCTCGCCTCGATGATTAACTGGATCAATGAGAATCGCGCCGTCCACATCGTAACGATTGAGGAGCCGATCGAGTATTACCACTGGTCGAAGAAAGCCCTCATCAACCAGCGTGAAGTCGGCATAGACGTCACCACGTTCGCCGAAGCCGTTATCCGCAACATGCGCTCTGACCCCGATGTCATCATGGTCGGGGAGATGCGCGATCTCGAAACCATGCGCGCAGCCCTGCAGGCTGCAGAAACCGGACACCTTGTCTTCGGAACCCTGCACACTGTCAGTGCACCCAAGACTGTGGACCGCCTCGTTACCGCATTCCCTGCCGAAGAGCAGGAAGAGATCCGCGCCATGCTGTCCACATCACTCGCTGCATGTGTCGCTCAGGAACTCCTCCCGCGCTGTGACAAGGACGGTCGCATCGCTGCTCATGAAATCATGCTCGGAGAAGCAGCCGGCTCTCCCGCCATTGGAAACCTGATCAGGGAGCGCAAGACTTCCCAGATGCGCACCACCATCCAGAGCAGTGCAGGCCTCGGGATGAAGCTACTCGAGGCCACGCTTGCGAAGCTCGTCGGCCAGGGCAAGGTTGATTTCATGGAAGCATTCAACCGTGCAAATGAAAAGAGTGACTTCATGAATTTCGTGGATGAGTCCCACATCCCCGACGACTTCCAGTTCACCTTTGACGGTACGGAATAGCTGTCCAGCTGCACCCGACCTCCGGGCCCGGCACCCTCGGAAGCCACCCGGCATATTTACGGGGGAGAGTGCATGAAAAAGCAGAAACGAACGGTAGCCAAACAGGTTAGCCCGCAAGTTGACTTCCTGGCCGTAATCATAGCGTGGAGTCATTCACTGTTGCGGCTTGCCCTGCTTGCTTTCGTCATCGCGCTCGCCTACATTCTCTACGGCATCTTCAGCGGCGCACTTGCATCCATGGAACCCGCCCAGATGCAGCGCGTCGCCGCTAATCTCGTGCTCATGGGCCAGGTCATGGCCGCCGCCGGCCTTCTCGCAACCGTTTGCATCGTGATGACCACACTCGAAGAGATGACCTTCACGATGCTAGCGGGTATCGTCGGAGCCGGCCTGATGTTCGGCATGCCCATACTCGTCGCAAGCCAGCTGCAGAATGCCGCCAGCACGCCTGCGGGGGTTATCAACGAGTGGTCCAGAAATGCCGGAATGGCTATCCTCTTCATTGTTGGCCTCCGCGTCCTCTACGCCGTCGTTGACCAGATAGCAAACGCCGGCGCCAGGGCCCAGGCCAAGACCGAAGACGACACAACCACAGTTGTGACCAAGAGCAAGGAGAAAAAGCGACGCAGTCTGTTCCGCCTCTGGGACCCCTGCTGGGACATGCCTTACTGCCATCCAGCCGTCCGGGAAATCTGTCCCGCATACAAGGCGCACAGATCTTGTTGGCGCTTCGGGTACGGCTGCAATTGCGACCCTACGCTCATCGAAACACTTATCCGCACTGGCGGCGCGAGTACCGGCAAGGGCGCACTCAAGAAGACGGCCGAGCAACGAATTACCGAGGAGGCCTATGTCCGCTCTGATCTTGACGCTGATACGGCAAGAATCGGCTCCAGCGAGCGCACGATCCCCTGCAGCAAGTGTGTCATCTTCATGGAGCACCAGCGCCAGAAATTCAGAATCATCAACCCAATCGCCATCATCGCCACTTTCGTCGGACTCTTCTTCCTCTACAAGCCCCTGACCACCGTATACGGTGCCGTCATTGATTTCATGGCCGCACTCCTTGCCCGCCTCGCCTACGGCACTATGGTAAGACCCGACCAGTGGGTCAGTTACCTCAACACGCCCACCGTCAAGGTATTCTTCTTCATATTCGTTGGCATGATCGGCCTCGCCTATGTTCTCAGAGCCGTCGAATGGGCTATTCTCAAACGCATGATCATCTAGGGTGGGATGACGCGTACCGCCGACAGCACCCGGTGAGTCTCAGCAATATCCCCCCGGTAACGGTGCGGGAAAACACCGTCCCTAGTGGGGCCATGCACATCAATACAGAGGTGAAGCGTGATGATATACGTACTCACTGTCGGGCACAAGATTGAGGACTATGCAAGGTGGCTGGCCGCCTACGAGGGCGCCAAGGGCAGGGGGAAGGAGGCCGGTCAGGGGCCCTATCGAGTATTTCGCATCCATGATGACCCCAACAATCTGGTCCTTCTCGTCGAGTGGGAGAGCATCGAGAAGTTCAAAGCCTTCATCGAGTCCGATCGATTGCAGCAGGCGATGCGGCAGGTTGGGGTCCTCGAGTTCGGCACGCCCCACTTCCTCGTGAAGGTTGACGAGGGAACGCTCGACTGACCGCCGCCAGGTGCGTGGCCTGGACGCGTCCAGGCAATCTACGTGCAAGCACAGCCATTACCAAGCAGTCCGAAAGAAGGTACAACACAATGGCCTACGCACTTTCCATCGGGTTCAAGGTCGATGACTATGACAGGTGGAAGGCCGACTTCGATGCCGGCGAGGCCGAGCGTAGAGAGACGGGAC
>CAZCJS010000447.1:0-2561 GCA_964498775.1 uncultured Armatimonadia bacterium
CTTGCCGAACCCGACGCCGCTAATGCCCCCTGCTGCAAGCCCGAACAGCACCTGCAGTATCTGGTGACCCGCACCATACGGATCCGCATGGGGCGTCAGCCACGCCTCCAGCCGGCGACCAACATGTGGCAAGTAGTAGTACGCGGCCACAGCTCCACCGGCAAAAAAACCGCTCATCAGTGCCGCATATCGCTTCCGACCGGTCATCAGGTAGCTCACCGCCACGAAAAGACCCAAAAACAGCATCGCCGCACCCAAATCCCGCAGGAAGACAAACAGCGCCAACGAAAAGCCCGTCACCAGCAGAAGCGGCGCCATATACCGCAGCGCCAGCGAGGCCGCTAACCCTGCCTCCTGGCTCTGACTCCGGATGATATCCCCCTTATCAGCCACATATCCCGCCAGGAAAATGCAAATCAAAATCTTGGCAAACTCCCCCGGCTGTATCGAGGCTACCCCTTCGACCCCCAGCCACAGCCGTGCCCCCCCGTGCTCCTGGCCCCATACCATCGTCGCAATCATCAACACGATCGCGCCCACGCCCGCCGTGTACTTGTGCCGCGCCAAATCCCGCACGTCGTCAATCAGGTAGTACGTCATCACCATCAGCGAACTGCCCAGCAGCACCCAGACAATCTGGCGTGAGGCGATCCCCGGCTCCAGCCGCCACAGGAATATCACGCCACAGCCGGTTATCAGACACACCCCCGGCAGCAGCAGATGGTCCCGCCGATTCCCGTCCGCCTGCATCAGCAGCGCCGCCACGATGAAGCTGCCGGCAACCGTCATGATACGCACCAAACGCAGCGGCGAATCCCCCTGCGCCAGACACACCAAAAGTAGTCCCAGCGCCATCAGCGCCGTGCCTTCCAGCAGCAGCATGATTTCAGTCCGTCTCAGGTTAACAGTGCTCAATTTCGCTCACAGAGGGCAAATACGCCCATTCCCGCCGGGTTCTAACGCTCCCCATCCCGCTGACGCCTACGCCTGGTGTTGTCTTACTCCTCAAATACATGCTACAGGGGCTTGAGCTTGCTCCGTGCCTTTTTCGGCCGCATCATTTGCCAGTGGCTATCTCGGCCCATGCCCGATATGGGTGGCTCGGCCCATGCCCGATATGGGTGGCTCGGCCTGAGCTTCGCGTCGTTCGCGAAGCTCAGGTGGCGATTGAACAAGCTGCGCTTGTTCAATCGCCAGCTTCCAGCCCGAGTCTTCCGCCACCATCAACCAACTCAAACAAACACGACTGACACAACACTAGCTATGGCTCCGGTACTCCAGCACCACTGTACCGATACCCACAAGGTCACCGTTGCAGAGCGCCACCTCCGAGGCGATCTTCTTGCCATTCCGCGTCGTACCGTTGGTGCTGCCGCGGTCCCGCAAAATGCGGCGACCGTCCTTCAGGAAAACCATCGCATGGCGGGTGGACGCAAAACGGTCCGACACCCGAATCGAATTCTCGGCTGAACGACCGATAGTCACCGCGGCCGTCAGGGGGAAGACGGTTCCTGCACTGAGCCCCGAGCTCCCGGGCGCAACGACGACGAAGCATGGTTTGCTGCGTCGCGCGTCAGGTCTGCTCACCGGTTCGCCGGCGACTGGCTGCGCTGACGGGACATCCACTGCGCGCGCCGGTTGCTGCGCAACGACTTGCTCCGCAGCCGCATGTGCAGTTCGCTCCGGCACTGCCGCCCGTTGCCCGACGGACTCCTCCCGCGCGGCGGGCCTCATTGCTGAATCTCGCGCAACCTGACCCCCACGCCTCTGTCCCGGCAACAGTCTCTCCTCGGCATCCTCCAGCTTCAGGCTCCTGAACAGCGCCCGGAATATGGCAAATATGAATACATACAGACCCGCCAGAAAAAGCCATTTCCCGATAAGTTGGATCAGTCCCAAGTGCGGCACGATGTCACTCCACGAAGAATCTTAGTTGCACGAGGCCGATCTCCACCAGGTCCCCGTCACCCAGTACTGCCTCCGACACCTGCTCGCCATTGACGAACGTCCCGTTCGCACTGCCCAGGTCCTCCAGCACATAGTGGACATAGTGATACCTCACCATGCAATGCCGACGCGAGACCTCAGCCGCATCAATGACGATGTCACAGCTACTGCTCCGCCCGACGAGCGCCTGCTCACCGACGTAGTATTTGCCCCCCGCTTTCATGCCCGCCTCGACATGGAAGTATGCGCTCTGTGGGCACGCCGCAAATTCCGCCCGAATCGCCGCCTCGCCCTGCCTCACTTCACTACTCGCATCCAGCCGCACTGTCACATACGGGCCAATCTCCCACCCCTCCGCCTCACCGTATGATCGCACATGTGCCACCAACTCCGCGCTTACAGGCTGACTTACCGCCGCCAGCTGCTCCGCATCCTCTACGGCCAGCTCGATGACATAGGAATTGGCAATATACGTCCCATCGGCCGCGCGCACTCGACTGTCACGCGCAGCATTCCGCAGCCCGGCAGCCAGTTCCAGCGGATGCAGCTTCTCCGGAAACACCCGCGCGAACGGCTCCTCGAGCGCTTTTTTCAGTGCCGCTTCCAGGCGTTGT
>CAZCJS010000448.1:0-2560 GCA_964498775.1 uncultured Armatimonadia bacterium
TTCCGCCGTTCTCGGTATAGACGACGATGTGATCCTCCGAGATACTCATCTCTTGGCGTTCTCCGCTGTCTAGAAGCCTGCCGGGGCCCACGGCGACAACTTTCCCCTCCCGAGGCTTTTCCTGAGCCGTTTCGGGCAGAATGATCCCTCCTGCACTTTTCTCTTCGGCCTCCAGAGGTCTGACCAGTACACGGTCATTGAGCGGCTGCAACATTGATGATACACCACCTTCCTACGGGCTCTTGCCGGAGCGCATAAACTGCACCCCGTGAAGTGTTGCCTATTCTCTTCCAACAACCGACTTAGCACTCTATCGTGTAGAGTGCTAAGTAGCTTGTGCCTATTATACTGCCCTCGACACAAAAGTCAAGCCCCTCTGCAGCCGACTTTGAATTATACGCTCACTAATTCAGGTCATACGCCTCATCGCCCTCTGACAAGTACCCCAGATGCTTGTCGTAACTCGAGACGTGGTAAATCTTGGCCGTCGCCTTCGCGTGCCCGTCGCAATAGCCTACGTTCGCCGTTGCATTGTGGCGGAAGTGTACGTTTGGGCCCGGGTCCCACGCAGTGTGCGGATGGCTGGGCGCACGAAGCAGATTGTTGCCATACAGCTCACTGGTGTATGAAGACCATATCGCGCTGTCCGCCACCATCACCGTCTCGCTGGGCCTCTGGATCTCACCAAGCGCCGCCGGCTGCCCCCCTTCGGCCGGACTACACCCGACATAACTCACGTTGTAAGCATATCCGCAGTACGGCCGGTCCGCTGAGATACCTTTCAAGCTGGGGCAGGCGGCCAGCTGCTGGTTCTTGGTGTATGGCGTGATCAGACCGTCGCCGATTACACTCCCGCTCCAGTCAACCTTCGTGTCCCAGTAAGTCATCCAGTCCGGATATACGCCCATGGGCATGATCTCATCGTAGTCCTCCGCATACATCATCAAAGCCAGGACAATCTGCTTGATATTCGACAGGCAGCTCGTCTGACGCGCTTTTTCCCGCGCCCGGGCAAAAACCGGGAATAGGATGGCCGCGAGAATCGCTATGATAGCGATCACGACCAACAGTTCAATAAGCGTAAAGCCGTGGCGTGTATGTTGTTTCATCAATACATCTCCCGTTCAAGTGTGTTGACGCCTTAGTTAAGCGAAACGGCCATCTCGAGGTGAGATGGCCGTGGGGAGCTAAACTGTTCTCCTCACCTCCTGTGCCTCGCAGAGAGGGTGTGAACTATGTCGGCGAATCGTCTCCTGGCTTCCGGCTTCACCTACTCGTCCGCCTTCCCATGAGCATCCACTCGTCTGAAGCTCCCAGTGGCGTGGTGGACTTTCGTATCCGGTTACAGTTGCGGGACAGCCACGGATTTGCACCGTGTTCCAGGGCCGATGGCCCCGTGTCCGCCGACATTTACTGATTTCGTAGGTGCGCAAAAAACGGACGTCCCTGAGGACCTCCGTTCACTTACATTGCATCACTTCCCCGCCCTCGGGGGACTTGCTTACCGATGCAGGGCGTGGTCTCCTGGCTCCCGGCTATTCCTACTCACTACACCTTCCCGTGAATTTCAGCTCCGCTGAAACTCCCAGTGGCACTCAGTAGCTTTCGTACCGGTTACAGTTGCGGGGCAGCGCCGGTCTTCCACCGGCTTCCCACTGCGGCCGTCTCTATAGTCTCTGGCGACCGCCGATTCCCTGCACGTTTAGTTGTCAGGCCTTAGAGTAGCAAATCCGCATTCCGCCGTCAAGGCTAAACTCAATTCTCCCACCACAACGACCCCGCACGCTCCGTGTCACTACATGTCCGTCGTCGCGTAGGCGAAGTTGGTAACCGAGACGGTGTCAACGCCCTTTTCAAGACGAGTCAGCCCAAGCTCCTGGCCCGGTTCGACGCCGCCATAGTCGTCGGTCGCGACTGCAGAGAAACTGTGCATCAATCTCCCGTCTTCACTGTATATGTGCTGGGTGTTGAAGTGCCGCAGCGGGCCGAGCATCCGCAGCTTGCCCGGCTCGCCGGCATAGACTTTATAGGTATTCTTGCGGTCAAGTACTGCCGGCGGCTCAAACGTGATGCCCGACGAACCCACATCCGTAACCAACAACCAGTTGCTGACGATGTGCGGTTGGTCATCCAGGTGTACCAGGTACCTATCAGCGCCAAGCCTCTCGATGGAAGCGATAGTGAAGCTCGAGCGATCCTCAGTGTGCTGGACAATGATCGGCAAGCCGGCAAGGGTGTCGCCCAGCGGGAAGGTATCGTCGCTCTCGATGGTGAGCGTGTCGTGGGTATCGTCGAAGTCGAGCAGCCGGCCGGACAATTGCGACGGGCCGTCGAGTGTCATCTGAAAGCCATCGGCCTTGACGTAGCCGCCCGCCGCCGCAAGTAAACGCACCCCACCGGAATGGGGATACGAAACCACGGCCACGTCCGCATCCGTCGAGATCCGGTGCTCGCCGTCGGTCACGCTCACTTCCGAGGGTTCCCCCGGTCCGCCGTAACTGATGAGGTAGTCAGTCCCATGGATCGTCTCGATGGCGAGGGCCACCGTATAGCCGTCATC
>CAZCJS010000449.1:0-2537 GCA_964498775.1 uncultured Armatimonadia bacterium
GATATCAGCAGGAGTTGACACTCCGCTGTGTAGAGATCCGCCATTTCGGGGCGCTCCACATGGTTGGGCTTTGTCTCGCCGGGCTTGGCGATGATGTCGAACAGTTCTTCTGTAGTGCAGATGTCGTAGAGCTGGTCTTGGGCGGGAGCCAGTGGCGGCGCAGGGGGCTGGCGCCTCAATCGTCCCAGAAGCCACAATATAAAGGCAACGACAAGACCGCTGACTACGCCTATGAGTATCGCGTCCCGGTTCTCTACTATGAACTCAATGGTGCGATCGAGCACCTGCCGACTCCGTCCGGATGCAAGTACGCGATAAGGTCACGCAACTGACCAAATAGGTATTCCTCACGGAGCAGCCAACCTCCTCCAAGAGGGTACGGGTTGGCTTGTGGCGAAGGGGAAAGGGAAGGCAGAACCAGCGCAGCGCCCCGCGGAGGATGCCATGAGTACCGGCAAGCAGCCGTACGTCAGAGAGATGATCCGCGAAGCTGTTGAGGCACTTGGTGGCCGGACGACCAATGTGGCGGTCAGAGATTGGGTGCTCCAGAAGTATCCCGATACGAACCCGAGCACCATCCAACAGCAGATGCTCTTCTGCAGCGTCAATCACCCATCACGGATCCATGCGCCACATGACAAGCAGCCGCGTCGAGCGGATGATGAGCGCTACGATTTCCTGTTCCGTACCGGGTGGGGTGAGCTGGAGCTGTATGACCCCGAGCGGCACGGTGTCTGGGCCATCGAGGCAGATGCCGCCGGCAACCTGGCCGTCGGCCGCGAAGGTGAGGTGCCGGTGATCGACTTGGACCCGGACGACCTGGTGTTGGACATCGAGCTCCACGATCCGGCCGAGCTAGAGAACGGCCGCACTCCATTCATCCGGGAGATGGTCTGGGCGGCCGTTGACGCGCTCGGCAGCCCGACACGCAACCGCGATATCTGCGACTGGATCGAGCAGCGCTATCCCGGGACGAACAGAAGCAGCATCCAGTGCCATCTGGCGATCTGCTGTGTGAACCAGCTTTCACGGCTGCAGTTCCCGCAGAACCAGCGGTCGCGCGTCGCCGATGATCCGAGGTATGATTTCCTGTATCGAGTGGGTCGCGGTGTGGTGGAATGGTACCAGCCGGAGAAGCACGGCATATGGAGCATCGAGGAAGACACCGATGGCAATTTCGCGATCTGCTGCGATGACGGGGAACTGATCTATCCGGAGCGGCGAGAAGGGACCACGGCACCCAGGGAGCCTACTTCACCGCAGGCCAGGACGGTCATCCCCATCACACAGGAACAGCTAGATGCGGCCGGGCGGCTGCACGACATCCTATCAACATGGCCGACTACAGACAGAGCATTCCAGATGCTCAATGAGCGTTTCCCGGACTTCGGACGCGAGGCCACAATCATCAAGTGTGCGGTCATCAACGACCTGTACTCGACGAATGTGTTCGCGATCTGGCGCATGGCCGAGCATATTGTCGGTGTGATGAAGGACCCGCCGAGAGACCCGGATGAACTGGCCGAGACAATCGCCCGCTTGCCTGACGCTGATGGCAACTCCACGCGGCATCACTGGAGCTTCACATCGAAGTTCTGCCACTTCTTCGTAGACGCCGAAACCTTCCCGATCTACGACTCATACTGCCGAGACATGCTCGCCCATCACTTGGGGCGTGGTCGGTGCGTGTCAGATTCATCCAACCCGTACCGTGCTTTCAAACAGAACCTGGAGCAGTTGCGTGAGCTGTCCGGCGTGTCGGCATCCCTGCGCGAAATGGACCAGTATCTGTGGTTGGCGGGCCAGCATCGTGAGTGGCTGAAGAACGGCGACGATGCCCGCATCAACGGCGAACTGCGCGGCCTCTTCGACGACCCGCCATCGCCAGACGCCCGTGGGGATCTAGCCATGTTGGTTGGGGATGCATGATGGCACAGGTGCCAGGGATGGCGAATCTCATCTCCGAGTTCGAGGCGCTGTATGCCCGTCGCCGGGCGGAGCGTCTCATCCGCATGGGCACGTTCATGGATGCCTTCGCGCGCGAGCTGGATGCCATGTCCAAGCAGCGCGGACCGACCTTCAACGCGTTCTCGCTGCTTCGGGTCGGTGATGACGAGGTCACCCATAGTGGCTTCCTCGCGTGGCTGCTGAATCAGACGGAAGAGCACGGACAAGGGGCTCTCTTCCTGGAGGCGTTCGCGCGGCTGTGTGGTCTGGAGATCGGGAATGACTCCGTGCGGGGGTACCGTGTCCGGACGGAGTATGTCGGATCGGAATCGCGCATCGACATCATGGTGTACCGACCTGGCGATTTCCTGGTATACGTCGAGAACAAGATCCACGCAGGCGAGGGCGGCGAGCAGCTCGACCGCGAGTTCCGCGACATGCGCCGGACAGGGGCGTCGCTGGGCATCCCCGGCGAGCGCCAGCATGCCGTATTCCTGACGCCGGCTGGAAGAGCGCCCACAACCGGCGGCCGATCTGACGCTGGACAAGGCGATGCTGCAGGAAGTGCTGCGAAAAAAGCCCTGACGCCT
>CAZCJS010000450.1:0-2529 GCA_964498775.1 uncultured Armatimonadia bacterium
GCTCCGCCATCGCCGTGCTGTGGGAATTGCGGAACAGCGCCGTCGCCTGGCCGTGCTCGGCGACTGCCTTCCAGGTCGTGCCGGCGGTGGCTATGTCTGTCATGAATAAAGCAACGAGGGTAAGCAAAGGCGCGCCCATGAGAAGCCGACGCATCAAATCGCCCTCCAATATGTAATGCTACTGGCCCTCTTTCGCCACGACATGAGCATACACGGGTATCTTCAGCGTCTCCTCGCCGGGAATGTCGGTCGTGACTGTGACCGTCGCCTCAATAGCGCCGGGCTGTGAGGTGTCCACGGAAACAGGGATAACCCAGGTACCGTCGCGCTGCTGTGGCGTGCCCAGCTTGACGACATCTTTGTCGGCCACAGCGCTCTTGACTGCGAAATCAGCGCCGCTGCGCGAACGAATGGTGATCGCCTGCTCTGCCTTCTCGCCTGGTTCGACGAAGCCGAAGAAGGCGAAGGGAGGTCTGACCTCCAAGTCGCCGCGGATGCGACCCTTGATTGGGATAGTGATGAGCGGTCGCTCGGGATGAGTCGTACGGATGCTCAGTTGGTCCTCGAATTCGCCGACGAAGACTTCGGGCTTGAAGGCCAACGTAAGCTGCCAAGTCTTCTTCTCGTCCTCGCTGATCTTCGGCTCGCCAACCTCTATATCAAACAGCCCTTTTTCGCACGAAATCTCCTTCAGGTCCATCTCAGCAGGGCCGCTGACTGTGATGGTTCGGGATAGGGGCTGGGCCTTGCCGCCGCTGAAGTACAAGCGATCGGGCCAGACGCGCAAGTCATGCGGCACCTTGCCGTGTACCGTCACGAAGGCGACAGGCTGCGTCAGGTCGTTCGTGAGGAGTTTGGCGGACTTCGTCACATTGCCCGAGTAGGCCACTGTGAACTTGATCGTCACATCTGTGGATTCGCCGGGGGCCAGTGTCTCTTTGCCAATGGAAGCACTCGGTGCGCCGCAGCCCTTGGCCTGAAGGCCGATAGTCAGGTCCTCGTTACCTACATTGGTGACCGTGAAAACGTGCTCCACTTCCTGCCCGATGCCAGCGATGCCGAAGCTGTAGTGGAACTCGGCCAGTTGCAGCCGCGCGCCACCAGGATTCGGTTCCTGCTCCAGGATCAGGGCATGGCCGGTGTACCGCCTTTCGATCTCTCCGCGGGACGCCACAACGACGCGGCCGCTATCCAGCAGTTGAACCCACTCCGGCGACGCACGAGGCATCACTACGAAATGAGCCGGGTCTCTGAGGTGGAGAATCTTAGGTCCCGCGACCTTACCCAATTCTTCTATAGTAGCTTTCGCGCCCACCAGCGCAATCCTCAGCGACTCGGCAGCCTGCTTGATGTCCAGCATCGAAGCCCCTTCCGCTGGATACGCCTCGAGAATCGCCTCTTGCTGCTCCTTAGGCAACTCCTGTCCTATCAGCACGCAAAAGTCAAACAGACTGGCAACCCCGCAGCTTTGGGCACCAACCGGAGCGTCGTAGAGCAGTACAGCGGCGAGCAGACAAGCTAGCAAAAGGCCGGTGCATTTAGGTCTATAGAGGTAATACCTCATCACTGATCTGCCTTACTTAGCACGTCACACTCTACACACGGCGCGGCGCAGATACATGGCGCATTGCTGGCGCGGTACCGTCAGACAGCACTACAACTCTCCAACAACTGGGCGTTTCAAGTACTCCTTTGGTAGGGAGAACGTCATGTTCTCAAAGTCAGCGAGCATGCCAGCAGTGTCTCCCTCATAGTATGCTTTGCTCTGCCGATCATCATCCACGTACATTCCCAGTGGAATACGGAAACCGAACGGTCCTGCCTCCATGGCCGACGAGTCGGGGAGATGGATATCGTAAAAGCGCATTACTGAGACCATCATCAGGGGGTCCTCGTCCGGAGAATAGGTCAGCAAGTAGCGGACAGTCTTGTCGGGCATCCAGAGCCCGTCGGCCATCTTGCTGAAGTTGTCAGCGCGCCAGACGTCACGCGCGCACGTCTTACCCCACGCCCTCAGCTCCATTCTCACCACGGCAAAACCCAAGTCAGGGCAAACCCAAAGCCTGAACTCAGATATTGGACCATGTTCTTGCCGCAACTCCCAAGGGGGATGTCCGTAAAGGATGTAACATTTGTGGCCTTGCACCATGTCAATACTCTTCGCAAGGGTCAGGTCCGCCTTCTCAATGTCGGTGAAGTCGAAGGAGAGCATTCCCAGCAAGAGGAACTCCTTCAGCGGATACTGCAAGAACAATGGACGACTGTCTGTGCGCTGATCGATCTCCATCGCGTGGATGGTACTGTCGTACGTGAGAACGTCGCTCCCATCACATACGCTGACCTTGAGCAAATCCTTGTCCCATACCCGCCCCCTAGCATACTGGCCTTGGAATCCGAAGGTATTCGTGGCGTCGGCAAGAAGTGCACGTGCTTCATATCTCCACCTTTGGCGGTCACATACAAAGCGATAGGCATAAGCACACCGGCCGACTGGCTGGGCTGGAATATCAGCTTGCGGATGCCTTTTCT
>CAZCJS010000451.1:0-2476 GCA_964498775.1 uncultured Armatimonadia bacterium
TCCAGTGCCATGATGCGGGCGTCGAGGTCACTGCCAGTAACGGCGTGAGCATGGTCGGTGCGCTGGGTATCTGGTCGGAGGTCCAGGGGGAGATGCAGAAGGCATTTCTGGTGAACGGTGAGTACATCGGCAAGGGTGACGAGCGTGTCGTGCCAGACAGGCCGAGCTTCACGGGGGAGATCGTCGCGGCCGACTTCGCAGAGAGGAAGATCCTGGTGCAGCCGGCGGCACCCGAACCCGAAGCGCTGATCGGGCGTCACCTGCGCATTAGCAGCGAGGTGGGGAATGACTGCTCGCACCTGATCGTCGGGGCGCGGAGTACAACCGGCGGCGTCGAATTGGAGCTTGAGTATGATCCGCGTATTGGTGAGGGCCCGGTCGAGAGCGTGGGTGCCAATGTGGTGGCGTGCGGAGCTTCGCTGCTCTTCGGTCGCTGGCTGTACTACCACGGCAAGACGCTTGCGAATGAGGACGGGTCGGCCCTTTACAAGATAAAAGGTGTGAGCGGGAACAAGACCGCGCACATCAACCCCGAGATACATCCGGACGTGACTGCAGAACGGCTCGGTGAGGAGTTCGTGGACAAAGACGGCGACGGCATCGCGCGGCTGGTCATCTACGACTACGGCCCGGCGGATACTGTGACGGTGGAGAACCTGATATCCGTCAACCGCGCTGATAAAGGATAGAGCGCGAACCGCGAATGACAACGGTGCGAGACTACGGATACGCCCAGCCGCTCCAGGGCCGTTATTTTAGCGAGTCCCAGACACCGGTGACGAAGTTTGCCCCGATGACGGCAGCCTCGAGGGGCGGTCCGAAACCCACTTCCAGAGATATCCAGCCGTCATAGCCGTCGTCATGGAGAAGTTGCAGGCTCTCGGCGACCTGAGCGTGGCCCTGCCCGATGTGAGCCCCGACCCAGCGCTTACCGGCAGGAGTGAGGATGCCTCTGTTAGCATCAGCCGGGACCGGCGCCCAGTCTTTGATATGCACGTGGACCGTGCGGGCGGCAAGAGGAGGAAAGGCATCCACCGGCATTTCGTCGGCGAGGAGGAAATTGCCGTTGTCCCAGGTGACCTTAATTTCCGGGCCGGCAGCCACCACAACCTCCCGCACGTGGCTTGAATGGCAGGCGAACTGCGGGGTGACGCCAAAGTCCTCGATAGTGAGCGTGACGCCGGAGTCGGCAGTGCGCTCGGCGGCTCTGGCCAGCATCTGCGAGTAGATGGCGCGCCCCTCTTCATTGCTCATGCCGGGGGCGGGGCGAGTGCCGGGAATCAGTGCGACAGGGCAATCCAGTTCCACGCAGAGGTCCACTCCACGTGAGACAGTGTCAAGGGCGGCTGCACGGTCGGCTTCGCTCTCGCCGATGAGATTGGCGCCGATGTCGAGGCAGGAATAGGACATGTCGAATTCGGCTGCCGCGGCGCGAAGTTCCGCAAAGACCTCGGGCGCGTCATCGATTCTGCTCAGCATGGGCTCAAGTGCGGACACCCCTACGGCATACAGCTTCTCGATGAGGCCGAGTGCGGAGTAGGTGCGCTCCGTCAAATCCTTGTGAAACGGGAACAGCATGACTGAGAGTTCCATTGTTCGGTTGCTCCTTTTGGTAGTGTGCTTGTGTGTAGTGGTTCAATCGGCAAAGGCGACGTCCGCGCTGCGCAGAGCGTGCTGGAGATCAGCTATGGGCAGGTTGCGAGGGGGGAGTCCGTCACGTGCTGCTAAAGCCGCTGCCGTGCCCGCAGCCTGTCCGGTAACCCAACAGACCTGAATGACGCGGAGCGGTTCGAGAGCCTCGTCATCGCAACTGATACAACGTCCACATGTGAGCAGGCCGTCCACCTCGACTGGCAGCAGTATACCGTAGGGGATGTCGTAGGCGATGCCCTGGCGGCGGAAGTCATTGCCGCGCCCGACAGCGTCGGGATGGCGGAAATCGTACTGTGCAACATCATCGTGGGTGAGTGTGGCAACGCCGCGGAGACGACGAGTGCGGCGGACACCGGTCTGGGATGCCGTATCCATGAGCCAAGAGTGGGCAAAGCCTGGCATGAGGTTACGAAGAAGGGCCAGAGCTTGGCGGATCTTGAGACGGGCCTCGATGTCAATGGCGGAAAGCTCGCGTGGATCGAGTGCGTCAGCCACGCGCAGGCCGTTGTTGCCCCAGGCGATATCTTGGGCGGTGGTCACCGCGCCGAGCTGGAACGGACCGTGCCATTCACAGTCTTGGCGGATCTCGTGGATGATCTCGGCACACCTGTCGGGGTCGCCTGCTCGGGCAGCCTGCCACTTGTCGGTGTCCACGCCGCCGATACGGAAGTCGAGCCCGATGGTCTGGTCGGATTTTTCGAAGGCACAACCGGCCCAGGCGAAGATGTCACCATCGCCGGTAGCGTCAACAACGACATCGGCAACGGCCGCCTGAGGGCCTGATTTGGTCGCGAAGACAACTCCGCGGATGGTGCCGCCATCC
>CAZCJS010000452.1:0-2447 GCA_964498775.1 uncultured Armatimonadia bacterium
GCAATTCGCGGCACATGGCATTCGTGGGCAGCGAAGAAGAGGAAGAACGGCTTGTTTGCCTGCTTCTGCTCGCTGATGAAGGCCTTGCTCTCACGCACCCAGGTGTCGGCCAGGTCTTCGTCACGGAAGCGGGCGGCATGGCCGCCGGTGTAGAAGCCGATTCGACTTATCCCATTGTGGATTGTCTGGTTATGACCGTGTGACCAGTCCATTTTGAGTGAGTCTCGGTGGGTGATGCCAGTTGGGTGATCGGGTGACGGCTTTTTGGTACCGACCCAGAGCGGATCGGCCGGGTCGAGGTTTTTCACCCGGTGGTTTTCGACAAAGACCTGCGGCACGCGGTCATTGGTGGTCGGCAGCAGAAAACAGCGATCAAAGCCGATTTCGAGCGGGCCGGGCTTCAAGTCGCCATTCCAGTCAGGTCCACCATTCCAGTCAGGCCCACCTTTCCAGTCGGGGCCCTTCTTTTCACCGAGGCCCAAGTGCCACTTGCCAATGACGGCAGTCGTGTAGCCAGCCTCCTTGAGCAGGGAGGCGATGGTGGTGGTGCCCGGCTGAATGAGCGCCGGAGAGTTCGGCGGGGCGATACCAGTGCCTTTCTTACGAAAGGCATAAGTGCCAGTCAGGAACGAATAGCGGGTGGGCGTGCAGGTTGAGGCGGAGCAGTATCCGCTGGTGAACCGCATGCCGTCAGCCGCCAAGGCGTCGATGTTTGGCGTGCTGATCACCGTCGCACCGTTACAGGAGACATCGCCGTAACCCAGGTCATCGGCCATGATCACGATGATGTTGGGCCGTGGCTTTGCATCGCGGGCAAATGTCGTCGAGGCAGCTACGAGGCTGAGCATCACGAGTCCAGCGAGGTATCCAAAGGCCCTGTGGACTGAGTGAGGCGGTCGATTCATGATTGCAGCCTGTAAACTACGTTGACATGGGGGATTTTTTCGGCACTTCATTCTATCAGGCGAAGGCCACGACGCATCTGGCTATAAGGGCTTCGTTCTATCGGGCAGTTGATTGTTTGGTTGGCTTCTTTTTGCCGGCCCCTTCTTTCATTGTCAGCCCCAGCAGACTGTGGAAAACGTCTGCCGCCGCAGGGTGCGGCGATTGGCAACCCCGGAAACGCTGGCTCAATGAGGGTGTTTGTCCAGTCATCCATTTTTCATCTCCACCGTGGATGGTGGAACGCTGCTGATCGAACGTGCGAACGAAGATCGCCTCATGTGGCGGAGTCGACGTCTCGTCGCGTACGTGCGGAATCAGATTGCCACCATCGAGTGGCCTGTCGGCTGCAAGCGGAGCGTCGGCCAGCGCGGCATTGGTAGCGACAATGTCGAGTGACGACACGGGCTGGCTGACGGTAAGACGTACTCCGTCAATGCGGCATACGCTCTCCAAGCGCTCAAAAAATCCGGTTCAAGAGACAGTCCCCACCATTTTGTCGAAGAGAGGCGTCCCCCTCCTACGGATGGCCTGTAAGGATTTCCGGTGCTTGGCGTATTTACAAAGAAAAAGTTTTTTCGTTTTTCGTATCTCGGGAGGATGTGTTCGATGAGCCTGAAAATCCCCACGGCCCGCGCTGCATGGCAGCGGTCGCGTGGCTTCACCCTGATTGAGTTACTCGTCGTGATCGCCATCATCGGTGTGCTGGTCGGCCTGTTGCTGCCAGCTGTCCAGCAGGCCCGCGAGGCAGCTCGGCGGAGCACCTGCACCAACAATATGAAGCAGGTGCAACTGGCGATTCTGAACTATGAGAGTGTGAACAATCGCCTCCCCGCTCAGGGCAACACGCATGAGCTTAGGGCGATTCGGTCAGCAGCCTTTGGGAAGCGGTGGAGTTTTTACACAAACCTGCTTCCTTATCTTGAGCAGGTGACAACACACGACCGACTTTTCGAGGAAATAAGATCATTTTCTGATCCTGCACCCTGGTGGGGGCTGCCAGATTTCCCAATGCTTCTGGAAAGTATTCCGGCACTTCTGTGCCCATCTGACGTCAACACAGCGCCCGACAGTAGTTCACCGCATGGCCGCGCGAGCTATCACATCAACCGAGGCGACCTGCTTATCGAGTATGACATGGGGCAACGACGGGGGCCGGGGGTGACCGGTGTGACCAGCGGTTGGACAAGTGCTAATCCCGCCTATCAGTACCTCCGCATGAAGGACATTACTGACGGTACATCGAAGACAATCATGCTCGGCGAGGTGCGGATTGGCGACACGAGCAGTGATGCAAGGCAGGGTGCGCTCGGGAATAAGAGCCCTATCGATATTAATACACCACCCGCGGACTGCAACGCCCTTATTCAGTCTGATGGAACATACTCAAGTGCTTGGAGTAACGGTGGGCAGATTGTGGGTGGGAGATGGTCGGATGCCAATCCTATCTACACGTCATTTTTTACGATTGCTGCACCTAATTACGCCAGATGTAGCCGTTGGGC
>CAZCJS010000453.1:0-2419 GCA_964498775.1 uncultured Armatimonadia bacterium
TTCAGCAGGCTGTAAAAGCAGCCCAAGCCGGCGACAAGATCACCATGGCAAATGGCGCCTGGACAGACGTCGTCCTCGTATTTGACGCTCGTGGCGAGCAAGACGATCCTGTTACGGTCGCCGCCGAAACGCCTGGGCAAGTTATCATCACGGGATCGTCGCGCATGGGCGTGCGCGGCCAGTGGCTGGTAGTTTCCGGTCTGGTGTTTCGCGACGGCTGCCCGCCGCCCGGTCAGACGCCGGAATGGCTGGCAGAACGTGGCATCACTCAATATCCTGCGGTCATGTCAGTTTCGGGCAGCAACCTGCGCATCACCGAATGCGCATTCATTGACTATAATCCGCCCGTGGAGCCTGAGTTGCAGTGGCGCCACCTGTACTACTGGGTTGCCATGGGAGGGCGGGACGTGCGACTTGACCACTGCTACTTCCGCGGTCAGACCCACCAGGCTCCCACGGTGAACGTGGGCGTCTCGGAGCGTCCGGTGCGAGCGCACATTGACACTAACCACTTTGCGGGCCGGCCTCCGCTGGGCCGCAATGGTGCCGAGACTATTCGCATTGGCTACAGCGGCACCGCGCACCATAATGCCCACTGCATTGTGGAGCGCAATCTATTTGAGGACTGCGACGGCGAGTCCGAGATCATCTCCAACAAGAGTTGTGAGAACACCTACCGTTACAACACCTTCCGCCGCAACTCCGGGCATCTGACGCTGCGCCACGGTGATCGCTGCACGGTCGAAGGCAACTACATTCTGGGTGAGGGGAAGGCGCGCTCGGCAGGCATACGTGTAATCGGCGAAGAGCACCGTGTCATCAACAACTACATCAGTAACACAACCGGATTCGGCATCAGTCTGTACGCGGGCTGGGTGGTCGGGAAAATCGGTTACGTGCAGGTGCGTCGTTTGCTGATGGCCTTCAACACCATCTTGAATACCGCCGGGCCGTGTCTTGAGCTCGGCGGACACGGGTGGGATGCTGAGGAACATGGGGCGATTATGCCCGAAGACTGCAGCTTCGCTTACAACGCCATGAGCCGTCCCGGTGAAACGGTAATCGAGAGTCGAGGAGATTGCACTGATTTGCGCTGGCACAACAACATGGTGCATGGCAGTGATCCGGGCATCCAGGACGAAGGGGTGCAACTCGTGGATGACCTGATGATGATAGCCGACCCGAGTGGTATCTTTCGGCCTGCGCCAGACAGCTCACTGAGAAATGCCGTTTCGCCGCCTCCAGCCGACTTTCTCGGGACGGCGATGATCTGGAACCTGGCGGATGTTGTGCTGGACATACAGGGCAAGCAGCGCGGTGAATGCTGTGACATCGGCTGTTTTCAGGTATCTGACGAGACACTGACACATGTGCCGCTGACCGCTGCTGACGTAGGCCCGACGTGGATGCGGCCTGAAAACTGACGTACAGCATCCAGGCCGTAGTTGAGCACATTGCTGATGATCCTGAAGCTGACGAAATGGATATAGCTCGACGCCACAGCATTTGCTGCCGGGCAGGGGCGCGCAAATGACTATTCATGACGACGAGGTGACATGAAGTGACAGGCTCATTACCGAAGGACTTCGCCACAGCGTACTGGACGGCTCTGGCGGTTATGCTACTGCTTGTGGTGGCTGGAAATGCAAATGGCGCCGGCCAGGCTTTGCACCTGGAGCGGCCGGTGCTGGATCATGACTTGAAACCTGCCAAAGCCGCGGAGTACGAAGATGCGGTGAGCGTGGTCATGACAATGAGCGAAGAGGAGATGCTGGGTTTTTTGCCCGAGTACAGCTACTCGCAGTTCTGTGAGTGCCCGAACTGCTACGGCGGGGTACGCGGCAGCGACGTGTTCACCTGGACCATTGAGCGGCCCGATGAGATGATCTGCCGCTACTGTGGCACCGTGTTCCCGAATGAAAAGTACCCCGAAACGCGCGAGCTGACCGGCCAGAATGCCCTGGGCGAACAGATTAGCTTTTCGTACTATTTCAACGAGGAGAAAGAGGTTCCGCATTTTCTGAGCAATCATCTCGTAGCCCTGCGACGCGGGTGGATGCGACGGCAGACAGTAGCCCTGGCTCAAGCGTACCGGGTCACGGGAAAGGCGGAGTATGCCCGGCGGGTGGCGGTGGTGCTCGATTATGTAGCCCAACGCTACCCGCACTATCCGGCCATGGGTGGACGCACCGGGCGTGCATACCGGTTCCACAAGCCGCAGACACCGCCCTACCGCTGGGACGCGGGTAAGTGGGGCAACTTTCACAATGAGATTCCGGTGGATCTTGTGCGCGCCTATGACCTCATCTACGACAGTGAGGAGTTGGACAAACTCTCCGAAGAGCGCGGCTACGACGTCCGCGAGAAGGTCGAGAATGATCTCCTCAAGCCCGCGTATGCCGCCGTAATCGCCAAACCG
>CAZCJS010000454.1:0-2418 GCA_964498775.1 uncultured Armatimonadia bacterium
ATCCACCCAGAACTTGCCCTCGCCCTCAGCTCCTGTCATCTTGCTTTTCACAACCCAACACGCCGCGCCGCCGACATTCTCTGTGGCAATGATCTTTGCTGTCTCCGGCAGACCGCTGGTATCTAACACCGGCATGTCCGCTCCATCTTCGCCTTCATCATCTATCGAGAGCTTCATCGCAATCTTATCATTGGGATCGTAAGCGAGAGCCTCTTTGGTCTCGAGGTCAATGAAGATCGTACCGGAATCATGAACTATCGCAGCCTTGGCCGGCTTGCCATTCTTGAACAACAGCAGTTGGGTCATCTCCTTGCCATCCACACCCGTCCCTGTCATTGCCACTGTCTCCGGCAGCGTCACCGTCTTCAGCGCCTCGGCCAGTGTATCGGGTTCACCTGCGATCCCGTCCGCAGCCTCATCGGGCATATCAGTGCCGATATCGTCCGAAGGCATTTGTGAACCGGGCTCTATCAGCGCCGGTGGCGTCGCCGGCTTCTTCGCGCATCCCGCTATTGCAGCCACGAGCACCACCGCAAGCAGAACTACTCCCAATGTTTTCATACCAGTGTTCATCCGATCAACCTCCCTCTCTATTCCCCTACGTTTGTTTTAGTGGCAGGCTTCTCACCTGCCGTACGGCACGCGACAGTCCGATTACCAAAGCTCGGGCTACAGTCCTGGCGGGTCCATCTACTCCTCGGCAATGCCGTTACAGAGGCGGGCAACCAGGTCTAACGTCTTAGCGGCCTGCTGCATTAAGTCCTGGCGGCGTTGCTGCACACGGTCTCCGGCATTTCGCGCAGCAGTCATGAGATCTTCGGCAGCTCCCTGTTCGAAGAGACGCAGACCCATGACGGGTTGGCCGCTGCGATGGCAGAAGGCATTCACCTTCGGGTCATACGACAGCCCGGCAGCCGTCGTGCCGGTGGCGCAGGCCATGATCAGAGCGTGCAGGCGCATAGCCAACACTTCGTCGGCTGCCTTGATGATACCCATTACCTGACGTGGTCCGTACTGCCGCGGCGCCACGCGGGCCGCTCCGGTCGCCAAACGGTTCTGGATCTCGCGTGCTATCTCCACATCGGCTTCGTACTGAAACGGTAGCAGCAGCACGGGTCGGTCAAGCCCGGACAGCCATTTCACTATTGCTTCGTAGGCACTCTCCGCCCCGGGCCACGTGCGCAACGCCACTGCAATGTAATTGTTCCGCGTCAGCTTCAATGAAGCCAGCAGCTCATCGACCACTTCAGCCGGCGCGGGTTCCAGCAGCAGCACCGGGTCCGCCGTGACGATAGGCTGCGGGTGGTGCAACCCCCATTTCTGAAGGTCCTCGGCCGACTCCGGATCACGAACCGTCACAATACATGCCCGGGAGAAATTGCGCACTAGACAGCCCCGAAGGTACGAACTCTGTATCGGACCTATGCCCTGCGCACAGATCATGTACTGCGTGTTTACCGTGCGAGCAATGACTAGCTGGTTCAGATAATAAATGGCTGATAGCTTGCTCGTCGTATCCTGGAAGAGACCTCCGCCGCCCTGGATGAACAGATTCGCCGCCCGGATCTCACGCAACTGCTGCCAGAGGCTCCAGCGACTGACTGCCTCGACAGAGTACTGCGCGGCAGTGGCGAGGGGATCAGCGGATAACACATGTAACTCCAAATCGGGGACACGAGTGCGCAGGCCGGTGACAAGAGCGTCCAGAATCGCCTCGTCACCTGTATTCCCTAAACCGTAATATCCCGAAAGCAGCAGTCGCATAATCACCACACAACTACCAGTGTTCGCAGCCCGTCGCCAGCCTTGCCAACATTCCATCTATACCGCGATTATAGCCCTCAGATGTCCTGGTTGGCAAATCTGCCCAGATACACCGACAGCAGTCCGCAACCTCCGAAGATGCATATGAAGATGGTGAAAACCGCATCGAAGTCGAGACTCAGCCCCAGCAGACTGGCGCCGATGGCGGCCACACCTACGCCGAGATCGCGCCAGGCGAAGACGATTCCGTACGCGAGCGGCCGACGCGAGATGCCTGCCGCGTCACCCACCATGGCAGCTGCGACAACCGGCACGGTACTCGACAGCAGACCCAGTGTCCCCACAGTGATGAGAACAGCGAAGGGGCTGACCCAGACTATCGTGACTCCCAGTCCCGCCGCGCTGGCCAGGAAGCCCGTTATCAGCACCGGCGTATGACCGAAACGGTCGGCGAAGTAGCCCCCGAAAAAGCTCAGTACCATCCTTACCGCAGGATACAACCAGATCGCCCGCCCGATCCAAGCCGAACCATACGTATCCTCGATGTACTTGCCGAACACGCCGAGAACCAATCCGTACCCGAGCGCCGAGGTGAATTGCAAAATCCCCGAAACAAGCGTGCGGGGATGAGCCATCATCCCCAGCAATCCGGAC
>CAZCJS010000455.1:0-2372 GCA_964498775.1 uncultured Armatimonadia bacterium
CCCCAGCTACAATGAGATCAAGTTTGATTTCATCAGCGCGGCCCGACTATTTGAGCAATTGCGCAAGCATCATCCCGACATCTATCCGCCGGATGCGTACCCCGACATCTGGGCTCATCCCAAGGCGCGGGCTATGTTCGATTATTTCCTCGATCTGACTGTACTTGACCGTTTTTTGCCGCCTATTGGCGACAGCGGCGGGAGCACGCTGGTGCCGAAGCACTTCCCAAAGTTCAGCTACTATGCCCACCCGCGGCAGCATTACGAATTCGGCTATGAGAAGTACGGCGATGCCCGCTATGCCCGGGCGTATATGGGGGACAGTAAGGACCTGCCCAGGGGCAACCCCTTCGAGAGGTACACCGGAGATGAGCTACTGGCGGCTGCCAAGCTACACGCGGCGGAAATCGTGAGGAAGTCGCGCGTGCTTGACGGGTATGGCTTTGCCTATCTGCGCGCGGGCGAGGGTGAGGACGCCCGCTGCATCTTGCTTAACTACTCCAATCACTTCCAGCACAGGCAACAAGACCGCCTCTGCATTCTGCTCTACAATCACAATACCGACTGCCTGCCTGACATGGGGTATCCGTTCACCTGGGAGTACCGAGACATATGGGACGCCAACCCCTACATCCACAACACCGTTGTGGTTGACGAGACGATGGGGAAGATGTACTGCCCACGCGGGCGGCTGGTGGTGATGGCGGAAGAGGGGCCGCTGCAGTTAGCTACCGCCGCCCATGATCCCTACATGTACGATCAGCATTACAATAGCGGAGCGCCCCAGGTGAGCCTCTATGAGCGCACCTGCGCGATGGTGGATGTGTCAAATACGGAGTACTATGTTGTTGACCTGTTTCTGGTGGCGGGCGGTAGCCAGCACGATCAAAGCTGGCACGGCCCGATATGTCCGATTGAGAAACCGCCGCTGGACTGGCAGGATCAGCCCAGTGGCACTGTCGCCGGGCCGGATGTCGAGCAGTTCGCCAAGTGGACTGACAGTCGGCGCCGCGAGCAGACCGGCCCGTTTTCATTCCTAAAGAATGTGAGCCGGGCCACCGCTTCGACGCCCAGTTGTTTTACGTGGGACATGGGACTGGACTATAACGCGAAGCTACGCATCAACGTCGTGCCCGTTGACGGGCCGTTGGAGCTGGTGATGAGCAGCGGCCGTTCACCTGCAAGGCCGCCTGACTGGTCGCTGGATTACCTCTTCGTCCGCCGAAGTGGCGAAGAGGGCATGACGACCCGATTCCTGAGCGTCATTGACACGCATCCCGGCGACCAGCCGACCGTCAAGGACATCGCAGTGACATCCCACGAGCCGCTCACGCTGGCGATAACGCACTCCCAGGGCGTGGACGAAATCATCCTGAATGTGCCGACGATTGCAGCAGGCGAGTTCCTGCCCCGCAACATTGGCGTCACCCTCAAGCGCGACGGGCAGGCGTGGCAGATCGGTACTGCCCCGGACGCCCCAGACGACGGCTACCTCCACGGCACCATTGCCGCCTGTGACTATCCGGCCAACACCATCGAGGTCGCAGGCATCGAGGCCGACGGCTTGCCAGACCGTTTCGTGCGCATCTTCACGGAGAACCGCTCCAGCACCTACCGCATCCTGGCCGCCGAGACGGCCGGTGATGGGAAAATACGCCTGCAGCTTGACCAGACCAACATGCTGTTTGAAGCCCTGATAGCCGGCTTCGAGGAAGGCCGCCTGCAGAACGCGGCTGCTCTCTCCATTTGGACGGCTCGTGAAGAGCAGGGCAAGTTGCGGGACTACCGCATCTGGAACCGCGACGCCGTTCTGGTCAGTGAGGATGGCAAGACCGTTCGCAGGATTGACGGAGTGGCCGAGGGCAAGAAAATCTACCTGCAGGGTCAGCCTGCAGCCGCCACGCTTGAGAAGGAGTTCACTGATGCCAACGGGGATGGCCGTATTACCGCCCAGGCTTACGACTACGGCGTCGGCGCGCAGGTCGAGATCCCTTGCACCGTTGCCCCTCGCTAAACTGCGAAGCTCCTCAGAGACTGCTCCGTAAGTATATCCATATCCTCAATCCGGTGCGGCGAATCGCCTACCAGGTTCTCGAGGCGCAGACCACGGAAGCCGGCACTAAGCTGCGCCTGGCGTTTGATTCGCGGATCGGCACCGGGCAGGTCACTGGCCACAGCGACTACAAGGTCGACACCGACATGACCTGCCTCCTATAACGCTACCAACTCTAGTGCGGTAGTCGGGCCGGAGTCAAGCTGCTCAACCGAAACAGGTCCACCTTCGTCCCGCCCAGGGGCGGGATGCGTGGCGTCAATAATGCGCAGCCGGTCATGAACCAGGCCGGCAACGTGTGCCTGCTGAATGATGCCAT
>CAZCJS010000456.1:0-2359 GCA_964498775.1 uncultured Armatimonadia bacterium
CGAATACCGGAAACAGTATCGCCGCCAGAATCGCGATGATGGCGATGACCACGAGTAACTCGATGAGCGTAAATCCGCGTTTCATGGTTACTGCACCTCCTGATGATAGTTGCAGACAACATACCTTGCGCCGACGGAAGACAGGATTGCGGATGTCGGCATTGCATTAATAGTATAGCACTTTGCAGGGTTAGTCAAACTTCCTGCGCGGGCATTTTACTGCTCGCCGAGGCGGCGCACAGGATGAAGGCTGTCAGCAACACATGGGGAATAATAGAGGGGTATGCAAGCCGGATATCGCGCGGCTTTTGTCAGGGAGGCTAGCTGTGTGCGGATTGGGAGGTGCCGGGATGAGGAATCTCCGGACGGTGGCGGCGCTGCTGATAGGGGCTGTGCTGAGCGGCAGCTGTGCTGCGGACGAAAGCGGAGGGGTGCCCGAGTCGCAAGCCGAGACCGCGGCGTGGCAGAAATGGGAGAATCCGGGGCTGCATTATAGAATCAGATGGCCGGACGGCTGGAACAATGACCTCACACGGATCGGGCTGTACGGTATGCAGCGGTTGGTGAAGGCGGACCCGCCGGGCGCACAGGTGCAGGTGCTGCAGATGCCGGCGGGTCTGCTGAGTGGAAATAAGCTCGCGCAGGTGGCGGCGGCGATGGCAAGGGCGAATCCGGCCATGGCGGAGAAGCTCGCGGAGACGCAGTTGGGCCTGGACGCTCAGACGGGTCTTGCCGCGACCTATAGCGGGCAGCACGAAGGCCGCGCCGTGAAGACGCTGGCGCACTTCATCTCCACGGAGACGGGGCTGTTCGTGGTGCTGGGGATCATGCCCGCCGAGGAGGCCGAAATCGCCGCCGAGTGGGATGAGATGGCGCAGATAGTGGCGGGCTTCACCTATGACCCGACGCTGCAGGAGACTGCGAAGCCGACGGTGCCGGAGCCGGAGACTGCTACGATGGCAGTGGCCGGCGAGGGCGAGTTGCAGTACACTGTCGGCGTGCCGGAAGGCTGGCGCGCAGAGACTGTCGAGGTTGACGGGCTGCTGAAACAGTTGCGCAAGGCGGATGACGGCACGCAGGTGGTCGCAATCGGTCATGCGCGGGTGCCGCAAATGGCCGCCCCGCAGCTTGAGCAGTTCGTCGCGCTGAACTCGCTGGGCAACCCGTTGCTGCGGGATAAGCTGCGCACCTCGACGGTCGTGTTCAGCCACGGCATAGGGTTAGTGGCCGCCTACGCAGGTAGCGACGGGCTGCAGGAATGTCGGGTGCTGGTCAAGTATATTTCAACACCGGGCGGCCTCTTCGTCGTCATCGGCAGGGCGCCGGAGCAGACCTCCGAAGATGACTGGCAGGCGGTGGTGGAGATCGTGAATAGCTTCCAGCCTCAACCGCCGCCCAGTCCGACGGAGACCAAGACGTCAACGGAACAATAGACCGAGGCGGCAGACGCCTGGGAGGAGAGAGCTATTATGAAAGAACGTGAAGTGGGGTATTTCGCAGCCATTTTCCTGCTGTTGTCCGCGGAAGTGTACTTGATACACTTTCTGGTATTCGGCGACGCGCATCACATATTCATCTACATGACGGGCGACCTGGGCTTCCTTTTCGTCGAGGTTCTGCTGGTGACGCTGGTCATTGACCGGCTGCTGCACCAACGGGAGAAGCGCTCCACGGGCCACAAGATGAACATGGTCATCGGCGCCTTCTTTAGTGCCATGGGTTACCGGCTGCTGTCCATGATGACGCCGCTGGTTGATGATGTTGATGAGATCCGCGCCCACCTGGCATTCGGGCCGGAATCGCGGCGGGCAGAAATCGGTGCGGCGCTGGACTATGTGCACAATACGCCCTTCTCGGTGCAAGTTACACCGGAGGGCCTCCGGGAACTCGGCAAGTTCCTCGAAGAGCAGCGGGACTTCCTGCTGCGGCTCCTGGAGAACCCGGTACTGCTGGAGCATGAGAAGTTCACTGACCTGCTGTGGGCGCTGTCGCATGTGTCGGAGGAACTGGCCGCCCGCTGTGACTATGACCTGGCGGATCTTCCCGCCGGCGACCTGCAGCATATCGCCGCCGACATCGAGCGCACCTATACGCACCTCATCGGCCAATGGATACGCTACATTCGGCACCTGCAGGCCACCTACCCGTTCCTCTTCTCGCTGGCGATGCGTACCAATCCGCTGCGCCCGGATGCCTGCCCGCTGGTGACGGCATAGCAGCCAAAGCATACCGCAGTGGTATGTTCACAGCCACAATGGAGGCTAATGATGTCGGAAGCGCTGGGAGTTATCTTCGGGGTTTACTTCGTGGTGATGTATTTCGGGTTCATCATGGCGATGGTGGCGCTGACCTGGGCCGG
>CAZCJS010000457.1:0-2345 GCA_964498775.1 uncultured Armatimonadia bacterium
TCATCATCCCGATTCAGCTTGAGGCGCCTGCTGAGAGTGTTCAGTCCCGATGCCTCCAGCCTATATGCGAGCAAGGCCAGGTGGATGAACAGCTCGTCTTCAGAGGATAGCCCCCAGACCTCGGGCATCAGGTTCTCCCGATAGGCACGGTACTTGGCCCGGAGCCAATCATCACAGGTCAAGTCGGGATGGATATGTGACAGTGCGTTCAGCTCATCCAGCCGAGACAGCGCCAACTCCGGGCTGTCTTCGCGAAACATCAATTCCAGTTCGTGGCGGACCCGATCTCCACTTACCCTCTTCAGCAAGGGTAATGCTTCCTCTATCAATTGCTCGCTCCGGGGATCCAGATGGAAGCCGAGTCGGCTCTCGAGTCGGGCCGCCCTCAGGATGCGAGTAGGATCATCGATGAAGCTAAGGCTGTGTAGCACCCGGATGACACCCTGTTCCAGGTCTGTCTCACCCCCGTAGAAGTCCAGGATCTCTCCCCAACGATCTGGATCGAGCCGGATGGCAAGCGTGTTGATGGTGAAGTCTCGTCGGTGAAGATCCTGCTTGATCGAGCTCTGCGCCACCTGCGGAAGCGCCGTCGGGTGCGTATAGAACTCAGTCCGCGCTGTGACAAAGTCAATGCTGGGCAGCAGTATGTTCGCTGCAGGCTCATCTTCGATAATCTTCGCCCAGACGCCCTCCGACAGCAGCCATTTGGCCGTGCTGAAGCGTCGATGGGCTATCACCCGACCGCCGAGCTCAACCGCGAGTCGCTCGGCAAGGGCAATGGCATCGCCCTCAATGACCATGTCCACATCCGTAATGGGCTGACCCAGAAGCATGTCACGGAGCAGACCACCCACGAAGTAGGGCACGAACCCCATCTCGTGAGCAATGCGCGAGATGTGGTGTACGAGGGCCAGCACCGGATCAGACAACGCCCGCTCCACGCGCGCCGCGATCTCGAGTCGCCGCGAGGGCTTGGGTGGCATGCCCCAAAGTGTTATCAGAACCGTGAGGGTGACGACCCCCATCACCTGATCATCGTCCACGACCGGTATTTGCCCCCAGCCACTCTCAATCATGAGCTGCTGGACGTATTCCACCGAATCCGACGGGCCAACCGTGACGTTGCCTGCATCCATGATCTGCGCCACTGGTGCGCTGCTCATCTCGAACTGCAGAGCACGATCGACGTCTCGCCGGGTCACCAGACCGACTACCCGGTCGTCCTGGACGACAGGGTAGCCCTCATGCCCTGTGCGACGCATCCGATTGGACGCTTCAGCAACTGTCTCTTCTGGCGAGAGGACTTGCACCCCCAAGGACATAGCTTCAGCTACAGTCACGGCCGGCTGGACGATATCGGGCAGGACCTCCAGCAGTTCTGCACACACAGCCTCCAACGCACGATTGTGGATCAGCGCGGCAGCGGCACGGGCGTGTCCGCCCCCGCCAAACCGCCTGGCTACCATCGCAACATCAATGTCATCGGTCGTGCTGCGAGCGACCAGCTGGATGCGCCCATCGAGAGCGACGATCATGAACAAAGCTGAAGGCGTCAGCAAGTCGCGCAGCTTATGCGCCAGTGTCGACAGCTCGTCACTGTAATCCGCTGCGCTCTCAGCAGCAATGACGATCGTATGTCCCTCGATCTCATGGGTTTCGCTTGCTTCGAGTAGCCGCTCATACAGGTCACGCTGCTCAGCCCCAAGGGGCCAGTGGAGGAACTCGGTGATCTGATCAAGTCGCGCCCCCTGCTCCATCAGCCACGCCGCGGCTCGCACATCGCGGACAGTGGTCGACTGGTAGGACAACGACCCCGTGTCTTCATAGATCCCAAGCAGCAGCAGCGTGGCTTCGAGTTGATCCAGCCTGAGGAAGCGTGCCGAAATCTCCTCTATCAGTAGCGTTGTCGTTGCGCCCATTTGCTCGCCGGAGTAGGTCCAGTTCGTGGGCAGGCTGCGATCGAGCCTGTGGTGGTCGATAATGTCGACCCGCAAGTTCTCGACCATACCCTTGAGCGTGGTAAGGCTCTGTGTATCAACGAGGATTGCGCGGTCGATCGCCCCGCTTGGGAGATCGTCCGGATGAACAAGGGGAAGCTCAGCGCCGTATAGCGCTAGGAAAGCACTCCCATTGCGGTTGATGCGGCGCGGCAGCACCGGGACAGCATTGGGAAAGAGCTTGTGCGCCCCCAGCAAGCTTGCGATGGCGTCGAAGTCCGCGTTTTCGTGAGTTAGGATGACTTCCACAGTGGCAGTCCTCGGAGGAGTACACGGCCAGTGATCAGACGACTCTTGCGGGCGTCTGCCACTGGATTCGGATCAGCACCTTGATTATAGGCAACCCGA
>CAZCJS010000458.1:0-2324 GCA_964498775.1 uncultured Armatimonadia bacterium
CTGGCTCGGCCTCGGTGTCGTGGGCATAATCGGCATATTGTTCCTGGCCGTGATTGTGCTGGTTATCGTGCTGGTCACACGCAAGAAGCCGGCGTCGGCGCCTGCTGCCGCTCAACCACCCGCGGCTCCGCCCACGCCCACGCAGCCCCCCGCACCGGAGCAACCGGCGGAGCCCTCCGAGCAGCCCGATGACACTCCGCCTCCGGATCAGCAGGGCTGATACCCGCCACACTCCACCCACGCAAAGCAAGAGGGCCCGCCGCGCTGGCGGGCCCTCTTCACATTGGTGCGCCCGGCAGGGCGCACCGACTTGGGGGTGAGAGTCCCCTACAGGCCTTGCAGGAGGAACTGTTAGCCGGACGGCAAGGGCATCGTCGCGAGGCGTTGTCTGAAGGAAGCCGCAGGCAAAGCGCCGGCCCGACGAACAGGAATCGCATACGAGGCGTGCATGCGGGATAAGAGGGCCAGTGGACTCGAAGTCCAATACCTGCACGGAACGCATGTACGTAGATGCGGCGGGCATAGGCGTGAAGGTCGGTGCGCATTACCCGGGGAGGTCTGTCTGCTTGCACACAGCTACCGGGGTCGTAAGGCTTTCGGGATGAGCAGGCAGAAGTCAGCAGAGGGCATAGTAGGTCCCGCGACCGGACTGAAGGCCCGAACATGAGCCGATAGGCAGGAGCTTTGCGTTTCGATGGTGAGCAAGGGCGCAGGAGGGCGAGCTGAGAAGCCGCACGCTACCGGAGAGGTCCGCGAACGGAATTCGCGGTGGGCTTCGGTATGCGCGTCAAAAGCCACGGCAGCGCGGATGCCTGACTGTCTGGAGCCGACGCCGTTGATGGGAGCAGTGGTCGCAGCAGGGAACATGAGAGCGGCTTTGCAGAGAGTGGAAGCGAATAAGGGCGCGCCTGGTATCGACGGCATGCCAACCGAGGCGTTACGCCCGCTCCTCCACGAGCACTGGCCGCGCATCAAGCAGTCACTGCTGGATGGCAGCTACCGGCCAGCGCCGGTACGGCGAGTAGAGATACCCAAGCCGGGCGGCGGGGTGCGACAATTGGGCATCCCGACGGTCCTGGACCGCCTCATCCAGCAGGCGTTACATCAGGTATTGCAGCCTCTGTTCGAGCCGGGCTTCTCGGAGCACAGCTATGGGTTTCGTCCCAAACGCAGTGCCCAGCAGGCAGTGACGGCCGCGCAGGAATATGTGGCCGAAGGCCGCCGCTGGGTGGTCGATATCGACCTGGAGAAGTTCTTCGACCGCGTCAACCATGATGTGCTGATGGCGCGGGTGGTTCGAAAAGTGGGTGACAGGCAGGTGCTGAGGCTAATCCGACGCTACCTGCAGGCTGGTGTAATGGAAAACGGGGTGGTGTCGCCACAGGTTGAAGGTACTCCCCAAGGCGGACCGCTATCGCCGCTCCTGTCCAATATTCTTCTGGATGACCTGGACAAGGAGTTGGAGCGCCGGGGCCACCGGTTCTGCCGATATGCCGACGACTGCAACATCTACGTCGGTTCCTACAAGGCAGGCCTGAGGGTCTTCGATTCAGTCTGTGCGTTTCTGCGGGGCCGATTGCGCTTGAAGGTCAATGAGGCCAAAAGCGCGGTAGCACGGCCCTGGAAACGGAAGTTCCTGGGCTACAGCATGACCTGCGAGCGTCAGCCCCGTCTGAAGGTTGCTGACGCCAGCGTGGACAGACTGAGAGCCAAAGTCCGGACACTGATGCGACAAGGCCGTGGCCGCAGCCTGCAAGCGACCGTCAAAGCACTGGAGCCGCTCCTGCGGGGATGGTTCAACTACTTCCGGCTGGGGAAGGTGAAGAAGCAACTCGAAGACTTCGACGAGTGGCTCCGCCACCGGCTCCGATGCATTATCTGGCGACAAGCCAAACGGTCTTACACCCGTGCTGTCATGCTGATGAAACGCGGCCTGGACGAGCAACGTGCATGGGCTTCGGCGACCAACGGCCATGGGCCATGGTACAACGCGGGAGCCTCGCACATGAACCAGGCCTACCCCAAGCGCTACTTTGATGCCTGTGGACTCTACTCACTGCTGGACGAATGGCGAAGACTTCAACTCGTCTCATGAACCGCCGTGGTACGGAACCGTACGCCCGGTGGTGTGGGAGGGGGGCATAACCAAAGCCCCCCTACCCGATCCCGAGCATTACAGGTCTGTCATCTAGTCCATCCTCATTACGTAATCGCGACCGGGTAGGGTATGCCTGACGAACCACACAGGCGACCTTGCGGAGGAGATGGCGAAGATGAATCTTCAATACGTAGCATTGGCACTCACTGTCCCTTGCGTCGTGGCG
>CAZCJS010000459.1:0-2273 GCA_964498775.1 uncultured Armatimonadia bacterium
GAAAGCAGAACAGTGGCGAGAGGTTGTCCGAAGGCCGGCATGAGCTGCGCAAACAGAAGCCCGCGGAGCGTTCAGAGCCGGACAGTCTTGACGAGGCGGCGGAAAAAGCCGTGCGGGGCACGGAGCCGAAATCAGAAAGCGACGAGACAGAAGACGACTTTAAGGTCAGTGTTGTAGAGCGGAGCGTTGATCCTGACGACGCCAGTTGGGTGTACGTCGCGGAGGTGCAGGACCCAAAGGGCACGTGGGCGATCAAGGAGCACCAGGTGACCGGTAGCCTGCATTGCACCTGCCATGCGGGACGGAAGGGCAATAAATGCCGGCACATCGAGCGGTACCGGGAGATAGTTGACTCTGATCGGGAGGTAGGCTGATGGCAAACTCGGTAATGATAATTTGCAGGCATTGTGGCAAGACGCGGCGGATGGAAGCGCGCGGGCTCTGCTGGCAGTGTTGGAGCAAGCCCCGCATCCGCAACCAGTATGAGCCCCTGGCGCCGGGCGAAGTCCAGAAGATAGCGATAAGCCAGCCGTCTGAGACCATGCCATTATCCAAGGGCATCCTGGAGCAGATTCTCATGGCTTTTGGAAACGTGATCGAGTGGCGGGCGATTGGCGACAGGGATGAAACGCTGCGCCAAATGATGTTTCTGCGGGGCATGAAGGCGGCGTATGGCGACTCGGAGGCGGGGGACCTAATCGCAACGGCGATTGAGGTTGCCGAATCCTGGGGGCGGGAGAACACTGGAGGAGAGGCTGATGGCAATTGAGGAAGAAGAAGACATCAGCATGATGATCCTGAAAGCCCGCAGGGTATTTGACAACCCCAGCGAGAAGTACAAGGGGGCGGGTGGCCAGGACAGAACGTTTGAGAGCTTACAACCAGAAAGGCCCGGCTTGCACCAGGCCCAACAGCGGATAATAACGGAAGGGCTCAGGCATCTGCGCGCCCTCTACCGGCAAAACCAGACCGTGGCAGAGGACCAACTTGCGGCAACAGCGCGTATGCCGGCTTACCGTTTAATGGCGTGGGAGAACAGGAAACGTGTGTTTAGGGCATTGGCTTATCTCATTGAACGAGCAGAGTTGCGCGAAAGGAGAGAGGCATGAATGTGATGAAAGCGTTACTGGTAAGCAGGAAATTTTGGCTTGCGATTCTGAGCATTGTGGTAGCTGCGACTGGCGACAGGCTCAACATTAACACTACGCTAGTGGCGGGCGCCGTGGCTTGCATATTCGCCAACATTCTTGGCATTTCCATTGAAGACGCCGCCGAGAAAAGCAATGCAAATAACGACAATCATTCTGTTGACATTGCGGGTTCTCTTGATCTTCCTGGAGAACAGGAATCGTCCTGAAGTGGCGCGGGACCGGGCCATTGTGACAATTGCGCTTCGATGCAGCAAGGATATAAATGATTTCGAGAACGCCGTGGCGAACAAGGAAACGTCTATTATTGTTGGGCATCTTGTCAATCTGGCTCGTTTGCGGATGCAAAACGATGCCGGAAGTGTCTCCGATAGCCCAGGCCGAGATAACATATCTTGACATGGGCGGGCAGGCGCCATTTTCCGGTTATCTCCTCACACCGTACATGCTCTCTCTGTTGTATCGCGATGCCCGGCAGTCGTTAGCAGGTGATGTTATAATGGATATACGGGAGCGATACGGGACAGAGGCGAAGGAATGATGCCGGTTCATGAACGCAATTGGTAAGGTATTCAGGGAAGGGGAGAGGTCATGTCCTACGCGCTTACGCTTGGGATAGGAATTCTTTTGGGAGGGAGCATTGTCTTTTATGTCTGGAAGCAGATTGCCAAACACGAGGAGGGATAAATGGCAGTCACATGGACGCTCGAACTGACGGACAAGGGCGGTGGGCACGCGCGGGTGCGAGCCGTGCGGTTGGCGGGGGCCGCCCGGAGGGAACGGAAGCCTATCAGCAACTGGTGAAGAACCCGGCCTTCTGGCGGTTTTTGCGCGATACATTTGAGGAGTGGAGTCATGCTGATTTTACAGATACCCAGCGAGCTAACGACCTTTGATGAGCGCCTGTCCTACGCGGAGTGCGTGCGGGAGAAGCTCCGGCGCGAGCATAACGCGATGGGGGCCAAGTTCCGCGATGGGAAGTTGTCTCAAGCGGAATGGGACCAATATCGCAATGAGGTTTTCGCACCGCGCAACTACGCCACGACTGATGCTATCTTATCCGTCCGCAACGAGGTGAAATCAGATGCGCGGGAACTGCCCGACGATTCGCCTGCCATGACGCGA
>CAZCJS010000460.1:0-2255 GCA_964498775.1 uncultured Armatimonadia bacterium
GGGCCGGTTCTGTCCACTCTACGTTTCCCGCCCTGCGGTCCGCGGTCAGCTTCGCGACGCGATCAAAGAGCCAGTCGGTATCCACTCGCCCGACGACCACCAGCGACATGTTGTTGGGCACATAGAAATTGTTGTAGAAGGCACGCGCGGTTTCCACCGTAATGCTGCGGACCTCCTTGGCCGTCCCACCTACCGGACGGCCATAGGGATGGCTCTCGAACGCCATGTCCCAGAGCTTGAAATCCATTGCTCCGGCGAGCCCCTCTTCCATGTCCGCGATTTCGCGAGCGATCACGGCCTGCTCATGGAGAATTGTCTGCTCGTCGAACTGGGCATCAAAGATGGTCTTGATGAGACTTGCGAGCGCAGGTTCAACGAACTTGGACGCCACCGTGATGTCCACATGAGTGAAATCGCGGAGTGTGTACGCCCTCATGCGGCCGCCGATGCTCTCGATGTATTCCGCGACATCGCTCTCGCCCTCGGGGCTCTCGGCCTCGAAGAGGAGATGTTCGACAAGATGAGCGACGCCTACCTGCTGCTCAGTCTCATGAAGACTGCCGGCGCGGACGAACATGCCCATCGCGACGATTGGCCAGGTATTCTCCTCCTTGACGACGATGCGCAGCCCGTTATCGAGGACCTTGAGCTTGACATTGTCACCGCCGACTACGGGTGCGGCCCGGGCTGAGCCGAGCCACACACAGCACAGCGTAACGACTACTAGAACGGCAGATTTCCGTGCAATCATTTTTCTCTCGTGCTTTCTTGTATGTTGCATTGCTTATGGTGTACGCGTACTACAACAACGCCGCACTGGAAGCTTGGCCTACAGGTTGATAAATAGCGCGGGCTAGTTAGTAGCGCTGCCGGCTCGGAGCACATTCTTCAGCACTTTGCCGATAGGCGATTTTGGTAGCGCGCTGCTGAAATGCACCTCTTTGGGCACCTTGTAGGGGGCTAGATGCTGCCGGCAGTGGGCGATTACCTGCTCAGCCGTGCACTGCTGTGACTCGTGGAGGACTATATGTGCGGCGACGATTTCTCCCCTCAAGCGGCTGGGAGCGCCGACTACGGCCACCTCGGCTACCTCCGACACCAGGCCGATGCAGTCTTCAACCTCGCGCGGATAGACGTTTATTCCGCCGACAATGATCAGGTCCTTCTTGCGGTCCACGATGTAGAGATAGCCGTCCTCATCGATCCTGCCCAGATCGCCGGTGCGCAGCCAGCCGTTGACCAGCGTCTCTCTGGTCAACTCGTCTGCGCGGTAATAGCCGGCCATGACATTCGGCCCGCGCACGCAGACCTCGCCAACCTCATTCGCAGGGAACGGGTGCAGCTCATCGTCTGCTATCATCACCTCAACATCCGGCAGCGGCAGTCCTACACTGCCGACCTTGCGGGTCCCATCGAGTGGATTCACGCTGACCACCGGCGATGCCTCGGTCGGGCCATAGCCCTCGATTATCGGCACTCCGTAGAGTTGCTCGAAGCCGTGGGAAACTTCATCAGGCAAGGCGGCGCCACCGCTGAAACCGCAGCGCACAGAACTCAAATCGCAAGCGTCCGGGTTCTTTACCTGCATCAGCAGCGCAAACATGGTCGGCACTCCGATGAAGAGAGTGGCGGACCATCGCGCAATCGCCTCCAGCGTGTGGATCGCCGAGAAGCCGGGCAGCATGACGTTATGGCAGCCACTGAGCAGTGGCAACAACATGCACACCGTAGCGCCGAATGAATGAAACAGCGGCAAAACAGTGACGAAGATGTCATCGGACGAGACTTCTATCGCCTGCCGGCACGAATTCACATTCGCCAGCAGGTTGGTATGGGTGAGCATCGCACCCTTAGGCCTGCCAGTCGTCCCGGAAGTGTAGATGATCACTGCGGGCGTATTGGGATCCATGTCAACCGGCTCGTGCAGAGGTGTGTCGCAGGCCATCAGTTCAGCGAATGAGGCGGCCCCCTCGGTGGTGCCATCTCCGCAGACGATAAGACGCGCGTCGGCCCGGCTCTGCTCCAGTGCGGGCCGTCCGACAGGCAGAAGGGCCTCAGAGACAACCAGCGCATCGGCCTCCACATCGGCCAGGACGTAACTGACTTCTGCGACGCCCAGCAGCGGCGGCACAGGCACCACAGTGGCCCCGTTGGCAACTACGGCAATGTAGGTGATGACGAATTCGGGACAGTTGGGCATCATGATGGCGACACGGCTCGCAGGACCGATGCCGAGCTTTTTGAGGCCACCGGCG
>CAZCJS010000461.1:0-2251 GCA_964498775.1 uncultured Armatimonadia bacterium
CTTGATGTCAGCGGCACGGGCGGCCTCGTCGAGGTTGGCCAGGTTCGCCTTCAGCATCAGGTGCATTTGGGGCACGAGAATTCCGGTTTCCGCCATCGCGCGGGCGCAACTGTCCATGAGACTGTGATTGTTGCGCAACAGAGCGGCATGGTCGCAGCTGATTTCCGCCGCTGGCCAGCCGAGCCGGGCCAGAGTTCGCAGTGCCTCCGGTGGCGACTGTCTCGCAAACATATTCGTCCACAGGGCTGGTGTCATAACCATCGTGTCGTCCTCCCAGTACTATTCTTCGCTCAACAGCTTGCGGCAGACCTCCAGAGCATGTTCGCTGCGCAGGGCCATTAGTGAACGGTCGCCTCTGCGCGCGCCGGGGACCTCGAGATTGAATGGTCGCTCATAGCCAATCTCCCGCAGCGCTGCCACCACCGGCCCCCACTCGATCTCCCCGTAGCCGGGGATGAGGTGCTCATCGGCTGTACCATGATTATCGGAGATGTGCAGCGCCCACAGTCTGTCGCCGCAAAGTCTGATCGTGTCGGGGATATCAAGCCCCTGCCAGTTGGCGTGACTCGTATCGAGGCAGATGCCGAGAACTTCAGGCGCAACTTGTTCGCACAGTCCCATCAGCTCCTCGGCGATACTGCCGAAACGCCGCTGACCATGAGGACCTTTGGCGATGTCTACGAGATTCTCGATGGCAATTTTCACTCCCAGGTCGGCTGCCACGCCGGCCAGTCTTGTGAAGCTATTGAGGCGGCGATGGTTCGTGCGCTCCAGTTCATCGTAGCCGGTAATCCCCTGATGTCCGCCCGGATGGACAACACCCACGGGAATCCCGAGCCGGGCGCAACTTCTCAGGTCCCCGATGACAGCCTCAATATCCATCTCCCGGCGCTCATCATCCGGGCTCGCGACATCGGCCGTCAGATACAGGTGCATCTGATCCAGACCGATGCCGTACTGCTGTGCCGAACCCACAAATGGCTCGAAGAGCGTCTCATCATCCCGCAGCATCCCGGCGTGTTCGTAGCTGATCTCCACGGATCGCCAGCCCTGTCGGCCCAGAATCTCCAGCGCCTCATGCGGCTTCGCTTCCACGAACATCGCTGTCCACATCGAGGGTATCAAAGCCACGGCGTCTCTCTCCTCTGTCATGTTGGTCTTACACTGTGCAGGAAGGACAGCCGAGCCGTCCTGCGGAATACTCTCAACAACACATGCGGTCGCAGGCAACTGCCCGGCTCCCTCCGGGGTGCCGGTATCATTTCTCTGCGATGCCCGCATAATCCTTGTGCAAGCGCAGGAAACGGTGTGAGATGGTCATGGCACGTCGGCGGATTGTGTCCATCGGTGAGTTAATAGTTGAGATCATGCGCAAGCGCGTGGACAGCCCGCTGGACCTGCCGGACGATTTCATCGGGCCATTTCCCAGCGGTGCGCCCGCCATATTCATTGACCAGGTGGCACGGCTGGGGCATCCGGCCGAATTCATCGGCGCTTGTGGCGATGATGACTTCGGGCAGTGTCTGCTGAAACGCTTTGAGCAGGACGGCGTCGGCGCCGACCACGTGGTCCTGATTGAGGCAGTGGCGACCGGCTGCGCCTTTGTCACATATTTCTCCGATGGCAGCCGGCGCTTCCTGTTTCATATCGGGAACTCGGCTGCCGGGCAATTGCCGGAGCCGACGGCGGAAATGTTGGCGGATGCAGCGTGGCTGCATGTTTGTGGCTCGACGCTCTCCGCCGACGAGCGGATGCGACTGGTTTGCTACCGGGCGTGTGAACTGGCTGTCGCGGCAGGCGCGCGCATTAGCTTTGATCCGAACCTACGTCCGGAGTTGTTGGGCGGCGAGGATGCTCTGCGACGGGTCTGCGCGCCGGTTGTCGAAGCGGCTTCACTAGTACTGCCGAGCGGCGATGAGGCACAGTTGCTGACAGGAGCGAGCGGTGCGGAGGCGGCATGTGAGGCACTCATAGCAAGCGGCGTCGAGCTCGTCGCACTGAAGCGTGGCAGCGCCGGATGTGTCATCTTCAGCGCATCGGAGACGGTCGCGTTGCCGGCGTACGAAGTGGAAGTAGTGGATCCGACGGGGGCCGGTGACTGCTTCGATGCGGGGTTTGTAGTGGGCCTGAGTGAAGGTTTGAGTTTGGCAGCGACAGGGCGGCTGGCAAACGCGTGTGGTGCCCTGGGTGCGACCGCAAAAGGACCGATGGAAGGCTGCGCTTTTCGTGGTGACGTCTTTGAGATGGCCGG
>CAZCJS010000462.1:0-2234 GCA_964498775.1 uncultured Armatimonadia bacterium
CGGCGGCGGCGGCCAGGAGGGCTACTTCACAGGGACGGTTCTCGATGCTTACCAGTTGACCTGTGATGCAATGAAGGCGGATGGTACGCCGATCTACAGTGAAGCCGAGCGCGTGAAAATTGAGCGCGACCTGATCCTGGAAAGCTGCGCCCACCTCGTCGGAGAAAAGCGCATTAACAATAAGTCGGTCGGCAACCGCATCGCCGTGGCCATGGTTGGAATGGCGCTGGGGCATCCCGGTTTCGTCCGCTTCGGGCTCGAGGGCTGGAAGCTGACGATGGACGACTGGTTTCTTGAGGATGGCTGCACCCCCGAATCACCGGCCTATGCCGGGATGTCGCTCCACGGCATCTACCAGCTCGGGCAAGCCGTGCGGGGCTATTCCGATCCGCCGGGCTACAAGGACGAAAATGGGCAGCGCATTTCCGACCTCAACCTCTACGAGGGCAAGTACAAGCTCGTCTGGCAGCGTATGTTCGAGGGCCTCCAGGGCAACCTTAGGTATCCGCCTTACGCGGATTCATATCGCACCAGCGCCCTCGGGAGCCGCTTCGCTGAATTGCTGGTGGCCAACTATCCGGACAATCCGCAGTACCTGGCATTGCTCAAGGGTTATGCCGGCGATGATCTGAGCGGGGGCAGCAAAGAGACGGCTATATTCTTCCGCAAGCCCGGCCTAGAGGACAATGATAGCCCTCCGCTCCATTTCGATGACAACTTCTTTCCGATTCTCTGCCTCGGCCAGGTGCGTACCGGCGAGCACGGCCGCAAGTCGCTGGGTCTGCTCAGCGCCACTCACTACGGGGGACATCACCACTACGACAGTCTCAACCTCTATTACTGGAAGGACGGCCACGAGCTTCTGACTGACCTCGGTTACCTCTGGGACCATCCGAAAAGTGGCATGACCCGTCGTACTTTTTCGCACAACACCGGTATGGTAGAGCTCGCCGGCCAGAAGACGCGAGGCCGTGGCGGCCATTTCCATCTGTTCCATACCGGCGAGCAGGTCAAGGTCATGGCGGCCTCTTCCGCGGCCTATGATGAGGCCGACATCTACCGCCGCAGCGTTATCCAGATTGACCACGCTCCCGACAATTCATACTTCGTGGACATCTTCCGCCTGCGCACCGACAAGGGCAGCCGCGACCTGGTCTATCACGGCCCCAACAGCGACTACCAAGTCTCCGGCATTGAACTGCAGGATGGCAAGATCATCATGTCTGAAGCGGATAACAAGGTGCGCTTCGGGCTCCGCTTCGCCGTCACTGGTGAAGCCGACGAGATATATGTTGATGATGTGAGCATCAAGCTGGCAGACGGCACCGAACTTGCTAAGAACCCTTCCGCCGCGCAGATTGACCAGAAGACCGGCAAGCCCGTGGAGTGGAATCACTACTCCGGTAGCGGAGACGTCGAATGGGGCTCGCACTCACCCGGACGCACCGACGACCACTGCGCATACCTCAAGATACTCGGCAAGGGCGATGACACGACTATCAACCAGGCGCTCATTCAGGGCAATACCAACGGCTACAGCGGCGTCAATGCACTGCAGATGCCTGAGGGAGCACGAGGAACTGTCAGCTTCTGGATCCGGGGTAGTGCGGCAAGCTGCAGCGTTTCCACAGTCGCGTGGCCGAGTGACCCGAGCAGCTCTGGAGACCGTGTGCACAAGGGCCTTGGCACCGTACCTGCTACCGAAGAATGGACCCATCACACTCTCGAGTTCGGCACGACTCCGCAAATGGACCTGGAGAACGTCAAGTCCGCATACAGTCCCGACACCTGGACTGCCGTCTGGCAGGTCGCCGATGACCTGCTCTTCTCGGCTTATCACTGCGGCCAGAGGGGTGAGATCACCTGCATCGGCGACGGCTGGGGGCAGCGCGATCATCGCAACACGGACCTGGGGGTCACGATTCCGTATATCATCCGTCGCCACAAGCCTGATACGGGGGTGTCCGCCTTCTTGACGGTCTATGAAGCTCACAAACCCGAGGCCGCGATCGTCAAATCCGCCTATCGCCTGGCCATACCTGAGCAACTGGCGGACAGCGTCGTCGCGATTGCCATCGAGACCACCCTTGGGACGGACGTCGTCATCAGCCGGCTCGAGCCTGCCGAAATCGAACTCGACACACCGTTAGGCAAGGTCCGCACGGATGCGGCAGTTATTGTGGTAAGCTCCGGCGGCGCAGGGCCGTCCTTCGCTGCCATCGTCGAGGGGGAGT
>CAZCJS010000463.1:0-2223 GCA_964498775.1 uncultured Armatimonadia bacterium
GACCTTCGTGGCTTTCACCCACGAGCGCCTCTGGGCGAAACCGCGCGCCTATCCGTTCATCAGCCAGCGGGTCAGACAATGGCTGAAGGCGCTCATGCCCATCGCCATGGCAAAGTAGCACCGCCGGGAGGAGAAAGACAGTAATCCTTCACCCGCAGTTGGCCCGGGGCTGGTCGCCATAGCACCCACCAGCCCCATAGGTCTGACCAATCCACCCTATCTCCAGGAACCACGCGGAGCATCCTCATCGGGAGAGGAAACAGCAAAGACAACCCAGCGCCCTGCTCCGCAGCAAGCAGCCGGCTAGACCATCGGCACTGCGACGGGCTTGCCGGTGCGGGCGGAGGCATTTGCGGCCAGAGACACCGCACTCGTCTGCAGGCCCGAGCGGTATGAGCACGGGATCGCCGCCGAGTCACCGGCGCGGACCGCGGCCATGAAGGCCGCATCAATCGTCTTGGCCTCTTCCGGCTCGGCGGTTACTTCCTCGTCATCATCGGGCTGCAGTATGTTACCCGCCAGATTCCACTCGAGAATATGATCCTCGACGAGGAACTTGAGGTCACTGAGACCGCCGCCCTGCCGCATCATCGGGCTGGTCACGCACATGCCGACAGCGCCATCGTGGAACTTGAGGATAACGCCCTGGCAGTCGGGGATATCGAGGCCTTCGACATCGGTCATCACCCGCAGCGAGTAGTACGCATGGACCTCGACGATCTCGCCGGCCAGGTAGCGCATCAGGTCCACCTGGTGCGTGGTCTGCTCGTGAAGCTGGCCGCCGGACCGCGCCATGACGCGCCACCAGGGGGTTCCGGGGAATCCGCCCCAGCGGTGCGAGCTGACCATGCCGATAGTGCGCGTGGCGAGATACTTACGCGCCCGCTGCGTCGCATCGAAGAGCCGAAGCTGATAGCCCACGCATGACAGCACGCCGGCTTTGTCTATCGCCTCGGCGATCTCGTAGCCCTTATCCATGTCGAGGACGACGGGCTTCTCGACGAAGAGGTGGCAGCCCTTGCGGACGGCCAGGACCTCGGCATCCTCATGGTAGCCGGGCGGCACGACGACATACACCGCGTCGGCCTCGATCTCATCCAGCATCTTGCGGTAATCGGTGTAGGCGGTGGCCTCGTGCTCGGCGGCCACCTCGTTCGCCACGTCCTCGGCAACGTCACAGATTGCGACAATATCCACGCCGCCGACATCAGTTAGGTTCCCCATGTGCGACCGGGCCATGCCACCGGCACCGACAAAAGCCACTCGCGTTTCATCAGCCATTTGCTGCGACCTCCTGGTAGTTCTGATGGGTGATAGCGACGGGTAAATTCGCCGGCTGATGTGAGCTACCTCCTTTTTTCCGCTTCGCTGCGCAGACCGTTACAAGACCGAGAGAATCGAGTGGCGAAGAGTGGCTCAATATTGACGCAATCATTGCCGGTTTGTGTTACAGACGAACAATAAACGGGTATAACAGGACTGCGGAAGAGAACAGTACAGCCGCTTGAATATGTATGTGAGAAATGGGACTAAGACGCCATGCTCAAGAAGATACTCGTAGTGGATGATGAGATACCTATCCTGCGGCTGTTGGAAATCAACTTCTCGCGCGCCGGATATGAGGTCATTACGGCGCTCGATGGCGCCGAGGGAATTGATAAGCTCAAGGCGGATAAGCCGGACATTGTGGTGCTGGACATCATCATGCCGGTTATGGACGGCTACGAAATGTTGACACAAATGCGCTCCGACCCGCGCTGGAGCGACATCCCCGTCGTGATTCTGACTGCCAAGGCACAGGATGCCGATAGTTATGAGAGCCTCAGGTCCGGCGCTACGACATTCATCACCAAGCCCGTTGTGGTCAGCGATTTGATAACTCTCGTCAAGCGCGTACTGGCACTTGCAGACGCCGGGATAAAGCCGACGCCGGAGACGATCAGGAACCTGTAGCGCCTCGCGTAATCGTCCCTCGCTCGCTCAGCGGGGTCGAGCGGGGCTGAATGAAGCGCTGAAATAAGATGGGACTGCTAGTTGCAGCCCCATTGTCTTGAACCGTTGGCGAGCTTGACTGCAGGGTCAATCATTGCCTGGCACTGACTCTGCCGGCCCGATACCGTCGTCCATGAACTGCTCCATCCGTTTCAGCATCGTGACGAAATTGTCCACATTGATCGGTTTGGTGATATATGCGGCTACCCCTGCCTGCCAGCCCCTATCCAT
>CAZCJS010000464.1:0-2221 GCA_964498775.1 uncultured Armatimonadia bacterium
CGGCAAGACCATGAGCAAGTTTATTTACCTCATGGAGCTATTCACCGACCCGAAGGAGTCGTACTTCAAGGAGGGGCTGTACCGTCGCATTGAGCTCGTGGACCGCATCCTCCGCTTCGGCATGGACCCCGGCAGGGTCGAGGTCATAATGAACCGCAACACGCCTGACAACTCGCTTGAGCAGGCGGAGATCTTCCAGAAGTACGCCGGGTTTATCTCACAGGAAACGCTCATCGAAAACTTCGCCGACTTCGTGGACAACGCACAGGAGGAGATTGAGAAGCTCGAGGCAGAGAAGGAGCCGAACGTCGAACTGTACGGCAACAGCCAGGGCGTCGACGTGAGCAAGCCCGCTGCCGATGACGGGGGTGCGATGTAATGCCAACAAGGCCGAGCGCCGAGCAGCTTGACAAGACGCAGAAGTACCACCTCGACAGGCGGCTTTCCCGCATCGAGCGCGAGGTGCTGTCGAACTACGCCGAGGCGCTTGATGCCATACGCGCAGACCTTGCCAAGATTTACGAACGGTACTCGGTTGCCGGGGAACTGACATACGCCGAGATGTCCAAATATAACCGGCTGCGGTCGCTTGAGAAACAGCTCACCGAGGACTTGCGTCCGATGTTTCTCAAAAACGAGCGGCTTATCGAACAGATGTCGCAGATCGAATACGAGGAGGCGTTCTACCGTTTCGCCTACACGATTGATCAGCAGGCAGGGGTCGCACTCCGGTGGGGGCTGTTGCGGGAGGCTGACGTTGTGGCGGCGGTGGCGAACCCGTTGAAGAAGCTCGCGCTTTCCGGCCTCAAACAGGACGGCCTTATAGCTGTCCGCCGTGCGGTGACGCAGGGGCTCATTCGTGGGCTTTCATACCCGGCCATGGCTCGCACGGTGCGCGATGCAATCAACACGAATGCGGCGCGGGCAACGCGCATCGTCCGCACCGAGGGCCAGCGAGCTCAGGTTATGGGACAGCAGCGCACCTATGATGTGGCCAGAGAGCGCGGCGTTGAGGTAGTCGACGTGTGGGACGCCGCACTTGATGATAGGACGCGCGATAGCCACGGCGCTCTTGATGGGGTTGCGGCGAAGTACCGCTCGGGGCAGCCCTACTGGGACACGGCCGTCGGCAAGGTCCGGGGTCCGCTGCAATCGGGCGTTGCGAGCTTCGATATTCATTGCCGGTGCAGAATCCGTGGCGAGGTCAAGGGCTATGAACCGCAGGTCCGGCGCATCCGCGGCGAGGGTGTGGTCCCCTACCAGACGTTCGACCAGTGGGCATCCGCACGGGGGCTCACACGCAATCGATACGGGGAGTTGATAGGCGCCGCACGGCGCGCAGCATAGGAGGTGCATATGACGAAGAAACAGCGGATACGATACGACGTGAAGGAGGCCATGACGCGCAACGTCGCAGGGGCTGGGCGCAACACGGCCATTAAGGAAGTCGCAGACAGATACGCACTGTCGACCGCAGCGGCGGGGTCGCTCAGGGCAAAGGTCATTTTCGCAGGACCGCCGACACTCAAATTCTGGTAAGAGGTTATACACATGGCAGACGCTGAACAGGCTACTGGCGAGACTGCTGCTGAAGAGCCGCAGGCAGGACAGGGCCAACAGCAGACCGAGCAACCGCTGACAGTTGACGCGGTGAAGAAGTTGATACAGTCGGAGACCGACAGGGTGCGGACCGAGTACTCCCGCAAACTGAAAGAGGTCGAGACCGAGAAGGAAGAGCTACAGAAGGAGCGCATGAGTGAAAAGGAGCGCGCCGACTACGAGCTCAAGCAGCGCGAGAAGCGGATCGCCGATACACAGGCCGAGCTTGCAAAACGCGAGCTGGCGTTGGAGAGGGCGAACGTCATCCGAGAGATGGAAATACCGAAGACCCTGGCGGATTTCGTCGATGGCAAAGACCGCGACGACATCATCTCCAACGCCAGGCAGCTCATGACCTCATTCAGCGAGGCCGTGCAAGCAGAGGTGAACCGCAAGCTCGCATCCAGCGGCGCAAAGCCGCAAGCAGGGGACCAACGGGCGCAGCCACAAGCGAACAACATCGGGGATTGGCAGAAAGCATGGGCGATGCCACCTGGTTCCGAGAAAGACGCCGCCATCGACAGGCTCTACGAGCAGATGGCAGGCATGCAGATACCAATTCAGGGAGAAGGATAGCCACGTCTCTGGGAGGGGAACTATATGGCTTATAACAGACCTGCCA
>CAZCJS010000465.1:0-2190 GCA_964498775.1 uncultured Armatimonadia bacterium
CCCGGTGGGGTTATGGACGTCGAAGCCACGCCAAGTGATGGCAATTACATCATCGAACTTCGCGCGCCGCGCCACATCAAAGCCGGTCAGGACGTATTCACCAAGCACTCGTCGTGAATCCCGGACTCCGAGCAGCGGCGCCGTGTCTATGAGCCAGCACCTCTCAAATCCAGGCACTGACTTGCGGATGAACTTCCACAGGATGTCACATTGCTCGCGCCCCTCCAGGTACATGCGCGTCAGATCGCGATTGCATAGCGGCTTGCAATACCGCGAATGTGCAAAACAGATGGACACCTCGTCCATGCCGCAATGCTCAGGGCGTCCGGGAACGTGGGTCATCCAGTTGAGGTGGTTGTCTATGGGGTACGGGAGATCACCGGTCTGTAGAGCCCGCTCAATGAGCGCTTCCCACCGCGGATCACCGGACTTGCACTCGCTTTTCTGGTACTTGTCCCAGTCCACCCCTCCGAGACGGAATTCCAGCGAGCAGCCCTGGGTGTAACCATCCGTCTCGCGGCCGACACTGTACTCGCAGCCTGCGAAATGTGCGGCATCGGCATCGCCGGAGCAGTCAATCACTCGCCGGGCCAGGATCGCCTGCCGCCCCGCCTTGGACTCCACCACGACGCCGCAGATGGCTCCTTGACGAACAATGGCATCAACGACTGAAGTGACATACAGAATGTCGCAACCGGAGGCTGTGACCATGCGATCGAGCACCAGCTTGTGTTTCTCCGGATCGCTATTGCGATGCCAGTGACCATCATTGGTCTCCAGCTCCCGGATCATTTCTTCGCCGATCCCGGAGCGGTAATCCAACGGGATGTTGACAAGACCCATTGTGGCAAGGCCCCCAAGTGCGGAGGTTTGCTCGACAACCAGCGTGTTACAGCCGGCCCGTGCCGCTGCGATGGCGGCGCCAACGCCCGCAATGCCACCGCCCACCACTACCACATCGTACTCCGATTCCACTGGCAATGTCCGTTCCGGCTCTAATATGGCATTATCCGCTTCGTTATACTCCAGCATTGGTGAGTGTCTCCCTAATTATTTGCGTAATGACGACGGACACCGGCTGGTTACATGGGGCCGCCGTTTTCTCGCTCAGCCTTACTCGTCCTCGCCGCTGATCTCTTCTATCGCCTCGGAGGGGCAATTGTCATAGCATTTCCCGCAGCCTATGCACTTTGCGGGGTCTATGTGCGCTCCGTCACGATCGAATGTAATAGCGTCCACCGGGCATTCTTGTACACACCAGCCACACTTGGTGCATCCACGTGTAACAGCGAACTTGCGAGCCATAGTCTGTCTCCGAGACTGCTACCAGAGCTACGGATTATGCCTCAAATACTACCTGCCAAGTCTTCGGCAATAGCGGATGGCTGCCCACAACCACCAGGTTGTAGGTATCTGCGCCATACCGTGTTTGCTGCACTTCTCGTGATCATTGGGCAAGTTTGATGTCGTAGCTTGCCCCGTGCTCGCAGATAATTTCCAGCACTGTCTCATCTGCATTTGCGGACACGATCCGGACGTATTCGTCTATGTCCGCCAACTGCCAGGCACAGACAGTTCCCGTCGCCTCGAGCAGACGCCACTCCCCGCGCAGGGTAACACGCAACGGTCGGGGCTTGTGCGCTCCGTCTTCCAGGTTCAGATCGGGGTCCGCCACGCTCAAATCCAACTGCCCATCCTGCAAGGCCTCGGCCATGATGAGGCAGGGCTGGTCAACCGCTTTGATCTGTAGCGCCTCAGTGTCCACAGTCTGTGGACCGACCTCTTGCGGTACGAAGAACACACAGCTCCATCGGCGAGCCGCCGTGTGCCAGACGATGTGGGCGTCCTGGTCGCGCTGGATGATCCGGTATGGCGGGTCCGCGGCAAGCTGCTCCATCGCCTCAGGAGTCGCCTGAATCACCAACACATATTCGTAGCTTGCGCTATCGGGGGCCTTTCCGTGGTCAATCCAGGCAGCCAGGAAATCCCCCTCCGTGTCCGTCATGTCCAGCACGTCCCGACTTATCTGGTGGTGACGTGCCACGGTCACATTCTGCCCCGCGGGCAGGTAATAGCCAGTTTGCTGAACATCGAGGAACCAGTGAGCCTTCGCCTGGTCAAGCGCCCGCTCCTCTGGGAAAGCACTGAAGGGGGCCCCATCAAGCAGAGTGGCGACAAACCCACCTTGCT
>CAZCJS010000466.1:0-2187 GCA_964498775.1 uncultured Armatimonadia bacterium
ATCCGTCTCGAGCCAATTGGAATTGCCCGAATTCTGCATAACTACAGTTCCAGCCTGCGGCGCCGGGCTGCGCCTACAGGTGAAAGACAGACTCGCACGAAGCTGCCACCTTCGCCTACAAGTCGGAGGACAATTCGTACGCAGCACTCAGCGTTTCCGCATCGCCCTGACCAGCAGGACGCTGCAGGAGGCCTCGGCTGCCACCCGCTCGGCCATATTGCCGAAGATGGTATCAGCGATCGTGGGCCGCTCGGCCCCGATGATTGCCAGGTCGTGTTCATCCGCTCGCTTGACGAGAGCCGTCTGGGGATCCGACGCACTGATAATCTCGGCAGCACCGAGTGCGAGCAGATCGTATTCGGCGAGGACTCTCTCGAGGTCCTGCTGTTGCTTTTCAGCATCGGCATGGGGATCAACCGCGCGCACGAACCGGACGGCGGCGTCATCGGCAGCCAACAGGGACCTCAGTATCATGCCGGTGAGTGACAGGTTGAGACCGCCGAGCACGGGGACCATGATGCTGCCTACCGTCGGGCGGCGGAATTTGGTGACGATGAGATCAATGCCGGCGCCGCGCGCGACCCGGTACATGACCCGGTCGAATATCCGCTCATCCCTGCCCCGCCCGGCGGCCTGCTGCTCTCCCGCTACCGAATAGCCCACAACTACGAGTTCGGCATGCTGATTCTTTGCCGCTGATATGAGGCCCTCGTGCACCTCACGCGCCACCTCGACGACGCCGCGGGCGTGGATGCCGATCTTGGCGGCATAGGATATCGCTTCCTGGAGCAAGCGGGTACCTTCGCTGACCTCCGGTGAGGAGCGCGCCGCACTCAACTGTATCTGCTCACGCACAGTGACGATGTGGGTGGCAACGCACTGGTAGCCGCCGTGCGCCGACAGCTTTGCGGCAAGCCCCATCAGTTCGGGTATCGTCGCCGGATTGGAAACTGCGACCAGCAGAACTGGGGGGCGCTCTTGTGGCTTGTCTGCCCTGCCCATCCCTATCACATCCGCTTATGAGCGTACTGATTTACTAGAGCGGTTTGGCCTCCAAATCGCCATAGGCTCGTACTAGCACAATTGAGCAACCGGTGACGGCAGCCAGCTCGTCCACTGTTGTGGCGAGGTTATTGTCGGTGTCTGCGGGAACTCCGAGGATAATCATGTCGGTGAATGGAGCCTCGGCAGCCGCAGCCTCGATACTGGAGTCGGCAAGAACCATCCGGGCGGTGGCTCGTGCGCGGTCACCGATACGCTGCTCGAGGGCCGCTTCGGCTTGCCGGCGGGCGGCGGCGTCAGTCTCGGCGGGCATCACGCCGGCCACTGACAGTTGCGCTTCCCAGGTGTTGGTCAGACGCGCGGCGCACAGCAGCGCCAGGTCGCCGTGAATGCTGTTGTCTACCAACGCCAGGATATCCCGGGCCGGCACCGCCCCGCCCTCCCGTAGCACCAGCATGTGGGCCCGCAGATTCCGGTCGAGTGCTGCGAGTAGCCGCAGACTGCCCTCGTAGCCGTCGCCGAATTCAGGCCAGCCGAAGAAGCCGAGCGATGCGCCCGAGGCCTCGGCGGCACTGAGCAGCCCGCAGAATACCGAGCCGGCAACAGGCACGTGCGAGGTCACTCGTGCCCCCGCATCCCTGATCAGCTCGGACTTTTCCTGCAGGATGCGTTCGCGCTGCGCGATGGTCTCATAGTAGCGAGCTATCATCTCATCGCGGGGGTTATCGGTCATGTCGGCTACGAAGACGTTGACGGCGAGCAGTTCGCCCTCTACGGGGCCCATCATGGCTGCGGCCATCTGTAGCCTGGCCGGCTCATGGGCCGGATTCGCCACCGCCAACATCGCCTTGGGTATCTCATCTTCCATGGCACCCCACTGCTCGGTGCGCCGTAATGCCGGCTGCAGAATCCCTCGGCGCAAGAAGTACGGCCACGCCCCGCGCAAGTTGGTCTGTCGCCGGCTAAAGAAGTAGTAATGGGCGAGTGCGAAGGCGATGATCACCAGCGAGGAGATCAGCACCACCGGCTGGATGAAGAAGGCCAGCATCAGGCAACCGAGCGTCGCCGCCAGCGGCACGAGCGGATAGAGGGGCACGCGGTAGGCAGGGCTGTACGCCTCGAGGCGCGCGCCGCGCAGGATGATGCAGGCCACGCAGATGAGGCCGTAGAGCAGCAAGTGCAGCA
>CAZCJS010000467.1:0-2171 GCA_964498775.1 uncultured Armatimonadia bacterium
TTGTGACCGGCTTGCAGCTTTACCAGCGCCATGAGGTCGTCCTGGTACTCTGCACCGGCGACCCGCATGATGTCATGGCGCAGATCAACGGCCAGCAGGTCACGGGCGAGAGCACCTTCCCAGGTCGAAGAGTAGCCCTTGATGATACTGTCTGTGCCAGGTGCGAGGCGTTCCGTGAGTTCCCGCGGCGGCCGGGCGGCGGTGTGTACGACAAGCTGTGACGCGACTGTCGAGCGCATGTGTGGGCCCAGATGCGATACCGGGAATGTCTGTTGGGTAAGGGGCGCTTCTGTGCCGCCGGCCGCTAACGGCACGGATGCAATGCCAGAGATGCCGACCAGGAGCAAGGAGAGGTCAAGGGCAATGCGACTAAGGCGACGTGTGGGTTTCATGGGCCGTTCTCTCAGATATGGTTTCGTCCAGGTCGTTGATTGTGGCATGTATTGCTACATGACCCAGAACATATGATACTCTGAGAACGGTAACCGTGACAAGCCCTGAAGATGGTCGTGGAGGTACGCGGCGGAGAGCCGGCGAAGTGAGTGCAAAAGTCTCGAATGCGCGTAGAGGTGGTAGAAATGAGCCCCGTGAGATTTGGCGTCATTGGTGCAGGCGGCATCGGCGGCAGGCATCTGGAGGTACTTGAGCAGCGGAGCGACGTCGAGGTTTTGATGGGCTGTGATGTGTCGGAAAGCGTGCGGGGTTCGTTGATTGAGAAGGGCTATGCAGCGACAGAGAAGTGGGAGGAGGTTGTCGAGAATCCCGATGTAGATGCGGTCGTGGTGGCACTCCCACACCATCTGTATCCATTGGTAGTGAGCGAGGCCCTGCGCTGCGGGAAGCATGTTCTGCAGGAGAAGCCGCTGGCGCACAATCTGGCGGGAGCAATGATAACGCTGGAAGCGGCCAAAGACAGTGGCGGTAGCATCCTGATGGTATGTGGGCAGAGCAAGTACCAGCCGGGTTTTCAGCGGGCCAAAGAGACGGTGGAGTCAGGGGTACTGGGAAAGCTCTTCATGATTCGGGGAGCGATTACGTATCGCTGGGGGGCGGCGTTCGATGAGCAGTGGAGCTGGCGGGGGACCAAAGCGCTTTCCGGCGGAACGGCGATCATCGACTCTGGATGGCACATTCTCGATTTGATGAACTGGTTTGCGGGTGTACCAGAGAGCGTGTACGCGACGACCGGCGAGGGTAACGCGCTGCCGGAGAAGTATGATGTGGACGATCGGGCAATAGTCACGATGGAGTACGCCGGCGGCGCGGTGGGTGTGGCGACGATCTCTTTCATCTGCTTGCCGGCAGAGCGCAAGATCGTGGTTCACGGTACGGAGGGGTCGCTGGAGGTCACAGATACGGAGTTGCGGCTGCACCTGGGCGCACAACAGAACGCGGAAATCACGACCTTCCCCGCAGTGGACAACTCCCTGTCTCCGCAGATGGCGCGGTTCATCGAGCTGATTCGTGGTGGGGCGGATCCGCCGGCCGGTGCGCTAGCAGCGGTGGACGTGCAACAAGTTATTGACGCGGCCTACAGATCGGCAGCGTCAGGGCAGCGCGTCAAGCTCGATGCGGTGCTATGAGCGGCCGCTCCCAGCCGGTCAGAGTGGCGTGAAATCGGTGTCGGCGTCTATCATAGTCAGTGACTGGGCGATGAGCTTGGCAACGTTCTCGATATCAGACAGAGAGACAACCTCTACCGGCGTGTGCATGTAGCGGTTGGGAACGCTGACGAGTGCGGCAGCGACTCCAGCGCGGTTGATCTGGATGGCGTTGGCATCGGTCCCGGTTCCACGTGGTGCGGGGTCGTTCTGGTAAGGGATCTTGTGGGCCTCGGCTGCATCCACGAGTATTTTGCGGAGCACGGGGTTGATGTTAGCGCCACGGGCCAGCGACGGCCCCTTGCACAGTTCGACTTTGCCTGTGCGCTTCTCGTCCACTCCAGGCTGATCGGTGGCGAAGGTCACGTCCACGGCGATTCCGGCATGGGGTTCAATGCCGAAGGCACTGGTTCGCGCACCCCGCAAGCCAAGCTCCTCCTGGACAGTGGATACTGCGTAGACCGCGCAGTTGAGCTTGGTCTTGGGTACCAGGCGCAAGGCCTCCATGACTGCGAAGGCACCGACCTTGTCATCAAGGCCGGGGGCAGCTATGAGGTCTTGCTGGAGTTT
>CAZCJS010000468.1:0-2166 GCA_964498775.1 uncultured Armatimonadia bacterium
ATTGGCCTGCATGTCCGAGAATGTGCGGACCAGGGCGCTGATGGCCTCGCCGCCTGACTTCAGGATGGCACCAAGCCCCTTGATGGACAGCGACCCATCTGCAGTGGCTGCTTTGATCGTCTCGACGACCTCGTCGAGGCCCTGACGCAGTGATTCAGCGTCTGAAGAATCGCTACTCATTGCAGCCCAATACATGGACAGCAGCCGCGCCGACGCGGTTGCTTAATTGACGTCCGAATTGGAGCTGCGTAGCTACCACTATGCTACCCGAATGGGTAGAGACGTCAAGTGGGGGTGTCGCCGTCGTCCCTAGCAGCGAAGTCATCGTCGTGGTGCATCTCCTCGCCGGCGTGCAGCCTGGCCGACAGAATGGCCATCTTCTCAAGCGATCCGGGCCGCCACTGAGTGGGCGCCGGTTCCGCTACCACCGGCCAATACTGCTCGTACTCGGCCGCGTCACACCCACAGGCAATCACCTCCGCCATGGAATGGAATTCCACCTCGCCAAGTTTGCAGTACCTGCGGATCTTCGCCTGCCGCATTGAGTCGGATCGGTACTGCCGCAGATTGGCGCGTTTCCGGCTCGATACGTGTTCAATCAGCCGCCGCCACACTCCGCCGATCAGCCGGGTGCGTGTCTGCTCTGCCGCGATTGACTCGGCAGTGGTGCACAGAGAGTGTTTCACAGCCATCAGTCTCCCTCCGACTCATCCGTGGAATTTATCCGTTCTGCGATATCCAGCAGTTCAGCGTTCGACGGGGTGATTCGCTCCAGCTCACTGGCCGCCTCTGCTTCTTTCAGGGCCTCAAGGGTCGAATAGCACACATCAGGCAACACCCTATCCTCACCCAAGCCAATGAATTGCAGCCACACTCGGAAATGATCCGATCGAATACCATGCACCAGCCCCACACAGGCTTTGCCGTCAGAACGAAACCATGCCGTTGTCTTACCAGGAATCACCACCACGCCATCAGCCGTCTTGATGGCGTCGGCAAGCTGTCGCTCCAATTCGCGAATTCGGCACGATTGCGTCTGCACTCCGGCTTTGTGACACCGATCGAAATAGCTGCCACATTCGTACGTGACGCCACGATAGCCTCCGCCTTCGTCGGTTGTTTGTCCAATCGTCGACCCACACCAAGGACATGACTCGCGTATTTTGTTTGCTTCACTCATCGTTCAGCCTCCGAATTGAAGTCCAGTAGCCCCCGAAACACCTCCGCCCTTTCTAAGTAATAGAGCCACTCGTCCAGCGACACCGCCCGAAACACCCCGCTGTGAATGCGTCTCGCCCGAGTCTCCAATAGCCACCGCCATGTCTTCGGCAACCTGATCTCCAATACTTGCTCCAGCAGCAAGTCACACGCCGCGGTTCCCGGTGCGTCTGGCAGCTCTTCAATGTGCACCAGCACTCCAGGACCCGAATACACCTCGACGCCGGGGTGATTTCCCAACCGCCTCAGCACCACCAGCACCCGGGGATAGGGATGTGCCTGCTGACAGACGCGGCATTTCTCTTCGACTGCCTCCTCTACGAGTCTCTGAGTCATTCGGTGGAGTAAGTCACGTCCTTCAGTCGAGCCTTTCAACCAGGCACGAACTGCCACCTGCGTCGCGGGTATCTTGGAAACGCCTCTGCCACGTTGCGTCATGAAAGAATCCGTTCTGCGCGCACCTTGCCGGATGACCAATACAATGATATGCCTCGTTTCGCACGTGCCATATCGGCGGGTGTCACCGGGTTGCTCCCACAGGGATCGAGCGGTTGGGCGGCCCGTAGGCACGCTAACCCATTTCGCGTTGCTCGACTCGCCGAGTCTCCCCGGCGAACACGTGCTATCCCCACTCACTGCCAACTGGGGCTATTTGCCGCTGGTGGGAAACTTGCGGCTGTTTCCTTCAGTCAGTGCCTACACTCTACTATTCCATGCATTAACCACGAGTCGCTCGGCTTCCTCATTTGTCCGCGGTGTATTACATGGATAGCCAGCCTCACCGTCCGCACAAACCACTACATGGACTTTGCAGTCCGAGTGCTCGCAAGCTATTCTGTAGTGCCATCGCACATCACCTGCCCCTATGTCGACAAGCCGCTTCTTGAGCTGTACTTCGTACCCACAGAATGGACATGGCTTCAGTTTCATTAGCTATCACCCCCTCTC
>CAZCJS010000469.1:0-2147 GCA_964498775.1 uncultured Armatimonadia bacterium
GCCGAGGACTTGAACGCTCATGTCGGCGAGAGCGTGCGACTGACCTACATGATGCCGACTGAAGATGGCACCTATCCGACAGCGGATGTGGAACTGAAAGTGCAGGCTATCGTTGAGATGGAAGGCGCGGGCGCTGATGCCGGCCTGGTTCCGGATTTCGAGGGCATCACCGATGCCGGAAATGTTGACGACTGGGACCCGCCGTTCCCGGTGGACCTCAGCCGGATCACGGACCGTGATGAGGAATACTGGGACAAATACCGTGCCGCCCCGAAGGCCTTTGTGAGCCCCCGCACGGCCAGGACCATGTGGCAGAGCGCGCCCGGCGGTGATAACGCAGGCTGGGTGACCTCTGTAAGGGTGCAACCGATGCCGGTGTGTGAAGTTAGCTTTGACGGAGTGGGCCCGTGGTTCACCAAGGAATTACTGCGGCACCTCTCGCCGCAGGAGGCAGGGATCGTCTTTCGTCCGGTGCGTGAGTTGGCATTGCAGGCCGCACAGGGCACCTCCGACTTCGGCCAGCTGTTTCTGGGTCTCAGCATGTTCCTGGTGCTGTCCGGAGCCGCACTGGGTGCGATGCTGTTGCGTTTACTCGTGGATGGCCGCGCTTCGGAAGCGGGTCTGATGCTGGCGACGGGTTGTCCGGCGGGGCTCGTGCGCCGCGCGCTCCTTGCCGAGGGGACGATTTTGACCCTGCTCGGTACGCTGGTGGGTGTTCCGGCTGGCTTGCTCTACGCCGCCGGCATTATCCACGCTTTGAGCAATTGGTGGAGCGGCGCGCTGGGCACGACGTCGCATTTGTGGCTGCATGTTGCCCCGCAGAGCATCGCTATCGGGACCGCAGCCGGTCTCATCATCGGGCTGCTTGCCGTAGCCTGGAGTAGCCGAAGGTTGAGCCGCGTCGGTGTGATCGAACTTCTTCATGGCTGGCAGGCAATGGCCGTCTCACCAGCACGAGCGCGGACTACGCCGGCGGTCATTTTACTCCTGGCTCTGGCACTCGCGACGGCGCTAATCGCGGCACTGTCCATGTATGGCGACTTGCTTCCGCCCGAGGTGGCCTTCTTCGTCATCGGAGCGCTGCTGCTTCTGGCCGGTCTTACCATGGCATATCTTGCCCTGGCGCACCTGCTACGCAAAAAGCGCGCCACCGGCTCGCTGCTGCGCCTGTCATTACGCAACATTGCGGCCGCCACGAGCCGGAGCCTGCTTGTCATCGGTCTTCTTGCCGGCGCCACATTCGTGATCGTGGCGGTGGCCGCCAACACCCGTGATCTTTCCCATATGGACTACAGGCGAAGGGACGCAGGCACCGGTGGCTTCGCGCTGCAGGCGCTCTCTTCGGTGCCATTGAGTTTTGATTTGGGGACACCGACCGGGCGTGCGAATCTGGGCTTCACACCCGAAGATGAGCAGGTTCTTGAGGGCGTCGAGATTATCTCGTTTCTGGTTAGCCCTGGCCAGGACATAAGCTGTCTCAATATCGCCAGGCCCACCTACCCACGCATTCTCGGCGTGCCTGACGCAATGATCCAGCGCGGCGGATTTCGGCTCTTGCGGGCGACGGATGACCGCGCGCCAGGATGGGAGGCACTGCGAGCGTCTCTTACAGACGGCCATATCCCGGCTTTTGGGGATGCAGACAGCGTCAAATGGACGTTGCATTCGGGGCCGGGTAAGACCTATACCATCCCAGGGCCCGACGGGCAGCCCATTGACTTGGTCTTCTCAGGTCTGCTTGCTGGTAGCATCTTCGCAGGCGAACTGCTAATATGGGAGCATCATTTCAGGGAGCGCTATCCGACCGTGGCCGCCCCGAGCTACTTTCTCATTGACACGCCGCCGGGCCGCGAGGAACAAGTTGCCGCGGTGCTGCGGAGGAAGCTGGGCGAGATGGGCCTGCAGGTGCGGGCCACCCGCGAGGTGCTCAACGACTTCATGCAGGTGCAGAACACGTACATGTCCATGTTCCTGGCACTGGGGAGTCTGGGGCTGCTACTGGGGACCGTTGGTTTGGTAGCGGTTCTGTTACGTAGCGCTCTGGAACGCACCGGAGAACTGGCGCTGATGCTGGCGACCGGCTTCTATCGTCCGAAACTGGCACGCCTGTTGATCGTGGAGAATGTCGGGCTGCTGGCAGCGGGCCT
>CAZCJS010000470.1:0-2137 GCA_964498775.1 uncultured Armatimonadia bacterium
CTGCGCAGAGGCGAACGTTACCGAGAGCGTCTCAATAGGTCTGTCCACCATCCCCGCCATTATTGCCGCGATGAGACTCGAGTCAATCCCGCCGGAGAGGTACAGCCCCAGAGGCACCTCGGCCATCAGCCGCATCGCAATAGACTCGCTCAGGGTTGTACTGACGGCCTCCAGGGCTTCCTCTTCACCCATCCCTGACGGTTCGACATCATCAATCGTCCAGTACCGACGCACGGTCGCCTTGCCGTCGGCATAGGTCAGCGTGTGCCCGGGCTGCAGCCTCTGCACGTCCGCGCAGATACTCTCAGGCCCCGGCACATAACGCAACGCCAGGTACTTGTATAGCGCGCTCGGCGACATTGCCCGCGATATCAGCCCTGCCTCCGACAGCGCCTTGATCTCCGAGGCGAACGCAAAACCCTCAGCAGTCTCACAGTAATGCAACGGCTTGATTCCGAGCCGGTCACGCGCGCAGAACAGACGCTCCGCCTTCTCATCCCATATCCCGAAAGCGAACATCCCGCGCAGTCGCTCGACGCACGAGTTACCGTACTCCTCATACAGGTGCACGATCGCTTCAGTATCCGAGTTGGTGCTGAAGCGATGCCCGCGTTCCACCAGGTGCTTGCGCAGGTCCTGGTAGTTGTAGATCTCGCCGTTAAACACGATCCAGATCGTGCCGTCCTCGTTGCACATCGGCTGACTGCCGCCGGCAAGGTCAATGATGCTTAGACGGCGATGCCCCAGGCCGGCACCTTTGCCCACCCAGTAACCCTCGTCATCGGGGCCGCGGTGCACCATGGCATCGCACATCGCCCTCAGCGTTTCCTTACTCCCCTTACCGACATAGCCGGCTATCCCGCACAAGACGCTTCACCCCAATGCTTCTCTAGGCCTGGCTGATTACTCTCTCAGAGCCCCGTATAACTCTAAGTACTGCCCGGCCATCTTGGACCACGCGAAGTTTTCGCTGTGTTGGCGGCCGGCTTCGCCAAGCCTTTGCCGTAACTCCGTGTCACTTAGCAGCCGCCGCAGGGGCTCCACAAGCGCCTCCCAGTGCCCTGCCTGTACGACAAACCCGTTCACGCCATCTTCCACCAGTTCGGAACTGCCCGGTACATCTGTCGCCACGACTGGTAAGCCCGTCGCCAGTGCCTCAAGCATTACGTTCGCCATCCCTTCGCTGGCTGACGGAAGGCAGAAGATATCAGCCCTCCGATAGATGGCGGGAAGCTCAGAGCGCGGCCGCAAACCGAAAAAATCCGTGGTATTGGCGAGGCCCAACTGCTCCGCTTGTTGCTCAAGCTGGGACCGCATTGGCCCGTCACCGACTACTAACAGTCGGAACTCGACTCCCTCATGCAGCAGGCGTCCCAGCGCGGGCAGCAACAAATGCAAGCCCTTGCGCTCAATCAGGCGCGAGACGAACAGTACCGTGGGTATCCGCTCGCTTTCCTTCGGGCCGGGCCGAAAGATCTCAACATCAACCCCGTTACATATTACCTCGAAATGCAAGTCGGGGAAAATTGCCTGCGCCCGTTGTCGCAATCCCTCACTGTTGACAACACGCGCTGAAGCTCCCCTCAGCAGACATTTGACAACGGGACGCAGGACGCGATGAGCCATGCTGAAGCGCTTCTCATGGCCCGGCAGGTCTCCGCCTCCTAAGCGGATCACATGAGGAATATGCCCACAGCTCGCCGGCCACCATCCGACCAATCCCGAGGGCACGGCGAAGAACGTCTGCACTATGTCCCACGCCTCCGGCCCTCTGCTCCTGCCCATCACAGCCGCACGAGGCGTTGCCGACACGACGTACTGCAGCATCTCGTGCATCTTGGTAAAGTCCTGCCGCTGCCGCCACACCGGCACTCGAACGACCTCTATGCCCTCGACATCCTCGCGCCTCGGCAGCCCCCGAAAGCCTGAGGTCACAACCCGTACCGCGTGGCCCTGCTTCACCATCTCGCGAGCCAAGCAGTAATTGGCCGTCGCGCCTCCTCCACCAACCGGCGGGAACTCGTAGTTGACCACCAATATCCGCATGTCAGTTCTTCGTCACCAGGCTGTCACTCATTGGCCATCTGTTGCTGTATTCGACTGCGCAAACAGGTCTGTCGAGAGGTAACGTTCCCCG
>CAZCJS010000471.1:0-2124 GCA_964498775.1 uncultured Armatimonadia bacterium
AGATGAGTGTCCCGCTCGTGCTGCTGGCGATGGGTGCTCTGCTGTTCTGGCTGGCGGTAGGCTTCTACTCCACACAGGCGGCGGCGGACGTCCTGCACCACTCGATGCCGCACCTAAGTTTGCAGCACTTGATATCAGAGACGCTGCACAATACGGGGCTGATGGTGATTACCGGGCTGATTGTTCTGGTGTGGTTGGTTTTAGGTATAGCCTGGACGCGTACAGGGCAAGCGTTTACCGCAGAGGGCGCATGGGCCGACGCGCTGACGGAGACGAAGTTCGGCTTCGACGCATTTTACAACACTGCAGTGCGGATGCTGACCGATTTCTGCCGGGCGCTGACGCGATTGCAGACGGGAGACGTCAACTACAACGCTGCGGCTGCGGCGGTGGGGCTAATCATACTGTTGCTGCTGCTAGTCAACAACTAGTGGAGATGACGAGCGCGTGATAGATTTGGTGTATCCCATAGGCATATTGCTGGCGGGCTCGCCAGTGGTCTACTTAGTCGGCCGAGCAAGTCGCAACAAGGCCCTGACGGGAACTGTTGCGGTTGTCGCGCTGCTCCTATCCGGCTATGTAATGTACCTGCTGACAGCAATCCAGCCGCAAGAACTCGATATTACGCTTCCGGGCATGGAATACCTGGTCGGGAATGAGATAGTCACGCGGCCGGTTGAGGTCGAAGAGGGCTCGCAGTTCTTCGCCGCCTTTGCCGCGAACGGCCTGGCTACGTTTATGGCCGTGACCAGTCTCGGCCTGGCCGTCCTGGTTGCGATCTTCTCGATCGGCTACATGGAGCGGAAGAATATCGGTAAGTACTACGCCCTGCTGCTGATGATGACGGCGGGCATGGTGGGCATCGGCTTTGCCGGCGATCTGTTCAACCTGTTTGTCTTCTTCGAGCTGATGAGTCTGGCCTCCTTCGCCCTGGTGGCTTTCGAGGATAGGTGGGAACCCGTCGAGGCGGGGGTGAAGTATCTGCTGCTCTCGGCGATGGGCTCAATGGTGGCGCTGCTTGGCATCGTCCTGGTGTTCGCCTACACGGGGACGCTGAACCTCGCGCAGTTGGAGGGCATGAGCATAGTGACGCTGCTGCCCGGGCATGTGATGCTGGCAATCGCGGCGTTGTTCATCGCTGGCTTCGGTGTGAAGGCGGCGATCGTGCCGATGCACACATGGTTGCCGGATGCACACAGCGCGGCCCCCAGCGGCATCAGCGCGATGCTGTCAGGGATGGTCATCTCGGCAGGTCTGGTGACGATGATCAAGGCCCTCGTCGTACTACCGGCAATCGAGATGCAGCTCATTTTGCCGGCGCTGGCGGTTGTCACGATGCTGGTCGGGAACCTGATGGCGTGGACCCAGAAAGACCTCAAGCGGATGCTGGCATATTCGAGCATTGCGCATATGGGCTATATCCTCGCGGGCGTGGGTGTGGCCTTCTCCGCTCCTGCGCTGGCGGGCTTTGAAGGCATGCGCGGAGGTCTGTACCACATTCTGAACCATGCGATCATGAAGGGCGGCGCGTTCCTCTGCGCCGGCGCGATTCTGAGTGTAATCGGAACGCGCGACCTTAAGGAAATGGCGGGCATCGGGCGCAAGATTCCGCTGATTGGTATCTGCTTCGGCATATTTGCGCTTGCGTTGGCGGGCGCACCGCCACTGAACGGTTTCGTGAGCAAGGTCTTCATCTGCAAAGCGGGTATGGAACTGGGGGCGACGGGGTTTGTCCTGATAGTGATGGTGATCATCAACAGCCTCCTGTCGCTGTTCTACTACCTGCCGGCGATGAATAAGATAATTTTCGCTCCCGAGATGTCGGCGAAGGTGAAGCAAGGGCCGAGTCAATTGCCGGCCTGTATGGTGCTGGCCATATTCGTGCTGGCGCTTCTGACCATAGCGCTGGGTATCCAGCCGCAATTGGGCCTGGATCTCGTGGACCCGGCCGCAGCGTTTATCAGCGGGCTGATGGGGTAGGCGAGAGCACAAGTGATAGTCAGTTGTCTGATAGGGTGAACCGATGAAAACCTTACTGTATCATCCGGGCGTCGTGTTTGCGCTGTGCTTTCTGTGCACGTGGATAATCTATCTGATCGGCAGGAGCATATCTGCGGCGGGCAG
>CAZCJS010000472.1:0-2116 GCA_964498775.1 uncultured Armatimonadia bacterium
GACAAATCGCGTAAACATAAGGGACACCACCAAGGGATATTGGTGGACCAAGACTATTCCAAACGCCATCAATTCTTGCACCAACATATTTGAACGTCTCGGATTCGTAAACATCCAGTATCTTGCTCGATTGCTCCAGCGAATACCAAAACGGGTCTAGGCATAGCAACCGGATCATCGCGCTCTCCTCGTACGGCCTCACCGGCGCCGCGAACTCCAGCCCGCCCTCGTAATAGCCGGCAATCTCCTTCTCGGTCGTGCCCCCGTCATACCGCAACCGGACCGGCTGCGTACCCTTCAAGCCGCCCGGCGCGACCGCGTCTATCACCGCCTTGCGATCATCGTGAAGCGTTGACAGCGCGCCGCCTTTGAATGTGCCCGTGAGGCTGATGACGCTCGGCTGTATCTTCGTGCCCTGGTACAATGCGCCGGGCAGCAGCGCGTACGGCAAATAATTGACGATGTGCGGCGAGACACCTACCCCTGACGCGACTTCGACGTAAAAGCCCAGATCGTCTCCCAGATCCCGCTTGCGCCCGCCCGCCATCGAAAGAGGCGACCTTGTGGACGTGCTGGCGTGTTTCGTCCCGTTCCACTGACACCCATCCTGGTCCCCGTCGCAATACGTCGTGGCGTAGCTCTTTGCCTCGATCTGAAAAGCGTCAATGAAAATCTGGCTATCTACTGTAGGCGCGATACCCGTGCGAACGCCGACCGTGCCCGCCACGTCTGCCACCGTCACCAGTGTGCTCTGCAAATAAATCCACTTGCCCGTTTCGCCCGTTTCCGATTCCCAGTAGTGATCGATGGTTTCGGACCCGCCAGTGTAATTCAACCACCGGATCTTGAGGTCGCCGCCGTCCCATCCCGCAACGACATACAGCCAACACGAGGCCACGTAAGTGGTGAAGGCGCTGACCGTCGGCGTGTAGGCCGCAAACCCCGTGTCGTCCTTGTAGGTGCATGCCGCGCTATAGTAGCCCTTGAAAACCGCGAAAGCTGATCGCGCCAGCGTGTTGGTCCCGCCCGCTGTCCATCCCGTAGTCGCCTCCTCAAAACTGGGATTGGTACACAGATTCGTCGTCGCTTCTGGTACGATTACATGAAAAAGCCCCACGTCCTACCTCCCCAACATCGCTTCCATCATTCGAAAATCCGCAATGATCGGCTCATGCCTGGCCCTGGTGTTGATTGTCATATTGAAATGGTTGTTGTGATTCGTCGTGGCCCCCGGCGCGCCCAGATACCGCTCCCCACCGTGCACGATCGCCAGTTGCGGCGCGCCGATCGGCCCCGGTACCACGCCGCCGTGCTGGTAGCTTGGAACCTCATCGCCGACTACCTTAACCCTGATCGTAACGGTTTTCTCAGACGGCAACTCTCCAATCTTGTCTTTGAGCGTGCCCGTCTGCGTGATCGCTTCTTTAAGCTCTCTTTTGGCCTCGCCCACCGAACCCGCGAATCCCCCCATGGCTTCGGTCGCGCTCTCCGCCGGCCCGGGCACCTCCGCCAGCGCCTCGTTGAACGTCTGCGTGTTTTTAGCCACGTAGCCCGTAGGTTCTACCATCCCAGAGATCAGCTCGGCAATGCCGATGAGCGGTTCGTCTCCCCCCTCCACATTGTCGATCATTATGCCCAGCGCCTCGCCAGCCAGGTCGGCGGGAATCACCAGATCGTTGATGTACCCGGCGAGAATGGGCAGATTTGTCGCCAGCGCGACGCTCTTCTCGTCCATCGTGCCAAACGCCAGCCCAATATCTGTTGCGGCGGTGATATACTGCTCAGGCGTGAGTGCATCCTCTCCAATTTCCAACATACCGATGAGCGCACTGGCTATCTGTGCATCGGTGGCTTCTTTCAATCCTGTCGCCAGCGCGACGTGTTTTTCGGCAGCCGTGGCCGCCGCTGCCGCCATCCTCGCCATCGCCTCTTCGTATGCGCCGACGTTTTCCGGAGCCGCAGCCGCCATCTCCCATACGGCCTCCTGGCTCGATCCTAGCTGATCGATGCTCGTGCCGTGTAGCAACGCGGCATCCGCGGCCATATTCTGCCACTTGATGAGGTCTACGTTGGCCTGATAGTAATTCTGTACTTCCTCACTGACCCCGCGCATCGC
>CAZCJS010000473.1:0-2087 GCA_964498775.1 uncultured Armatimonadia bacterium
CGGCGGGCAAATAGAGCCGGAGTCGGGAGAGCGGCTGTTATCATCCCCTGAGGTTCAGGGGGTGTCAGATGCGGGCTTGTCGGCGGCGGGCTTATCGGCGGCGGGCTTATCGGCATCGGGCCTATCGGGCGGCGGGGGAGGTGGAGGAGGCACTGTGCCTGGTGCGAGGCCGCGTTCCTCCTGAATCTGTTTCTGGATCTCTTCGCCTGACTTGCTCTTGCAGCCGCACATTGCAGCCATCGCAACCAGCAGCGCCACAACCAGTACCGCTATGACAACGTATTTCCACATCGCGCTCATCCTCCTAATGTCTACAGCTTTCGTTACCTGCCGCATGGCCGGCTCCAGCACACGTCCGCCATCACGGTATTGTCGTTATTCCACGCGCATTTGCACATACCTCCCTCTGAGAAAAGGTTATCCGGCGATTGTCGGAGAGTTTCTGTTGCCGGCGTCGGTTTTTCACACTATAACGCCCGAGAATTTTTTCGGTGAAGAAGGAGTTGCAAAGCGGTTGGCGAAGGGTATAATAGTTATATGAATAGTTGGCGGCTCAAAAGGCTTCGGGTTTTAGCGAGGAGGTGAAATGGCTGGTAAGCCCGATCAGTGTACGGACGTTACATAAGTTAGAGGAGGTAAGGCCATGAAACGTGGATTCACATTGATTGAGTTGCTCGTGGTGATAGCGATAATCGCGATTCTGGCGGCAATATTGTTCCCGGTTTTCGCCCGCGCTCGCGAGAAAGCTCGCCAGTCGAACTGTCTCTCAAATGCCAAGCAGATCATGCTGGCGGTCCAGCAGTATATCACGGACTATGACCAGACTTACCCCTATGCCACGGTGCGGCCGCGAAACGCCTGGACAACTCCTGACGGCACCAGCACCACCGATCGTCTGCCATGGTTTATAGCGGTCCATCCCTACATGAAAAATATCCAGATACTCAACTGTCCGTCGGTGAGCGCCCAGTATGGGGGCGGTACCGACCGCGATACGGTGGCTTACGGCTACAACGGCTACCTTGGGCGCGGCCTGCAACAGCGGCATATTCACTTCCCGGCTCAGGTCATGACCATCGCCGAGCGCAGTTCCGCTTTCTATTCCAACGACGCCGACATTCCCACATACCGTTATGAGACGGTGGATGGCCGCACCAGGCTGGCGTTGGACCGGCACAACGAGGGCCTGAACATCGGCTATACCGACGGCCATGCCAAATGGCTCAAGGGTAGCAATGTGCCTGCGGACAACTGGGCCGGGGAATGGGTCACAAAGGTCCCCTACGCTGCAGCAAACTACCAGAGCCGCTTCACGAAACCCGACCCGGCCATCGCTGACCCCTTCTGGGTGCCCACCTACGAGGGCTGATTGAGCGGGTTGCGAACAGGCAGAAGTACTCCAGACAGCGACCAACTGGAGCCGCCACAGTCACCGCATGTCCGGCGCATCTGGCGGCATGGCAGAGCACACAACACGTAAGTGGAAAAGGACGCAATGTCATGAGAAGCAAGCGTGGCTTTACTCTGATAGAACTTCTGGTGGTCATAGCGATCATCGCGATTTTGGCGGCGATACTGTTTCCGGTATTCGCGCGCGCTCGCGAAAAGGCCAACGCCGCCGCGTGTATCAGCAATCTGAAACAGCTCGGTTTGGCGGCGCTGATGTACGCGCAGGATTACGACGAGCACATGCTGTTCGCCTGTTACAGCTATCCCGACCTTGGCTGCATGTGGGGAAGCTATGCCTGGACCCGCTGGTTCGGGGTTCCGTTGTACCCATACTTGAAAAGCGTGGAGGTTCTGCGGTGCGAGAGTTACAAGTTGGGCACGATATCGGAGCCGTGGTCGAGTTACAGTTCGGGCCGTGCGAACCCCAACTCGTACGGGTACAACGCGTACAACCTTGGCTACTACCTCAGAGCGGGCTATACGACACGGATGTATGCCGGCGTGACGCTGGCTGACATTCCCGACCCATCTATGATTATCATGTTTGGGCCACGGTACTGCATAGCCGGCGATGCGATGCAGCGTTCTATCGCCTATTATTACTGTCTCCCTCAGGCGCATAATGGAGGTGACAACTT
>CAZCJS010000474.1:0-2047 GCA_964498775.1 uncultured Armatimonadia bacterium
ACCAGGCGCCGGACAGCCGGGAGACGATCTACGTCGCGGTGGTTGTCGGCGGCGACCAGCAGGCGATCCTGGAAGGACTCGTGCTGCGGGAATCGCGTTGGTAGCAGAGAATCAGTTGCGCTTGGCGGGTTGCATACACCGGCTGGCTCTGTTGGCGTCGGCGGTTGGGCACCTGAATTGCGCGAGGCCCTAGGGCACCGGTCGCACTATGCAGGCTGCCGATCCGGCGATCTCAAAGCCCGGTCCCGGCAAGGCAGTCCAAGTTGCGGTGCCGCTGGTGCTGCCATCCGCATCTACTTCGCCTCCGCCGTCACAAACCAAGTACTCATACCAGAGTGGGTCCTCCGGATCAGACTTCGCGGTGTAGTTATCCCTCACAACCAGCACAAACCCGTTCTCGAAATCGCGGCGCCAGTAGCTGTCCGTGCCCTCTCCTACGAGCAGATCATCGAGGCTCTGCGGTTGGCCGCCGAGCGGCGCGCCGCTGTCCCAGGAATACTCCGGATACCAGCAGGGGCTGACGAGATCGAATTTGACGTGCCAGAGGTAGTCGGGCACGTAATAGAAGTACGTGTGCGGACCACGTAGTAACAGGTAGCAGCAGTATTCCAGTCCTTGCACATGCGGGTAATTAGTTGGTGTATGATAGCTCTGCAGGAAGACCATCTTGCCCTGGTTCTGCCAGTCAAGAATGGCATCACCCTCGCCATTGACAAAAAGAATGATCTTCTCTCTTGCGTATTCCACATCATTGTACATAAAAGATGTCACCATCACGCCGTCGCAGTTTGGGTAGTCCATGATCGCCCAGCCGTCCGGTGCTGACTCATAGGGACCCCATCCCCGGTAAGCACCCGCGATGATATAAGGATGGCGCGGGTGCGCTTCCGCCAGCTGGTCGACGTTGCCCAGCAAGGCGGTCAGCCGTGGCTGCAGGTAGTCGAATACCCCCTGATGGCCTGGCTCGCCAATGAAATCGTTGAACGGCAATAGGTAGGCACCGTGACTGCCGTCCGCCTGCCAGCCGTCGAAGCAGTCTTCGCCGAGGCTCTCGTGCATACTCGGACCGAGGTAGTCCGACCATCGCGAGTCAAGGTCCATCCAGAAGAGGGGATCGGTTATCCATTGGCCCTCGACGCGTTGGTGGTAGGCCTCGCTTTCCGGATGGTGGATGAACCAGTCCTCATGCGCGTTAACGTATGGGTAGTTGCCGTCAAGGTCCTCGGTGTCGCCGTAGAGCAGGTAATTCCAGGTGTATCCGTTTGCGCCTTCTTCGTGGCGCGAGGCCCAGTCACACTGGCGCTGAGGCGCCGCGAAGACGCTGTAGTTGGCGCCGAGCGCGATGAAGTCCGGATTATGTGCGCGAATGGCGTCGACCTCGGACTGCAGCAAGCCAGTGGTTCCCACCAGGTTTTCCGCGCACCACTGCAGTTGGGCCTCACTCAGATGGCCGCCGTCGATCATCCGTCCGAACAGCCGCGATTCACTCGTCGTATCCGGCCATGGGCGCTGCGTCGTATAGCGGTCGCCCCAGGGCACTTTGGCGCTCACTTCCGGTGACGGCAGGTAGTTCAGGCCGGGCACATCCGCCTCCAGCCGGTAGTGGTAGCCCACGGCCGGTGCGATGGTGGGGAAATCGTCAGTTGTGTCATCAGGCGTGCCGTTGTCAGAGCTCTCCGGTACCCAGCGCCCGCCGGCGTCCTCGCTGACGTATTCCGTGAAGCTGTTTGAGCCACCGTGCTCTTCGATCACCGTACCCACCAGGTACGGCGCGGTATCGTCGGGCAGTGTGCTGCGGTACACCCGGTAGCCCTCGGCCTCCAGTTCGTTCCAGTTGAGCGTGATGCTGTGCTCGTCGACGCTGGCGGTCAGGCCCCAGTCAAAGCCGTCGTACTCAAGCGTCAGCGACTCAAGTAAGCCGAAACCGCCCGCTTCGCAGATCACCGCCGCATACACATAGCCCTCGGGGGATAACGGGTTCTCCAGCTCGGTCAGGTCGAGCTCCGCAATGCCATCCTCAAATGGCGTCATCTCCCAGGTCCCGGTG
>CAZCJS010000475.1:0-2045 GCA_964498775.1 uncultured Armatimonadia bacterium
TGACGGTTTTGAGGAGGGGTAACTTCCCGCACCCGCGAATAAAGCAGCAGCGTCTGGAAGCCTCGCCTACAGGAGGGGAACAGCGCAAGTTAACGGCATTGTTGACGGCATTGACTGGCGGAAGCGCAGCTTCCGCTTAGGAGTTTTCTGTGGAAACTCCACGGCAGACAGGATACCTGTCCTCCAAAAAGAGCAAGAAAAGATGTGGGGCGGCGGCGAAGAGCAGATGGCGCATGGGTAAGAGGGAGGTTTATATGAATAGGATGCCGAAGAGACTCCTGCCGCTGCTGTCGGCGGCAATCATGCTGCTATGCTCCGGCAGCACCGGTAAGTGCCGGGCAGCCGACGTGGATGCGCAGCATCCCAGGGGAGGTGCTTCTACAGTGACTAAGCCGAGTACGGCAGAGACGGCAGCCAATTATGAATGGGTATGTGTGACCGAGGAGGCGGCTTTTGCGGCGCGAGATGGGGCCGGGGCGCTGGTCTTCGCGGAGAAGATGTGGTTGCTGGGCGGCTGGAACCCGCGCGATAAGCTGCATTTCCCCCGCATATGCAACAGCGAGGTGTGGTCCTCGACTGACGGGGTAAGATGGATATTGGAGATGCTGCAAGCGCCGTGGGAAGGTCGGCACACGGCAGGCTACGTGGTGCATGAGGGGAAGATGTGGGTGGTGGGCGGAGACGCCAACCAGGGCCACTATCAGACCGATGTCTGGAACAGCGGAGACGGGGTGAACTGGGAGCTTGTGAATGAGCGGGTGCCCTGGGCGCCGCGCGTGCTGCACTATACCGTGGCCTTCGCCGGTAAGATCTGGATCATGGGCGGGCAGACGGTGCCGCAGTTTGCGCAGGCCGCAGAGCGCTTCTATACCGATGTGTGGAACTCGCCCGACGGCGTGAGTTGGACACAGGTGACGGAGGAAGTGCCCTGGGCGCAGCGCGGCATGGTCGGCGGGGGAGTGGTCTGGAAGGGGCGCATGTGGGTAATGGGCGGCGGGACGTATGATACGCCGCAGGTGCCGACGAGGAAGTTCTATAATGACGTGTGGAGCTCGGCGGACGGGGTGAACTGGGAGCAGCATGTGGAAGCCGCGCCGTGGGAGCCGCGTCAGTATCATGACGTGGCGGTGTTCGATGACAAGCTGTGGGTGATGGAGGGCTGCAACCGGCAGAGCGGGAATCGCAATGATGTGTGGTACTCCGGCGACGGGGTCAACTGGCATGAAGTGAGCGATACACCGTGGGCGCCGCGCCATGCCGCGAGTGTGTTTGTGTATGACGATGCGCTGTGGATGGTGGCCGGCAATAACATGACGCCGGATGTGTGGAAACTGGTGAGGAAGTAGCGAGTATGCTCAAGTGCGGGGTTTGGGAAGCGATACTCCTGAGCGCGAGCCATCGGGATCGGCAGGGGAGCGGTGGAGGGATGGTTGCGCCATGAACGTGCTGCCCCTGGTGATAGGGCTGCTGCTATTGGCGGCAGGGATCTATATGGTCACAGTCGGGAGGTTGACCCTAACGCGGATGCGGCGTCTGCGCACTCAGGGCGTCATGACGCAGGGAGAAATCAACTCGAAGCGTGAAGTGATCGCCGTGGACCGCCGCGACTGCTATGTGAGCGTGACATTTCGCACGGCAGCCGGTGAGAGTATCGTGTGCGAGAATGAAGTGTCGCAACAGTTCTATGACCGGACCCCGAGCGGGAGTGCGGTGACGATCAGATATATGACCGAGGCGCCGGAGGAGCATATCATCGAAGAGGATAAGCTGAATCGGGTCGAGCCGTATGCAGTGCTTGTCATCGGAATTATTTTTACGGTTGTCGGCGCGGGGGTGCTGATCATAGCGCCGCTGATGGAGGGGCTGGTAGTAATTGAGTAGGCGGATGAAGCCTTCTGCTGGAGTGGAGGCATAATCGATCAGTACCTCTAGCGGAGGCTTTCTCAATGAATAAAGACCTGTAGCGCAGGAAATAAAGACCTGTAGCGCAGGCTTCCACTGTAGTTATGCAGATTTTGCTCAGAGGCATCCAGCGACCTTGAAGG
>CAZCJS010000476.1:0-2025 GCA_964498775.1 uncultured Armatimonadia bacterium
GACACCGTCTGCCCAAAAGAGGTCGCATGTCCCATCACGCCGACTGCTGTACGTGCTCGGGCTGGCTGCGATCTTCATCGTCTCCTTTCTGTCCTCACAGGGCTATCTCCTGCAGCAGTTCGAGCTGAAGAGCATAGACTGGCGCTTTCATGTCCGTGGGGAGCGGACGCCCGCAGATGATGTCGCGCTGGTGCTTATTGACGAGAGAAGCCTGGGCGAGCTGGGACAGTGGCCGTGGCCTCGGAGCACTCATGCCCGGCTCATCGAGGCACTCAACCATAGCGGCGCGCGTGTCATCGTTTTCGATGTGCTGTTTGCGGAGAAATCCGATCCTGCGGAGGACGCCGCTCTTGTCGCCGCGGTGAAGCAGGCCGGCAATGTCGTGCTGGGGGCCTTTGCACCTGGCGAGGGCATGCTCGTTGAACAGGTTCACACTGAGCTTCTCGCCGGCTTTGCGCTCCGTCCACGGGAAGTAGCCAACCGCGGGCGGGCGGCATCAGTAGCAACTCTCCGTGGCCCGCTGGACCCCTTGCTGCGGGCCGTCGCAGGCATCGGTCTGGCCATGGCTCCGCCTGATAGAGATGGCGTCCTGCGCCACGCCTTCCTCGCCGTGCACAACGATGCTGACGGGTTGCTCTATCCCACTCTCGGACTGGCGGGGGGTAAGGCGGCCCTGTCGCTGCCTGACGACGACATCAGCATAGATTTCAGCCGCCGGATGCGGCTGGGGGACGCAGCCACCGTTAGCCTCGACACCCGCGGGCGCGCGATGATCAACTTTACCGGCGGCAGAGGCGTCAGAGAGCACATCTCCTATGTTGATGTACTCGAAGGCCGGCTCGAGCAGGGAGCGGTCCACAACAAGATAGTCCTCATCGGCATCGGCGCCCACGGACTCTATGATGTCCACCCAAATCCCTTCAGCCCCGACTTTCTCGGCCCCGAATTCAACGCCGACTTCATTGACAACGTGCTCAGCGACAACTTCCTCACCTCCGCGTCGCCCGGAATCAATATGTTGCTGCTGGTGCTGATAGGACTCATCGTCACATATCTGTCGGCAAATCTCCGTTCCATAACCGCCGCTGGCGTATCCGCAGTGACTATCTTCGTCTTCATCGCAGCGGTGACATGGGCATTCACCTCCGCAGACATCGTTATCGGCATGATCGCCCCTACGACTACCGCCCTGCTAGCCTATACGCTCATCACCCTGCGCCGGCTCACCTCCGAGGAAGTGAGTCGTGCCCGCCTGCGCAAGTACTTCGCCTCCTACGCGCCGCCGGAAGTGGTCGAAGAACTCGACGCCGGTATCATGCAGGAGAAGATGGCAGGCACGCAGAGCGAGATAACTGTCCTCTTCTCTGACATACGCGGCTTCACGTCCATCGGCTCAACGATGGAGCCTCCCCGTCTAGTGCGATTCCTCAACCTCTACTTCACTGCCATGGTCGGCGTTGTCTTCGACTATGGGGGAACGGTTGACAAATTCATCGGCGACGGGTTGTTGGTGCTGTACAATGCACTGACCGAACAGCCTGACCACGCCAAGCGGGCGGTCTTCACTGCTCTCGAAATGCAGAAGCGCGTCAAGCTGCTCAATGAGGAGTGGGCCGATGACGGCTTCCCCGCAATCCGTATCGGCGTCGGCATACATACCGGCGATGCGGTTGTCGGCAATATCGGGCCGGAAATGCGCATGGACTATACCGCAATCGGTAGTACCGTCAGCCTGGCCTCCAGAACCGAGGGCCTCACCAAAGACTTCGGCGTTGAGGTCATCATCACCGATCACACACTCGCACAGCTTGACGATCTGGTCGAAGTTAAGGCCCTCGGGGCCACTGAGGTCAGAGGCATACCGAAGCCAGTGGAAATGTATCAGGTACTTGGGTTCAAGACTGCTGAAGACAGCACCGAGAGTCCCCGGGAATAGTAGTGAAACGCCCTGGGAGTGCCTATAGGGCTATCAGGCTGGGAAAACAAGAGATACTTTAGATGAATAAAGTCAGAGAAATTTTCTCG
>CAZCJS010000477.1:0-1996 GCA_964498775.1 uncultured Armatimonadia bacterium
TTGACGACCTTGAGTTCGAGGCCACAATCGCCACAAACGTACACTTGATCCAGTCTCATGTCGTGACAGCTCGCCATATCCATAGCCTCCCTTTCCAGCTTATGCAGTCAGGGGCATTTCCCCCAAGACCTGTCGACCGATTGGCCAGGCTAGATTGTAGCATCGCGCACAACCAAACGCAAGAAGCGCGCCCTGGCAGCGTCAGTAGAGCCAGTCGCATTCGAGGTGGCGTAACTCTCGTGCTTCCATCAACGCCGGCACGCCAGCGACCTTGACTAACAAGGCCTCCGCGCCATCAAAGGTCTGTCGCTGCAACCGCCTCACCCAGCCCGCCGCCGTTTCTCGGATCATCGCAGCGCTCGGTGTTGTCTTGATGGTGTACGAGTGTGTATAGCATGGGGATCGTCCAGTTGCCTGCCCGACCGTCATGGTGGCCGATCGTTTGCCCTCACCGAGCTTCCGTGGTATACTCCATCGTCGGTAATCGGCTGATAGCGCTAAGAACAAGGAGTAAGGTAGTGTTCCGTTACCGCCGCACCTGAGCGAAACGGCCTGGGACGTCGGTCTGGCGTTCACAGGCAATGCACGCGCCAGGGGGCGGTGACGTGACCGCGCTCTGATATCAGACGTGGTGTGTCCCTGCGGGGCAACGACCGTCGCTGGCGTGTGCTGGCGACGGTCTTTTTTGTTGTCGCTTGCGCGGCCCATCGGGGGCCGTCATGGGGATCAGCCTATAGGAGGTACACACCATGTCTGTACGTCTCACCCGCTTCTTCGCCTCGCGCTGGGGCATCATCCTCGCCGGGGCGGTCATCGGCATCCTCGCCCCGCTCCTGCAGAAGCTAGGTAACCCGCCCAACATGGGCATCTGCGTGGCTTGCTTCGAGCGGGACATCGCCGGGGCCCTGGGACTCCACCGCGCCGCTGTTGTCCAGTACATCCGCCCGGAGATCATCGGCTTCGTGCTCGGCGCCCTTGTCGCGGCCTATCTGTTCAGCGAGTTCAAGGCTCGGGCTGGTTCTGCGCCCATCGTTCGCTTTGTCTTGGGCGTATTCGCCATGATCGGCTCCCTGGCGTTTCTGGGCTGCCCCTGGAGGGCGCTGCTGCGGCTCACGGGTGGTGACCTGAACGCCATCGTCGGGCTGGCCGGCCTGGTCGTCGGCATCACCGTCGGCGTCCAATTCCTTAGGGCGGGCTACAACCTGGGCCGGTCCCGCCCGACGCATGCCGCCGTCGCTTGGGTCATGCCGGCCACGATGGTCGGCCTGCTGCTGCTCCGCATCTTCAGGCTCAAGGTCGGCGAGAACGGTGCGGTCTTCTTCAGCGAATCCGGCCCCGGGGCTATGTATGCCCCGTTGCTGGTCTCGCTGGGGGCCGGGTTGATCATTGGGTTCTTCGCTCAGCGCACCCGCTTCTGCACCATGGGCTCTATCCGGGATGTCATCCTGATGCGCGACACACATCTCATCAGCGGCCTCGGCGCGCTGATTGTGGTCGCCTTCGCGATGAACCTCATCCTGGGCCAGGTGGCTTTCGGCTTCTTCGGGCAGCCGGTCGCCCATAGCCAGCACCTGTGGAACTTCCTGGGGATGTCACTGTCCGGCCTGGCCTTCGCACTGGCCGGCGGCTGTCCCGGACGCCAGCTCTTCCTTTCCGGTGAGGGGGATAGCGATGCAGGCGTCTTCGTGCTCGGCATGATCACCGGCGCAGGTCTTGCCCACAACTTCGCACTGGCCGGCGGGCCCGACAACGCCGCGACAGGCCTCGTAGGCGGCATAGGCCCCTACGGGATGGCGGCGGTGCTCATCGGGCTGGTTGTATGTGTGGTCATCGGCTACACAATGAGGGATCGATCGTGACCCGAAGCGCTCAACACAAAAAGGAGTCAGTGATGGCGAAGCTGGTAGACGCACGCGGTTTCTCGTGTCCGCAGCCCGTGATCATGACACGCAACGCAATCAAGAAGGGGGAGTTTCCCATCGAGGTGCTGGTGGAG
>CAZCJS010000478.1:0-1996 GCA_964498775.1 uncultured Armatimonadia bacterium
CGCCGCAGCCCCAGCCCCCCGCGCACTATCCACGGTTCGCTTGTTTAAGGTCTAGCACCGTGCTCGTGAACTCCTCTGCCCCACCATACCGCTCTTTGATCTTCTTCTCGTGGCGCTTAGACATTCTGCTCCCGTGGGCAAACGAACTCCTGACCTCATATGCCATCTTCGCTGTCTCTCGCACCTCCTTTGGGCCGAGTCCCGAGAAGCCAAGCAGCTTTGCCAGAAGAAGACTATTCCGAAAACTGATTTCCCGTGCATTGCCTTCAAGCAGAATCGCCTCCAACCCCATGACGGCGTTCGCAATCCGCCTCTCAGCCCATCGATCACTTCGGAGTCCTTCACTGTAGTAATCGTAAGCAAGCCTGACAGGAGACGGGTTTCTCGCACCAGTAGCCAGAACCGTCTTTGAAGCGGGAAACACCTTTCGTCAGAACTGCTTAAGCGTCTTCACAAGCAAGGGTGTAATTGCCAGGTGTTCCGGCCCCTTGAACACCACGCCGGGGAAGAGCGTCGCAGTCCCAAGAGAAGAGGAAGCGTTGATCGGGCTCATGGTGTAGGAGATATGCCCAACACTTCCTGTTCCGAATAGGCGAAGGGTACGGATTGTCTCGTCCACTGCGGTCTGCAATTCGCCCAGAAGTCTTGAACGAAGGGACAGTGTGGCTACGGTCGACGGATATGTGCTGTAAGATCCCCCGAGATTCATCATGGCTTGGCCTGCTGCATCGATCTCAGACACCTCTCTCCGTAAGTCTCGCGCGGTGGGGCGACGCAGTCGCACGGCCAATCGGCCGGACTTCATGCTGACGCCTGTCTTAGGAACGGATATGCCTAGCAGCTTCACCGATGCCCTCAGGATTGGCGTGCGGCGCTTGAGAGTGTCAATAAAGACACTCTGAGCCTGTATGACACTGCTCTTGCGAGTATGAGGCGTTCTAGCGCGCAACGCCTTGCTGACAAGAGTAGCCACGTATTGCTGAAAGGCATTCTCTGATAGCGTATGTTCACCGCAAAGCTCTCTGCACACGTCAACTGCCTGCGTGTATACTTCAGTAGACTCCACGAGTTGGGTGACTCCATGAATGAGCGAACCCCAGTTCCGTCTGCCCGTCCGCCTGAACTGGAACTCTGCCTTCGGGATTCCCGCAGGATTGTACGTGAGCTGCCTCGCCTCGCAGACAAAAATGCGTTCAACTTGTGGTTTCAGCTTCGACTGTGCCTGAAGTTGTTCAACAATCGCTATGATGGCGTTGGACAGATCGTGCAGAATCCCAGTGCCATGGTGCCATTGGACTTGTGTTCCTGACATTCGAACCACCTCTTGTACTCCTTTCCGGCCGTGAACAAAGGACCACGGCTTTGGAGGACCGACGCAGCGTCACTCGTTTCCCAGGCTTCTGAGTCGACGGGAGTCGCGTATCGCCTTGTACCGCAATCGTGAGACACTCAATCAAAGAGCGTCTTCTTTATCTTGGCGTCATTGCTCCCATCCGATTGCTGTCCTGCTTCTTCGCCTTTGGGGGTCATGTTGTCATCTGCCGCCTTGCAGCGGTGCAGGTTCTTGAAGAAACTCGCTAAGTAGGCGTTGGGATAACCATCTTCGAGGTAGTTGGCCAGTTTGGTGAATTGGTCGTCGGTAACGTCACTTACTCGCTGAAGACTGACGTTGAGGTTATTACCAGTGCGGTGGAAGCGTTTGACCTGTTGGTCCTGCAATACGCGATGCAGTAAGAAGCGATTGCCATGCACTCCGACCATGGATGCTCTGGGCAAGCTACTCTTGCAGAGGCGTCTCAGTGCCTTGTCTACCACTCGCATGATCTGAACTGCTCTCCAGAGTTCCTTTGCGTCGGTCCGATCATTGAATAGCGCAGTGTAGGGGTGCTTGTCTATGTCCTCCCAGAGGCGACCGATTTCCCTTTTGGCAAGGACTGACAGGTCTAGTCCTTAAACCAGCGTCCTCAGAGCAGTTTTTCTAACACTCGGCGCAAAA
>CAZCJS010000479.1:0-1983 GCA_964498775.1 uncultured Armatimonadia bacterium
AGGCGGTCAAAGATGGCACCGTCGCGCAGTTGCCGGCGCCTGAGGTCTGAAGCGACAGCATTTCAGGAATACGGAAGGGAGAATCACGTTGAGCGATGACGAGCCGAAGGTGACAGTTGCAGGAGCGGCGGTGACGGTGCTGGGTGAATACGATATAGTCGTCTGCGGTGGAGGACCGGCCGGCATCGGTGCGGCTGTGGCGGCCGGACGTGCCGGAGCTCGCACGCTGCTCATCGAGGCCACCAGTTGCCTCGGAGGGTTGATCGGGAATGCCGGTTTACGGGGTTTTTGCGACTCGCCGGGTGGGCCGATCTTCGATGAATTTATCGAGCGGTTAATGGACCTGGGTGCGGCGCAATGGCGCATTGACACGGAGCGGTTTCGGCCTCCGGGGCGACTGTGGTATCATCCGGAAACGGCGCGGGCGTTGACGCTGGAGATGGTCACAGAGGCGAGCGCGGAGTCGCTGCTTGCCACATTCGCCGAGGGTGCATGGGTGGAAGATGGCCGCGTGGAAGGCATCTTCATCGCCACCAAGCGCGGGCGGCAGTTGGTGCGCGCGAAGGCGGTGGTGGACTGCACCGCGGATGCGGACATCGCCGCCGACGCCGGCGCGCCCTTCCTTTACGGAGACCCACAGGATGGGCACATTCAGGTCTGCTGCTTCCGCTGGGTGATGGGCGACGTGGACACTGAGCGCTTTGAGCGAGAGCGACCGGGCGACAATGAATTGGCGGCGCTCTTCGGGCAGGCGGTGCGTGAAGGAGCCATTCGCCCGCCGGACGGTCTCTTCGGCCATGATCCGGCCATCTTTCCGTTCGATGCGGAAAGCGGCACTGTGCGTGCCGAAGGTTGGGAGCTACGGGAGATTGACGCGACCGATCCGGTGCAGAGCAGCCTGGCCCTGGCCCAGAGTCAGCTTGCCGCACTGCAGATCGTGCGCTTCTGTCGCGCGCATCTGCCTGGATATGAACAATGCCGGGTCGAGGCCTTCCCTACCTCGCTGGGCATACGCGAGTCGCGGCGGATTATCGGCCATTACACATTGACACACGACGATGTGCTGGCAGGACGGAAGTTCGATGACGGCGTGGTACCGGCATGGTTCTGGCTGGATCTCCACGATCCGCCGCCCCACGAAGAGCCGCATACGTTGGAGTACGTGAAGGCCAATCAGCCGCCTGCGGGCGACTGGTATGAGATTCCATATCGGTGCCTGCTGCCGCGTGGGGTCAAGGGACTGCTGGTGGCCGGTCGCAGCATATCCGCCGACCGCAAGGCCCACGGCTCACTGCGCATCATGCCGACCTGCATGTTCATCGGAGCCGCTACAGGCACTGCTGCGGCGATTGCAGCCGCAGAGGGCACAGATGTGAGCGAGTTGGATGGCGCACGATTGAAGCGCACGCTACTTGCAGATACCGTGTGGGAGACACAACCGCACGCGTAGCGGCCAAACGCCGCCAAGTTCAGTTGCGTTGGCGGTATGATGGAGGAAGGTCAACAGGTGTCTTACGGACAAATGGAGCAATGCAATTTCAGTTTGATCCACCGACAGCGCCCCAATGAGGAGGAAACATTTCATGGCCGACAAGCAGGATGCATACAAGGACGGCATCAACATGCGGCCGCATCATCTGATGTGTCTGTTCTGTCTGAAGGGAGGCGGCGAACCGCCTGACCGCAAGGCGGCAGACCTTGACGGCAAGCTGAAGGCGATCGCGGACGACCGCAATATCCTCATCACGCTGGAGACCGCCTTCGACTGCATGGGCGGGCCGAGAACCTTCCCGGACAAGTACGATCCGGCGACGAGAAGGAAGGACCTGCAGGTGCTGCGGGCGCTGAACATGGTCCCGGGCGCTACGCGGAATGCCAGGGAGCTTTTCACCAAACGGGTTCCGCAGAATATCGCGAACCTGGAGGGTATCTGTCAACTGGGCGGTGAGAGCGGGCCGGCATGGCAGGAATGTCCGGTCGCCT
>CAZCJS010000480.1:0-1981 GCA_964498775.1 uncultured Armatimonadia bacterium
AGTTGGACCCGGAGAGTATGCCATTGGCGGCGGCGTTGCTGGACAGGATCGGCGACGATCTCGAAGGCCTCGAAGAAATCCCTATGATGGGCCGCCTGCTGCTGGCAACCTACCTGGGCAAGTTGGGACGCGAAGACGATGTCAGGAAAGTGTACGCGGCGATTACTGACGAAGAACTCCTGGCTCAGCGCCGCCGCGACCTGCACTGTGTCAGCAGCCACCTCATGGACGATGCGCCGTTCGTAGCTCTGGACATTCTGAAGCGGTACGCAGAGGTACTATCTGAGCGTAGGCTCCTTTGCACGGAGTTCAGGATAACCTGCCGCACAATTGGCGATAAGGCAATTGTCGAGAAGGAACTGATACCCTTTGCACAAAGAGCTCTCGAAAGCATGCCCCCGACGGCCTACTGGGGCAGCGCACTCAGAGCTTTGATCTGGGGCTACCAGTACTTGGGTGATGACGACAGTGCTGTTCGGGAAGGCCTGGAATGGCTGCAGAAGGTAGAAGACCTCGGCCTCAATACAGACAGCAACGAAGGCCTCTACACGAAGATAATGCTGGCCCAGAGTTGTGCAAAGACGGGCCGATCAGGGGAAGCAGCCGTAATGCTGCGGACAGTAGTCAGCGCTGCCTCGGCTGACTCATGGCTGGCGAAGACGGCGCAGGCGCAGCTTATCGAGCTCGCGAGAATCCACGCGGATATTGGCGAAGTGGCACTGCTGCCCCCGCGCTTCGAAAGGATATTTCCCGACAGGCTGGCGCTCAGTGTCCGTCTTGGTGAGCAGGTCCCCCGATCAATCACAGTTAGTGGCAATCCTACCCTCAAAGTCACCAAAGTGGACTGTGCGTTGCCCTTTATCCAGGCAGTTGTGCGCAAGACGACAATGACAGATGGGGGCAGCACTCATCTCATACAGTTGAGCATCAAGCCATCCGGGAAGAGTCGTGAGCAACGGGGAGGCCTATTCGTGCAGACCAACGATGCTGAAAAGACGACGGTCGAAGTCCCCATAGCCATCGAGGTCCTCAGCCCGATAATCGCCCAACCGGATAGCTTCTTCTTCGGCTTCGTGAAGCCGGGCGAGATCGAGACCGCCACTGTCACATTAGCGAGTACACTACCATTTGCGATTACCGACACAAAGGTACAGAACTTGGACCTGCTCTCGGTCGAAGGGGCCAAGCAGGAAGACAATTCCTATGTACTCAAGGCCACCGTTCACGGTTCGAACCCGCCGGGCATCGTCGAGGGCAACATCTATCTGTCAACTAATCTCACTACCCAGCCCACTATGACCATTCGGTACTACGGCCACATCGGCGTACGGCGATAACACGAACAAGCAACGAGAGAGAACAGAATGAGGCGACGAGTATTTGGGCCAATGACCAGATTTGTGTATCATAGCATACAAGACCATTTGAGGAGGTTGTCAAGATGGCCAGAGGTTTATTGTATAGGGGAATGCTAGTATCTGCAATGGGGTTCCTGCTAGCAGTGTGTGCGGCCAATGCCAGTGACCATGAGGTAATACCGGATAGCCAGTTAGCCGTAGTCAGTGCTGGCTGGACGGAGAACAAGGACTGCGGGCCAAAAACAAAATGCAGAGAGGCAACATATCCCGAAACGGATTGCGCGATCCACCCCGATACCGAGTTGGTGTGTTGGCGGGCCGAGCACAAAGAGGTGAAATACTGTGAGAAACCAGACACGCAGTTTCGCTGCAAGCACGACCCCGCCAACATGATTACGTGCTCAGCATATGTTTTCTACTGGCGGTTTGAGACAGATTGTGTGAGGACCTGCATTCCGAACAATTACCATAGTGAGTTGGCAATAGATCGCATCGCCCAATGCCGCTTCCAGATTAAGTAAGCGCAGCGCTGTTTGGAGAACTTGGGGGGATGACCTCTGGGCCTGAACCCAGAGCGGAACGCCTCAAAGCTACACGTCTGGTAACATCTTGCCGTCTGCCGG
>CAZCJS010000481.1:0-1977 GCA_964498775.1 uncultured Armatimonadia bacterium
TTCATCCGCGGCATTGCGATGTCCAGAAGCATGAAATCAGGTCGCGCCTTGCCGATCTGCTCCATGGCCTCAATGCCGTCACAGGCGGTGGTCACTTCGTAGCCTGCCTGCGCCAGGTGCGTCTCCAGCACACGCACCATCGCCATATCATCGTCCACTACGAGCACTTTCTTGGGCATTTGGGGTGCCTTCCATTGCGTTGCTATGATGCGAGATGCATGACGCATGTCGTGCAATACTGTATCTGCGTGACGCGGCATCTCTATGTTGACTTTACCCAACTGTGCAAATTGCCCAAACCTTCTCATGAGCCAACCTTGCGCTAGCTGAGCAATACTTGTGGCACTCATAAGATAAGCCTGCACTTGGCGCTGCTCATAGTGCGATTTCAGTCAATAGACGCGCTTCCCGACATTCGCCATCCGGGCTACTTGGGGGTGCGATCCGGATTGTCGGCACGTAGCGCAGACTGCATGGGAAACCGCACCTGCAGGCGAAGTCTCCTGGCGCACGGCCTCCGCTTCATCACCGGCAGGCTGTTGATTATCTAGACGATTGCAGGCATAATGATGTTCGGCAATATCATCAGACTGCAGCGAGGCATCAGCAGATGCAGCCGGTAACCTATGTGGCAGTGGATCTCGACGCGCTCAGTCACAACCTGCGGACAGTGCGCACCCGCCTCGCTGAGAATGTGCGCCTGATGGCGGTAGTCAAAGCCAATGCCTACGGTCATGGGCTGCAATTGGCCGCCGGCGCTTTCACCGAGGCCGGCGCAGACTGGCTTGGTGTGAGTACCGTCGCCGAGGGAGTCCGGCTCCGTCAGGCAGGCCTCGAGTTGCCGGTACTCGTCTTCCTCCCCGCGCTCGCCGATGAGCTCGAGGCTCTCATCGAGCATCAACTCACAGGCACGATCGTCGCCTCGAACGAGATACAAGCCTATGTCGAGGCGACGGAGAGAGTCGGTCGAGACGCCCAGGTGCAGATCTATGTGGACACGGGTCTCGGGCGGCTTGGCTCAGATGATCCCCTCGCCGAGATCCTAGCCCGCGCTGAAGTACATCCTCGGCTCAATGTCTCCGCCATCTACACTCATTTCGGCCCGGGTGCATCGGGCACCATGCTCGGCGGCATAGACGACCTCAAGCCCGGCGCATCGGCCCGCGCATTTGCCACGCTCGCCGCACAGACGGCACGCGAGACCGCCACCGCCGGGATAGACCTCCACTGCGCGGCCAGCGCTCTCTTCCTCCAGGCCTCGGAAGCTCATTTTGACATGGTGCGCATCGGTACGCTGCTGTACGGGCAGAAGCCGTCGGAAGCTCCACAGGGCACGATGAAGCTCCGCAAAACCTTCGAACTCCGCAGTCATATCGTCGCTATCCAGACGTTGCCATCGGGCTCGCCGGTCGGCTATGGCGGCGAATTCATCACGCGCCGAGACAGCCGCATCGCCACCGTGCCCGTCGGCCTCGCTGATGGTCTTGGCCTCGCGCCCACCTCGCTGATGCGCAACCTCAGGTACGTCGCTGCCGAGTACATGCGCCGCCGCAGGGCAAATCGCGGGCGAACCGACCGCGCAGGGTGCGCCATGATCGCCGACCAGGCAGTACCCATCGTCGGACGCATCTCGATGGATCAGTGCTGCCTGGATGTCACCGATATCGCGGCGCAAGTCGGCGCTGAGGTGGCGCTGCCGACCCGTCGCGTCAGCACCAATCCCGCAATCCCCCGCCTCGCAGGGAGTATCAAGCAGGGGAATGACGAGAACTGACGCCGCGTCTGCTTTTCGATACGCAGGAAGCGTAAGACACACATGTCATCGAAGTGAATAGATTGACATTTGGCAGAATTGGGTAGGATAAGGCTGCTATCAATTGCACTAGCGTCTTACCGGAGGCGAGCGATATGTCGGACATGACAACGGTGTCGTCTAAGTACCAGATAGTGATACCGAAATCGGTTCGGGAGCAAGTC
>CAZCJS010000482.1:0-1963 GCA_964498775.1 uncultured Armatimonadia bacterium
TGGATGCCGGTAGTGCGACTGGTTAATGCACACTCACCGCATTGCTCGGAAGAGCTGTTTCGGCGGCTTGAGGCATGGCTGGTGCATCACCATGATCCTGACGAGAAGAAGACTGCCGAATGGTGCCTAAAGGGCTGGAAAGAAGGTTGGTTCCATGATTTCTGGGGCCGGGCGCAGTACTTTCTTCTTCCAGCATTGTGCTCGCAGCGCCGGCGCAAGGAAACCAGCGGCCTCATCGGCGTACTCCAGCGCAGGTTCGCCGGTTACGAACAGTGGCGGTTTCTCCGTAGCGGTCATTCCACGGGAGGCGGGGTCGGATCAACGCTTCCCTCCGAAAAACTCGAGCGAGTGAGTGACAAGTCTTGGCTTGAGATTGTCAGTAACAAGGAGGTGCCTACTAACCATGGCCGTTGGAGTAAGCAAGTGGGCCGGAATGCGCTGGCAGAATCGTCAGTGCGCATGTTCTCTCGCGACCTCGGGTACTTGTCAAAGCGGTTTCCCGAACGTTTTGGACGGTTAGCGCTACGATTTCCAGCAGACATCAATCCGGACTACGTGAAAGTGATTCTGGAGGGGATGAAGGAGACCCAGCCGAAGGACGTGCCCGATGCGGAGAGAGCGACATGGAGACCCGCCGGCATGGACCTGGTCGAGGCTATCTTGACAAGGTTCCCGTCTTATGATGACCGGGGCGTGGCCAGCGCATTCTGCTGGCTGATCCACGACAGGGCAGACGAAGAGTGGTCCGACGATACTATTGCCAGGTTGATCCGCTACGCCACGGAGCATTCAGACCCAGAACCCGGGCAGTTGAACATGTGGCCGTCGGGACAGGGCCGCGATGTGGCCAAGGCTACCGTGCATGGCCTTGAAGAGAATGCGTTGAACTGCGTCAGAGGCGTTGGCGCACTTGCCGTTGGCGCACTGCTGCGTCACCATCCCGACTGGCTTGTGCTGCTCGGACCGTGCATGAGCCGGCTGGTGTCAGATCCGCACCCAGTAGTTCGAACCGCAGCCGTCGAAGCGTGTCTTCCAGTGCTCAACATAGATCGCGACAAAGCCATTAGCTGGTTCTGCGTAGCAAGCAGAGATGACCTTCGGGTACCAGCATCGCGAGCAGGACTGTACTTCTTCAACTGCGGCATGCAGTCTCATTACGATCAACTGGCTTCTCTCATCAGGCAGATGGTAACAGCAGACTCTGAAGAGGTCGTACAAGAAGGCGCAGAGGAGATCACCGCGCGGTGGCTGTTTCAGGAGATGTTCGAGGATGAACTCGAAACCTGCCGATACGGAACGGCGCCGCAGCGCAAGGGGGTTGCTCAAGTTGCTTCACGCTTCCTCCTCAACTTGGACCACACGACCCGATGTGAAGGCCTCTTGTTGCCTCTTTATGACGATGAAGATGTCGAAGTCCGTCGGGAGACACGTCGCGCGTTCCGCGACAAGCGGGTATTGTCGCTTCCGAATGCACAAGGCATAGTTGCCCGATACATCAAATCAAGAGCATTTGCTGACGACCCATCGCCGCTGATGTGGTCGCTCAAGGAGTTTTCAGGGAGCCTGATACCGTTTTCAGAGCTCATCTTGATGGTCTGCGAAGTCTTCGCCAGTTCCTTGCGAGATGCCTCCCGGGATATGAGCACCGGAGTGGCCGCCGATGCGTACATGATTCCGCCGATGCTGCTGCGCCTCTATGAGCAAGCCCAGGACCAAGATGACACTCGGACATTGAGCCGATGCCTGGACGCATGGGATCTGATGTTTGAACACAGAATCGGGGTTACCAGAGACCTGACGCAGGCTATTGAACAGTAACAGAGCCCCTATACAGCCCGCAGTTGTAGCTGCTTCCGCTGATCCTCCCACGACAACGGCACGTCGTGGCGCAGGGCCCGCAGTGACAGCCCGTCAGGCTCTTGGCCGGTGAGGATGGCCTCGACGATGTCCGGGGCGAGGGAGG
>CAZCJS010000483.1:0-1922 GCA_964498775.1 uncultured Armatimonadia bacterium
GGATTATCGGTTCCCAAAGGTGTCGGAAACCCTGGGAGAGGTCAAGCTGACGGTCTCGATCATCGTCGATCACGGCGTTGACATACCACGCGTCGCCGACGAGGTCCAGGAGAGCGTGAAGCGCTCCGTGGAGCGCATGACCGGGCTGACTATCAGCGAAGTCGATGTAGTCGTCGAAGGGGCCTACGCGCCAAGCCCCGTCGAGAGCGCCCCCGCGCAAGACCGACAAGGAGGATAGCTATGCGGATCATGAGTGGCCCACGGGGCGACCTACCACGGGGTTAAGGCCGGCGCGCTGGGCGACATCGGCTGCTTCAGCTGCAACCGCTCGAAGAACTTATCAGGCGGCGAGGGCGGCTTGCTGACCACCAACAACGACGATTTCGTGGCAACAGCCGCCAAGTTGCGCGAGTTCGGCGAGGTAGTTGCAGCGACCGGGCCGCGTGAGTACAACGCCTTCGGGCTGGGCTGGATGTACCGGCCGCACGAGTTCATCAACGCCTTCATTTTGAGTCAGCTAGAACGACTCGATGACAATAACGCCCAACGTCGGCGGTTCGCTAACTACCTTACCGCCGAGTTAGCCGCCATACCGGGCTTTGAGGGGCCCTACACCCCCGACTACGCCAGCCCCGTATATTTCAGCTATGTGGTCACTTTCCGGCCCGATGAACTAGGGCTTGACCTGACACCGGAACAGTGGAAGAGAGCGTCACAGCAGGCGCTGGCTGCTGAGGGTGTCGGGCTCGGTCAGTGGCAGACGCGTCCGGTGCCGGCACAGGACGTGTTTCAGGAGCGTATCGGCTATGGCAAGGGCTGCCCGTGGATCTGTCCGTTGGGGCGGGGAGACGTGTACTATGACGAGGAGTACCCATTGACGAGTGAGTTCATCGCCGGCCATGCCTACCTGCGCGGCGTCTATCCACCCAATAGCATGGACCTGATGGAGTTGTATGTGGAGGGCTTCCGCAAAATAAGCGAAAGCGCGGCTCGGGTGGCGGAATTGGCTCCAGAGTAATTGCCGCTCAATGCAGTGTGCACAACTGGCGCGACGGATACTGTCAGACCGGTCCAAGCATCAAGCGGGAGCCGATAGTGCGGGTGAGGTCGCCGGCCTGCGTGAGGCCGGGGCATCACTTGTCGGTCGGAAGGTCAGCGCCCGCGAATACTTGCGCATCAGTAAATATGCCTCATACAGGGCAAGTGCGCTCGCATGACGGAGCGACACCCTCAGCCTATAGGGAGATACCAATGGCAGCAGGAAATCGCAGTGTATTGGTGATCATGGACAGCCGGAGGCGTGTGCAACGTTCTCAGGCGGACCAGACAGTGTTCGCCGCTTTGGACCATTTTGGGATTCTCTGGGAAGTGCTGGAGTGTGCCGACTATATGCAACGGCCCCCAAACCACTTGGCCCCCCGTGCCGCCTATGTCATCGCCCATGATGGTGCTGGAGCGGGGCTGAGCGACGAGGATGCCAACGCAATCGCCCGGCAGGTACAAGAAGGCGCCGGGCTAGTGAGCTTTGATCGCGAAATCGCAAGATGGCCGTCGGGCTTGCGAGATATGTTGCCGCAGGCAGTTGCCAGCGTCGAGACTTCGCGACTGGAGTTCTGCGCCCCTGAGGGCTTCATCACTCACGGCCACCCAAAGGACAAGCAGCTCGAGCTGGAGCAGCCGCTAACTGTGACCACTTGCCCTGGGGAAGGGCCGTGGGAGCCGCTGGTGGTCAGCGAGTCCGGTGACTGTGTGATTGCGCGTGCTCAGGTCGGCGAGGGCCGGGCAGTGGTATTCGGCGTCGGGGAACGGCTCTATGCGGAGGGCATATTCGGCCATGTGCGCGGGGTGGATGGTCTGATGTGGCGCTCGCTGGTGTGGGCCGCGGCCAAACCGTTCCCGATGCGCTGCATTCCCCCGTTGGT
>CAZCJS010000484.1:0-1919 GCA_964498775.1 uncultured Armatimonadia bacterium
CGTGCTGCAACTACGCGGTGAGCGACGCCGCCTGTTGCGACGGGAAGGCGAGGTGCGCGCGGACTCTAACCAGTGGTGCTACTGGTTCTGGCGCAAGGCCAGCCGTCGCGGTCGGTGCGAAGAACCATTTCCTCTGTCCGGCGCCGCCTTGCCGTAATCAAATCCCTGAAGCGTCACACGCTCCAGCGACGCGTCGAGAAGCTGTTCAAGAGCGCGCACCTTATCCGCATCAGCGCCGGTTACGAAGGTCAATGCGTCGCCGCTCTTGTTGACCCGCCCGGTACGGCCGATGCGGTGGATGTAGTCATCCGTACTGTCGGGCATATCGTAATTGATGACGTGGGAGATACTCAGAACGTCGAGCCCGCGGGCAGCAATGTCGGTCGCCACCAGGATCTTGATTGAGCCGTTGCGAAAGCGTGCAACCGCGGCCTGTCTCTGTAGTTGGGACAGGTTCCCCTGTAGTGAAGTCACTCGATAGCCGCCTCTCATCAGTTGCTGCGCCACATTTTCGGCGCGGCGTTTGGTGCGGGTGAAGACAAGCACCGAATCCGTCTTCGTCTTGTTCAGAATCTCCTTCAGCAGACTTGTCTTGAGGTGCTGTTGTACCGGGTACAGAGCGTGTGACACCGTTTTTGCCGGTAGCTGGCGGTCGACCTGCACCGTTACCGGGTCATCGAGGATATCACGCGCCAGGCGCCGGACATTCTCTGGCATGGTTGCGGAGAAGAGCAAAGTCTGTCGCCGGTTCATGATACACCATAGAATCTTCCGAATATCGGGCAAGAAACCCATGTCAAACATGCGGTCGGCCTCGTCAATGACCAGAACCTCCAGTGCCGATAGACAGATCGTGCCCTTCCAGATGTGGTCGAGCAGTCGGCCGGGGCAGGCGACGACGATCTCGGGGTTCCGGCGCAAGCTCATGATTTGCCCGTCCATGCTTTCCCCACCGTAGATGGTAATACCCCGCAGTCCGGTTCTGCCCCCCAGGTCGTTGACAACCTCGCAGGTCTGCGCAGCCAGCTCACGTGTGGGCGAGATTACCATGGCCTGGACACCTCGTCGCGGCCCTGGTCGCAGACGCTCCAGAATAGGCAGTGCGAAAGCCGCTGTCTTACCCGTTCCGGTCTGGGCCAGACCGATGACATCCCGCCCCTTCATAATCGGCGGGATAGCCTTTGATTGTATTGGTGTGGGTGTGGAATAACCGAGCGCACGTACACCGGCCATGATGCTCGGATGAAGATTGAAGCTATCGAAACTCATTGGACTCCTTGACAAGATACTGCCTGCGCACCTGCCGTGCAGGTGTTCGATGACCGTGTATCTTCCTTTTCTTTATTTTCTTTGAACCGATTGTCCCTTCCGCTGCTGAGGAAACCGCACCGCTCACCCAACGTTGACGCCCTTTACCTGCCGGGTCGCCCTTTTCGATAGCAGTCGCTGCAGTAGACCGGCTTATCACCGCGAGGCTGAAATGGGACTTCGGTGCTCTTGCCGCACTCGGCGCAGATCGCAGGGAACATCTGGCGTGGGGCTCGGTAGCTGCTCCCGCCGTCGCGCTCTGAGTTGCTTGCCCGGCGGCATTCCGGGCAGCGCTCCGGCTCGTTGGTGTAGCCTTTGGACTGGAAGAACTCCTGGTCTTCAGCGCTGAAGGCAAAGCTGGCTCGCAATCGGAGCACCGGATGGACTTGTCCTGAAAACTCGTTGGATGACCCCCTCACTTTCTCACTAGTTAGAGTTCGGGTCATCCAATACTTGAGAAGACTCTATATGAATGGCTTCCGAGAAGCTTGTTATAACCTAAACTGAAACTTGCTTCGATTATACCACAAAGGGAAGCCCTTATACAAGCGACATCTTGACCTTTCCCCCGAAAACAGTAACACCCTGAATTAGAGTTCTCCGCTACAATA
>CAZCJS010000485.1:0-1904 GCA_964498775.1 uncultured Armatimonadia bacterium
GCGCCATGCCTTTTGGAGGACAGGCAATCCTGGCCTGTTCCCGCGCGTAGGCGGGATCGTCCATAAATGCCTTTGCTGTTGCCGTCCGCCGTTATAGGGGCGCAGCCCAAGCGTACCTTGCGCCAAAGCGCCCGAGTGTGCTCAACCGAAACCGGGAGATGAACCACCATGAGAGTCCCCGTACAGGGACCGGCGGACGAACCCGCCGACACGAAGCAACCCGAACCGGCCGACCGCCGCCAAGACCCCCCGCTCGGGCAACCCCCCGAACGCGCGGAAGACGAGCAGCTACCGGCGGAAAAAGACCCCACCGAAGACCCGCAGGTGGAAGCAGACACGGTCCTCCCTGAGGACGAGATACTCGCCGCTTGTGCGACGATCCTGGCCGAATCCGGTGCCTACTCGGTACTACATCCCGGCTGTGGCACCGGACGTTGCGCGCGCTACCTCGCCGCCGCCGGCTTCCTCGTCACTGCCTTTGACATCGCCCAGCTCTCGGTTCGCGTAGCCGCCGCCAGGTGTGTTCCCGAAGACCTACCTATCCGTTACCTCGTCGCTGATCCATCTCTCCCCGCACCCGACATCGGCCAGTTTGACGGGCTTTTCGCACCCAACATCCTCCACCTCTTCCAGCATCCCCAACGCCGACGCATTCTCCGCTTGCTGACACGCAACCTCCGCCCCGGCGGCGTCGGCATTATCACTGTCATCTCCAACCGCGACCAGCGCTACGCTCAAGGACGCGAGATCGAGCGCGACACTTTCGAGGCATTCCCCGGACAGCTCATGCACTTCTACTCCGAAGACGAGCTCCACTACGAGCTCGACCGCTACTTCCGCGTCTCCATCATCGAGGAAGTCACCGAGGTGGAGACCGATCACCTCGGCAACAAGTTTGAGTACTCCATGTTACTGGCTTGTGGCATCAAACGCGACTAGCCCACCGGTGCGAGTTTCCATTCCGCCGTTGCCCTACCCATCCTCGCACGCTGCATCCTCGGGCATCATCTGCGCCACAATGATCATCCGGTTCTGCCGACCGCTCACCTTGCTCAAAGCATACACCAGCGACAGCGCCAGCGCAGCCGCCCGGCCCTTCCGCTCCAGAGTCTTGTACGCAAGCTCCCTTTTCGGCGACATCATCCGCCAGAAGTCCGCCTCCGCAAAGCCGTACTCCCCGAGCAGATGTACCAGCGCCTGCCTCGTAAACAGGTAGATATGCCCCCCATCCTGGCTCAGCGTGTGCGCGCAGATCCCCAGCCCTCTCAGCGCTGCCAGAACCGACTGAAACAGGCTGCCCCGATCAGGCGTCTCGATTATCAGTAACCCGCCCGGTCTCAGCTTCCGCCGTACCTGCTCCACAAACCCGTGCAAGTCCGCCACATGTTCGATGAGGTTGAACGCCGATATCACGTGATATTCGCAGTCGTCCAGGACTTCGACGCCGCCGTGGCGGAATTCCAGCTCCGGCTCCAGTTCCCGCGCATAATCAATTAGCCGTTCTGAGTAGTCACACCCTACGCAAGATATTCCCAGCCGCGCCATTGCTGCCACCGCTGTCCCCACCCCGCAGCCGATGTCCGCCGCGTGCAGTTGGCTCAGCATATCCGCCTCATCACGACATGGCTGCAGACGCAAAGCGCGACGATAGATGCCTTCGAAACGCTCGAGTTGGACTTCCCGGTCGGCCACATACGCTTCCCGGGCGCACTCCATGTAGGCCTCCGAATCGAAGAAGCTCCGCCCGCTGTGATCTGCCTCCGCGTCCCCGCTTTCCGGCGGCCACACGAACCACAACTGACATCCACCACAGTGCCAGGCCGCCCACTTGCCATCGCCTGACCTGAACCACCGCCTCAGGTCTCCGCCACGACACAGCGGGCAGCTCTCCGGACGTCCTGTCT
>CAZCJS010000486.1:0-1898 GCA_964498775.1 uncultured Armatimonadia bacterium
TGCGTCTCTGCTTCATCGCGTTCATTCTGCTGCTGCTGAGCCTGCCCGGCTGTGGGGGTAGGAGCCACAAAGGCTCGATCACCCAGCCAGCAGCTGGTGAACAAGCGCTCACCGGCCCGACTTCGCAAGAATCGATGACGCTGGATGTGGCAATAGCACAGGTCGAATCCGCGCCAGCACCTCAGGGAGTGGGTGCCGGTTTGTGGGCTGAGTTGACCGCTGAGCTTGCCCGCGTTCTTTCGTCGCGTGATGTCAGTCATGTGACATCACAGCCACCGATGGGCGACTGGAACCGCGTGACTGACCTGCGACTCGTCGAGGAGTCAGGCGTGGGCTACTGGCTCAAGTGGACCTACGTCAACGTGGGCGATTACGACCAGAACAGCGAGGTGGGTGTCTCGGACCTTACTCCTGTCGGTGTGCACTTCAACAAGTCTGAGGATGATCCTGACTGGGAGGCGGCGCAGCTGGCCGATGGGAACCGCGATGGCATGGTCACGGTGGCTGATATCACACCGATCGGACAGAACTTCATGTCGTTCGTTTCCGAATACGGCATTTACGGTGGAGACACAAGTGGTGGACCTTGGGAGCTCATCGATTCAGTAGGATTCGCGGAGTTACACAGTGCATCTCCACGAGAATTCGAAGTGGCCGCCTCCGTCGAACTGGGGACCTTCACAGCTGTAGCTCCACTCGACTCCGATGGCATGTTGGGTGAAATCTCTCTGCCCACGAGCTTGGAGAGTGCCGGCGAGAGCATCACTGCGAGTGGTGGACAGGAGAACCTCGACGTGGGCTTGGACTCAGGGGAGTTGATTGGCGTGAAGGTTAGTATCCCGCCTGACGCAATCCCACCGGGGACCCGCGTGGTCCTGGAGTCGTTTGGCGAAGATATCCGCGCCGACATAGGGCTCGGCAGGCTTGTCGGAGAGACAGTCCAACTGACTGTCGACGGAGTCAGCTCGTTTGCCGAGCGGGCCGAGATTGCGTTCTCGTATGATACTCAAGCTATTCCATTTGGACATGTACTAGTTCCGGTCTACGTCCAGGCCAATGGTGCGATCGAGCCACTGGTGGTCACGCACCACGACGAGGCAAGTGGGGAGATCACTGCTACAACAAACCACGCTAGCAGCTACGGCTTGATCCATGTGGGCCTGACAACGGATGTGCTTAAGACCATGTCCCTGAACACCGGGTTTCTTCCGGGCGAGGATGGCTTCAGAGTGAAGAACTTCGGCGGCAGCTGGGGGCATGGCGGGAATTGTTGGGGATTCGCGGCGTATTCAGTCTGGTATTTCGTGAACCATGCTAGGGCGATTCCAGCCGGCCATGACAATAAGCTCTACCGTCGATTCGATGACGACGTGCAAAGGCGACTTGCCGCAAACGCGGCTTGGCACAGCTACCTGCTCAGCGACTGCGAAACTCGTTTCTGGGGAAGTACCTACGGGCTCGCGCTGACCGCCGTCACGGACTTGGAGGCAATGCTGCTCGGCCAGCTTGCCGTGGGGCATCCAGCTGTTCTGAACATGTATGGGATGGATGGATTGGCGCCGATTGGCCATGCGGTGACGGTCTACAAGTATGAGCCCGGGCGGTACTACGTCTATGACAACAACTACCCCGGGCCAGCCAATCCGAATCTGGGATTCGACTCCGTAGGCTCATTCACCTACTTCTGTCCTGAGGGTGGCCACCGGTTTACTGCTGCATTTGCGGATTCTGCTAGCGACTACCTCAACAGCGCTTACTTCCAAAGCCTGCTAGACAGCGCCGTAGCCGGCAGATTGGATAATGCAGTGCCTGCGATTACATCTCACGTCGATGGAGAGGAAGTCGATTCCGCTTTAGCTTGGGTATACGGTCATGTCGAAGGATACTACTCAGAAATA
>CAZCJS010000487.1:0-1894 GCA_964498775.1 uncultured Armatimonadia bacterium
CCTTCAGGTGACCATCCACATACACTTCCGCACCCGCCGGATCACCACTCACCCGCAAAATAGCCGTGGTCGCGATCGGCTCCACCGCCGCCGGAGATGGTGTGAGGTTGGGCGCGATGACCAAGGCAATCGGGCCGGAGACATCGGCACAGAAACGAGGTGTCTGGATTCTTCGGTGCTTGATGGCCCATTGCTTCACCCCGCGCATGACACAGTTCGCCGCTTCGGTGGCCGTGATGACCCCGTCCTGGTTATTGTCGCTTTCCTCTGCCTTCTCCAGAGCGTCAAGTAAGCAGGCAGTAAAGACGCCATGGCCGCGCTCCGGCCATTCCCATGATGCTTCCTTGGCACTACATGAAGACAGCGTGATACGTCCCTCGGCCTCTTCCAGAAGCAGGTCCTCCGTGAGCTTATCCATTTGTGTGGAGGCGCGGTCACCACCCATACGGAAACCCCCTGAGTGGCAGGAGTCATAGATAGCCAACTGACGGCGGGCGCGACTCTGTGAAAGCAGCTCATTAACACGTCGCATCGAGACGGATGTATCTGCCAGCAGGTTCGGATTGACGTCGCAGGGGATCAAATAGCCGTCTTTGCCATGGCCGGCGAAGTAAAACAATATAGTATCGGCGCTGGAGGCATTTGCGGTGAAGATGGTCAGCGCCTCGAGAATATGTTCTCGAGTCGGCCGGTTGACACCGGCAGAATTGTCTGTCAGCAAGCGTACATGGGCGGGCAAGAAAGCGCCCCTTTCGGGCTGCGTCAGCAGCGTGTACAAGCTCTCAGCATCGGCAACTGCGTACTTGAGGTCTCTGATCTCAGTGGCGGTGTAGTCATTGATGCCAACGATGACGGCGAACTTGTCACCCGACTCGCCCTCCACCCGCTGGATCATCACATCTCGCGAAATTGCATCGCCCCACGCGGATACGGCGATCAACACCAAAAAGGCCATAAACGCCTGCCAATGATACCTTACAGGCACACGCATGAAGAAACACCTCCACAGTCATGTGTGTCGCTGTCTTGTGCGGCATTTTCCTGAGTGCAACGGTGAGTAATCACCGCGAGCGTTCTACTCGCCGGGCACGCCCCAGTCACTCCTGCCCGAACCCTGTTGGGACTGGCCGGAATCCTGGTCAGCGCCGCCCTGCTCGGGGATGTACTGCTGTCCGTAGCCCTTCGGGACCTTGTGCCAGGAGTTGGTCTCGTCCAGTGGGCGGCCGGCGGGGTCAGTAAGGGTGTCCTTAGGCCCAACGGCTTTGATGACCCCCGCCGCTGACCACTTGCGCAGCAAGTCCCGCCAGTAATAGGCAATATCCCATTTGTTCTTCTTCAGGTAGCGCGAGAAGTTGCTGTCAATAGTCAGAATCAACGTGGGGTTGGGCAATCCACCACCGTTCTTGGGGTTTTTGCACAGGATTGTGACTTCATTGTTCATCCGGCCTACGGTGATGTTGTTGGGGTTGCTGAGCACGCCAGACCCCAGCAATGGGTCCAGGCGCTCGTTGGCGATGATCTCGGCGCGCTCGTCCCTTGTGTAGCCACCGGCATCCGTCGGGATGCCGAAGAGCGTGATACTCATGCGCGTCACCGTCGCCCAGCGGTGCCCGTTGACCATCTGTGAGGCGGGCTCGTAGTCTGTCTGACCGAGACACAGTGAGGTTGCGACCACGATTACCACGATACAAAAAACCACATCTGCGCGTTTCATTGGATCTGTCCTCCTGGTGTTGAATTGTGTGACAATGGATTTGCGACCGGATACTAAATACCAAAATTTTGATTCGGCGGGCGACGCTCTGCGTCGCCCGCAACGGCAACCTAACGTCATACAACCAACGGCAACGGCAACGGCGATTCAGAGTCCAGAGATCAGAATTCAGAGATCAAC
>CAZCJS010000488.1:0-1868 GCA_964498775.1 uncultured Armatimonadia bacterium
AGGGCACGCTGCGCTACCAGGTGGTCCACGAACCGTTCGTCGCCCGCAGCACGGATGAGACGCTGCGCGTGCTCAAGGCGCTGCAGACCGGCGAGATCTGCCTGGTCGACTGGCAGCCGTAGGCGGAGCTGGACGATGTTTGTTGTAGGGGAGCCATTCATGGCTCCCTCCCGCATGCCGGTGTCCAGTTGATGGGCACCGCGAATCGGGCGGCATGAATGCCGCCCCTACACAACTCGGGCTGTTCACTGGGCCCTGTGCGGGCTTTGGCCGGGGCGCAAGTGGCCACCTCGTTTTGGCTAGCAAGTGGGCACCACACTCGCGGCCGCGCTGCGTTACCATTGAGCGGGTTGCACGCTGACACGCGGCGTGGCAGTGCGAAGCGATCAGCCGCGCCGTGAAATGGGAGGTGGCATATGCGGCAAACGGTGACAGCCGCGCTGATGGTGATTGCGAGCATTGGCCTGCTGCTGGCCGGTTGCCGCAGCGATCTGCCCGCGCGCTTCAGCCGGTTGTCGGAGCCGATGCCTGAAAGAGCCGGCGGCGACCCCGCCTACTCGCCCCCATCCTACCCCTATGTCGATTTCGCGGCGGACTTCAATTGGTGCGAAGGCATGACCGCGACGCTTAAGGTCAATGAACCCGGAGTCTTCTACGACAAGCCTTACTCCATCAGCGCGGATATGGGTGGCGGCACCACTGAGAACCTGCCGGAGGGAACTGCGATGACAGTCCCCTTTGAGCACACCTTCACCCTGGCGAAGCCAGGGACGTACTCCTACAGCGTCACCCTCGTGGACACCAAGGGTCGTTCATTCCCCACCAGTAGGTCCTACGAAATCGGCGATGAGTATCGGCCGCTCAAGCTGACTGCATGGTACGAGCGGCCCTGGGGGCGCCTGATCATCGAGGTGGGGCAGTACGATGGTGCGAACACCCTCGTGATGGTCGAGGATCTGCCAGAGTGGGCCGTCATTCCTGAAGGAGCCGTGCATCAGATTGCCGGCGGCAGCGCGGAGATGGAATTCGCTCTCGACTTCCTGCCCCACGAGGAAAACAGCTGCACGATACTCGTGTCCGCGGACGACACAGCGGGACACAGCCAGACTGAGAGCGTCGAGATCATACGTCCGTTGTTTGTCTACGCTGCTTACTATAACCCCGTCGCCGGCGAGATCCGGCTTGGCGTCAGCGCTGCGTTCGGAGACGTGGTCGTTGAGCTGGTGCCGCCCGAAGGTGTCACCGTCGAAGGGGAGTTCAGCCAGACGAAGGACGACGGCGGCGAGTACGTGTTTGCGGTGACCTGGGACGAGGAGACGTTCGAGGGTGGCGATGCCCTGCTGCTGGCTTCGGACCAGTTCGGCAACACGGCCACTGGAACCGTCCCGCTCTACACCGTGCCGGACGTCTTTGAAGCCGATGCCCTGTACGCCTTCCCGCTCCGTTCGGCTGCATCGATCGGCCAGCCGGTGCGAATCGTGGTGGCGACCGGCGTGCCGGCCAGTCCGTTCGCGTACATGAATGGCGTCGGCGTAACCTTCGATGGTGGGCAGCCCGCTCTTGTCGAAGGTTCATTCAACGTAGGCTCGCCCGGCGGTGATATCAAGGAGCCGGACGGTATCTGGGCGGCCGTGAATCCACTTGGGTTCCTGTTGCCTGAGGACTTCATGATTGCTGGGAGCATGCCTGAATCCTGGGACGAAGAGACTGGTTCCCGTTCATTCGGATTCAACGTCACTCCTCTCGGCGGCTCAGCGACCACTGACGTCGCCGGCGAGCTCTTCAACTTCGAAGTCGAGTTCGCCCGGCCGGGTATAGTCACGCTGAGTTTCGAGGGATTCTACACCGTTGACCGCACCTACTACAGC
>CAZCJS010000489.1:0-1868 GCA_964498775.1 uncultured Armatimonadia bacterium
AGGAATTTACCCGATCTCACAAAGATCTCATTTTAGGCATTGGGGATGATGCCGGCTCTGGCAAGAAACCAGCCAGCGTCAGACTCGGGGTCCACCATCCGGTCGAAGAGTTCGCGGTCCTCTGGGTGAGCAAGCGGGGAAGTCCTTACCTGCTCCCACTCATCGGCCGTCTTTTGCAGCGCGTACCTTGCTTCCAGAGCATTTGCCGCCGCGTACGCGTACGCCTCTGGGTTGTCTTCAGGATCGCCATTGGCTATTGACTGCTGAAGCTGCCTGTCGGCCTCTGAGTACGGAGCCCACTTCTCCATGAGGCGTGCATCAGCCAGGATCGGCTGGAACTCGCGAGTGTCTGGGTCCAGCAGATAGCGGGACTCCTTCGCCATTGCCATGTAGTCATTGGCATCCGCGCCAGCAGCATTCTCGTCCAGCCACCGCTGCCTCGCCGCTGTCCGCTCCTCTTCACTGGGCCACGCACCACGAGACTGGTCGTAGAGGTAGTGAAGGTTCTGCGCGAAGTCCGCATCCGACATGTCCTCAGAGAACAGGTCGGGGTTCATGCGTACGTACTTGGCTCGGATCGCCTGGCGCAGGCTGTCTGGGTTCATAAGCTCCTCGCTTTCGCACGAGGTTTATGCCCCTACATAGGATCAAACGTGCAATGGACGCCGTTGTACGAGTAGTGCGGCAACTTCCATCGCTGCTTCTTGACCCTCTGCGGACGCAGCTTCCTAGCCTCCGCACACCGCTGGTCAATCTCTTCAATCGTCGGGTCGCGATGACGAGACTGTGCAGCCTGCCCGCCGAGATTGCGGGGCGGAAGGCCCAGTGACCTAACAGCCACATTGAGCCTTGTGATGCTGATGCCAAGAGCCTCAGCAATCTCCGCCACCCGCAATCCCTTGTCGGCCCACATAGCACGCAAGCGGCTCTCGTCTATGGGGATCTTCTTCTTCATTACCAGCCCGTTGGGTATTCGTCACTGGACGTACTAGCGGCAGCCGTTGCACCCGCAGGTGCGAACCGCAGGCTAATGCCCACGTCGTCTGCCATGAGCACCAAAGACGAGCCTGGCGTGCCGTCACGCTTCTCGTACTGTTCCAACTGCATCTTGCCGGTAGCAGTCACACGGGTGCCCTTCTGGACACGCTCTGCCACCTGCTCGGCCTGCTCGCCGAAACAGAGAACATCGACCCACGTGGTCTGATATTCCTCGCCCTTCTTTTGAGACGAGGCCACGCTGAACTTAGCCATCGTGTTGCCCGCACCAGTGGTACGAAGCTCAGGGTCACGACCGGCTTTGCCTGTTACTACTGCACTAATCATGGGAAGCTCCTGAGGAAAACAGGAGTATACCACAACCCCCCTAAAATCCTGAAAAAATCCAGGTGGGTAACGTGATATAGGGGCGGGCCGGCTGGGGGGGCAGGGGGGCATCTTGTAACGCCCCGCCATTTCCCCCTGTTTTTCTGCATCTTTCCTGTCCCGGTGCCGGACGACCATCATACTCAACGCCGAAAACCCCTTGTTTTTAGGCCGTTTCCCCGCTGCGGAGTCTCTCTTGTGAGCCGACAACACTTCGTTGTTAGCACCACAGGAGGATGACATGGACAAGTATTTCATTCTACACGACAGCACCAACGTCAAGGCCACCAAGTTGATAGGCCCGACGCGTTGGAACATAGAAGACCTTGCGATACGTGGCTACACGTCAGTGTCGCAATACGAGCGTCTCTCTGATGCTCTTGATGACTTCCGATGGCTGGCGCTAGGTCGGCATCGTGACGTCAGTTTGCCCCCTGTTTCCGCCTAGTTTCCTGCTGCGGAGTCTCTCTTGTGGCAGCCGGTCACGTTGGCCGGCTGTCTTGTTC
>CAZCJS010000490.1:0-1867 GCA_964498775.1 uncultured Armatimonadia bacterium
TGCTGAAAAAGATGTTGAAACTCACCCCGCCCCCCGCCCCGCCCCAGCGCGGCCGTGATATTGCCTCGGCAGAGTGGAACATTGCGAATAAGCAGTGTAACAGTATGATACATAACCCCCCGGGCAGTCCCTCTTTCGCGCCGGATCATGCGGCTGGCACACCTCCCGCCAACACCCGCCCAGCCCTCCCTGCCGAAACACCTCTGTGCGTCGTCCCGGCCGGGCTGGTCAGGATCCTGGACCGCGATCTGAAGTTGGCTGGTATCCCGAAGAAGGACTCCCGCGGCTGGACCATCGACGTCCATGCCCTGCGCCACACGTTCGGCACGCTCCTGAGCAAAGGCAACGTCGCCCCCCGCACCGCCCAGGCCGCCATGCGCCACTCCTCCCTCGACCTGACGATGAACGTCTACACCGATCCGAAGCTCCTGGACGTGGCCGGGGCGCTGGAACGGCTGCCGGAGTTACCTTTGGGCGCGATGGCCAGAGACGGTCAAGGCGGACCACACTGTACAGACCAGCGCGACACAGTCCATCGAGCACATGTCGCATGCTAATCCACGGCCGACATCCGGTCTAGTTGCTCGCCCAGGATGTTCGCCAGGTTCGTGTCGAGGGATGGTTCGAGTTCGGCCGTCGGTGCGGATGGATCGCTCGATGGCGGCCATAGCCATCGTCCGGCAAGTGCCGGTGTCGCGAGCGGCGCCAATTGGGCCTGTGACGACAGTTCGGTCAGGATGGCTGGGACAATGCCGACAGTTTCCGAAGGCGTGTCGGGGGTCGTAGCACTCGCCTGTGCCTTCGTGGTCGATGCAGCCAGAGGCGACCCGGCCTGGACGTTGGCCGAGATTGGCGCGGCGACAACGAACGCGGCGAGACCCTGCACACTTGACGAGGCAGCTAAGATGCCGCCGGCTATATGCTCGTCGACTGACGTCGCGTAGGTCTGGGACAGCGATCCGGCTGCCTGGCTCGCTGCCGCCGGCAGGGCCGGGGCGGCGTAGCCCGTAGCATCATGGCCGCGATGGTCCCAGGCCAAGAGCAGATCGAACACGCTGACCATGCCGTCGCAGTTCACGTCGCAACGCGTCTCTTCGACCCCAGCATCCGCGGCTCTGGCCCGATAGTCCCACGCATACAGCAAATCAAACACGTTCGTCTCGAGGTCGCCATTCACGTCACCGCACAAGGCTGTCATGGTCCGGGCGTTGTCGCCGGCAAGTTGGTTACCGGCAACATCCGTCACACCGTCCAGGCGAACAAGATACGTCACATCATCCGGCAGCGGGTCACTGAACAGAATCTGGCCCGTATCCCCATCGCGGCGCGACACACTCGCGGTGATCCCCCAAAGATCTGGTCCATCTAAGCTGCCGTCGTTTCCTGAAAAGACGGCGGTCGCACCCGACAGGTCCACATCCTCCGAGAAGTCGATCACCAGCGTCCTAACCCCCCCCTTCCGCGGCTCAGAGAACGACCCGTCATCCGGGATCCTGAGCAAGAGTTCTGTTCCATCCTGCACCATGGCGCTCGACCAACTGCCCGGCGCTGGAGGAATTGTGTCCACCGTTATCATAAGTACTTCAGAACTGCCGGACTCCAGCTTCCCGGGTCCGGTCTGGCGTGCGGTGATCACATGCAGCCCGTCGACCAAGTCGTGCGTACCGTTGGTCGTGACGATGGTCGTGATTCCACCCGCCGTTGCGCTGCCGATAGCCACCCCGTCGGCGTAGATGGTGACGGTTGCGCCATTGACTGTGCCGGTGACCTCGAATTTCAGTGTCTTGTCTGGTGCAGCGGCATTGCTGTTGTCTAGACCCTAAACCAGCGTCCTCAGAGCAGTTTTTCTAACACTCGGCGCAAAAAA
>CAZCJS010000491.1:0-1859 GCA_964498775.1 uncultured Armatimonadia bacterium
TGCGAAGGTTCCACGGAACCCTCATTGAGAATGCGCTTTGGTCAACGATGTGATGCTGGAATGAGATCTACTCGCTAACCTAGTATAGAGAATAAGAGGGCAAACTAGCGAAAAAGGGAACATGAGGTATCCTTCTGTACATCTCAAATCTCAGGAGGATACTCATGTCAAACAGTACTTTATCAAAGAAGCTAGCCAGTGTCAAACCAGGAACCCTGCTCGCTGGTGTAGACCTGGCGCTGGACGGCAACGTCACAGTGGTGCTCAGCGAACGTGCAGAGCGACTGGATCGGTTTCGGTTTCCCAACGATCAAGACGGGTACAACTACTTCCTGCGCCGCATCGAGGCGCTGCGAGAGCGCCAGCAAGCCCCCGGCCTGTTGGTGGGGATGGAGCCGACCAACTACTTCTGGAAGCTGTTGGCGGCCTATCTGGAGGAGCAGGAGGTGCCGTACCGGCTGGTCAACCCCTATACCCTGAAGAAACATCGCGAGGGGGACCAGTTGGACCGATCCAAGGACGACTGGCGGGACGCGTTCATGGTGGGTGACCTGTTGCGTACCGGTAAGTACACGGAGACGCGGCTGCTGCACGGTCAGTATGCCGAACTGCGCCAGTATGTGACCCTGTACACTCGCTTGGAGCGGGACATTCGGCGGCAGAAGAACCTGATCCGCAACACAGCCGGGCAGTTGTTTCCCGAGTTGCCCCGCGCGTTCAAAGACTTCACCGGGGCCACCGCGATGGCGATGCTGCGTCATCACGCCACCGCCATCGAGGTCCAGCAAATGTCGCAGGAACGGTTCATCGCCGGGGTGCGCGCCGACTTCCAGGCACAACGGTTGCAGGTCTCCAAGTTGCGGCGCGCTCACGAGCTGGCAGCCCGGTCGGTGGGGTTGAAAGACGGGGTCCAGGCCTTGCAGCAGGCTCTGCGGTTGCATATCGAGAGTCTGGAAGTGCTGCAGCGCCAACGGGACGATACCTGCACGGCCCTGGTGGATTGCTTCGTGGCTATGCCAGAGGCGCCCTACCTGTTGTCTGTGCACGGCCTGGGCGTCATCACGGCGGCCACGATCCTGGCCGAGATCGGCGATCCGAGCCACTACACCAGCGCACGCCAGTTGATCAAGTTGGCCGGCACACAGCCCGTCTTCAACGCCTCAGGACGGAAAACGCGGAGCAAGACGCCGATGTCCCACAAGGGGCGTCCACGGCTGCGCACGGCCTTGTTCTTCGCCGTGATGCGCTTGGTGCAGGTAGACGAGACCTTTGCCCGCACCTACCAGCGGCTCCGGCAACGCGAGGAGAATCCGCTTACCAAAATGCAGGCCTTGGGAGCATTGATGAACAAGCTCTTGCGCATCCTGTGGGCCTTGATCCAGAAGCGGACGCTCTACGACCCGGCATTCGAGCCTGAGAACTGAGTCCGTCGCTGGCTTACAACACCGCACGCTTGCCCTCCGGCCCGCAGAGATCGGTCGCGCGCGAGTGAGGGGACGCCGTTTCCTAACACTGAGGCGCATAGCGACCTCGTTGCGAAGCTTGGCGCCCCCACCGCTTGGTGCAAGCCGGATGAGGTATGTTGAGGCCCCTGGGGACCTCGGATGAACTAGGTCGGGCCCAAGAGCTACGGACTGGGGCATGTTCTCTCACTCGCTGAGGGACCTGATCTCAGGGCTTGAGAAAGCCGTGTCGGCCACATACCTGTCTGAGTCGCTCTGTTCAAAACCGTTCTTGAACTGAGTTCTGTTCAGCGCACCTTGTTAACGTGCAGTTGGGTACTTGACTTATTCTCTATAGTATGCTTCGCAAGGTTCTCCTCGAATTCACGATTTGCCCCACGCTACTCACCCTGGTAT
>CAZCJS010000492.1:0-1856 GCA_964498775.1 uncultured Armatimonadia bacterium
TCCAAGATCTCCTCAAACATGTCCTTGCCGGCGCCGCACTCTGGACACACCCAGTCGTCAGGGATGTCCTCAAACGCCGTCCCTGGCTCGATGCCGCCATCAGGGTCACCAACGGCAGGATCATAGATATAGCCACAGACAAGGCACTCGTACTTGGCCATCGTGATCTCCTTGGGCTCTGCTAGGTCGCTGCGCGCCTTGCTATACCGGTGCTAGTTATCTTGGAGGAACAGCTCCTCGTACATGGTTTCGATGCGATGCTTGTGCCCCAGTTCTTCGTTCGCAAGGAAACGAAACAGTTCGTTGACTTCTGGTTCGTCCGTCACCTGGGCCAGGCCATTGTAGAGGTCATGGCTAGCCTTCTCGCGCTTGCCAGCCACAATCAGGACGCCCTGAAGATCGGTATCCGGCTCCAGCGGCTCCTCGACCAAATAGTCCGTCAGCTTGAGGTCTTCTACCTGCTTGCGCTGAACAGCCGAGATGCGGCGGAAGGTGCCCTTGTCCAGAAGCTGCTGCAGTCGCCTCTTGTGGCCGACCTCTTGCTGCTCCAGCTCTTTGAGCAACACCTGAACGGGTCCGGTCTCAACCTGCTCGGCAGTATCGCGATAGAGGGCAGCGGCGGCCTCCTCGCGCTGAATGGCCACTCCGAGGATGTTCTCCAGAACGGTCTTGTCAGGCATGTCTTTCCTCCACTATGCATGGTATTCTTGTAATCATTCTAGAAAAGCGGGCCCTTGTCGTCAAACGTTGGCGATCCTAGGCAAGCCAGATCTCAATGACGGGCACCTCGACATCCGGCTTGACAACCGGCAGCTCTAGCGTGACCGTGTCGCCTTCTCCCTCCCAGCGCGAGAGCCGCTCTGGCATCTCTGTGAAGGGCACCTCGGAGCCGTCGTGCAAGAGCTGTGCGTACGCCACTCGTCCGGCAAACCCATCCAGATGGAGGTGGCGGATGGGCCAGTTCAGCACGTGCACGTAGAGGCGGTTGGTTGCGGCATTGTAGGTCAGCCGGCAATCCTGTGGGGGGGTGCACCACTCTGGCGCAGGACCGCAACCGTAGATGGCGCGGCCGTGACGCTTGAGCCAGGTGCCCATACCTTGCAGACGATCCAGTGCGCGGTCATCGAACTCTCCCCTGGCGGTTGGCCCAACGTTGAGGAGCAGGTTGCCGTTCTTGCTGACGGTGTCGATGAGCAGTCCGAGAAGCTGTTTGACGCTCTTCCAGGTTGCCTCGTCGCGATGGTAGCCCCAAGATCCAGAGAAGGTCTGGCATGTCTCCCACAGGACAGGCTCTCCGTTGCGCTCTGGCTGCTGCCGAATCATCACCTGCTCGGGTGTCGTAAAGTCAAAGCCGCCGGGCTCGTCCATGAGGTCGAGGCGGTCGTTGACGAGAATGCTGGGCTGGAGCTCGCGGACCAGGGCGAGGAGCTCCTCGGACTCCCAGTCATCGCGCCCCTTGCCGTCCTCGCCGGGGTAGGAAAAGTCAAAGAAGAGATAGTCCACGGGGCCATAGTTCGTCAGCAGTTCGCGGACCTGGCCGCGCATATAGGCGGCATAGCGTGTCATATCCCGCTGGGGATTGGTGGCGCGCGCCTCTGCGCTATTGCGCATCGGATGCACGCGGTCGATGGTGAAATCGGGATGGTGCCAATCGATGAGCGAGTAGTAGAACCCGATGCGGATTCCCTCGGCGCGAAAGGCGTCCACATAGGGACGAAGCAGATCGCGGCCACAGGGCGTATTCGGCGCCTTGTAATCTGTCAGTGCCGAATCCCACAGGCAGAATCCCTCGTGGTGCTTGGTGGTGAGCACGACGTAGCGCATGCCGGCTTGGCGCGCGGCCCGCGCCCACGCGG
>CAZCJS010000493.1:0-1840 GCA_964498775.1 uncultured Armatimonadia bacterium
TGAGTTCGAGCGCAGCCAGCCGCATCAGTATCGTCAGTTCGAGCAGTAGTGTTCTCCAGCCTCCCGCAAAGGGCTGGGTCGTTATCGCAGCTTGCGGCCTCGGCTGCGCCACCGCGACAGTGACAAGCACAAGCGACACCAATATTATGACTGCCGGCAAACGAAGCTGCTTGTCCATCACCATAGATTTCACGTGTGCTTCCTCCTTTTGCCGTGGTTTTGTCTAGCCCAGCGCACTCTAGTGGACTCGCTGCATTTGCAGCGTCTACTCGTCTGCGCTCAGTATCTTCCGCAACCTGTTGAGGTTCGCGTCAACTGCTCCGGAGGAATCGCGCTTATCGAGTTGCTGCCATATGAGCAATGCTTGGCTGAGCTTCCCAGCCTTCTCCAGCGCATGGGCATAGCTGCGAGCCCTCAACGGTGGGGCGTCGAGTTCAAAGCTATTCTTCAGGTACTTGACTGCGGAGCTGATGCGGCCATGATGTAGGTAGTAGAACCCTAACTCGAAGTGCGCCTCCCAGTTGTCGGGATTGGCGGCTATCGCTCTGCGATAGGTTGTAATGGCGGCGCCATGGCGGTTCATTGACCACTGCAGCCAAGCGCTGGCCGCATAGACATCCACCCATGACGGCTGCAGGAAGATGGCCGCCTCATTGCAGCGGATCGCCTGATCGTAGTCGCCACCATGGAACCAGATGTCGGCTTCGTCAAGGAAAGCCTGGGCCGCCACCTCAGCCAACTCCGACCAATCCCTCACTGAGACCGGCTCATTGCGCAATGGCACGCCACTAATTGTACTCCGCTCTTTGCGTGCCGCGATGATGACGCGATTGAGAAACGGGTCACCCTTGCAGGCGGTCGTGTCGAGCACCTGTCGTGCGTGTTCACTCCGGATTTGGTTGAGCCCGTAAATGGCATAGAACTTCAGCCACGCCGGCCCTTCATACAGCGCAGCCTTGCTCCCCGCCAAGCCCTCGACCTTGCCGTGTTGTGCGAGTGCGACTCCGGCATGTATCCGCACCCATCGGTCGGCGTCATCGAGCGCGGCGCGCAGGATCCGGCAGCTCTCCGGCCCACCGATCTGGCCGAGGATGAACGCGGCCATCTGCCGATTGATGGACGGCCCGTTGTGCAACTCCTGCGCGGCGGAGGGTATCAGACTCTCGTAGCCGGCGAGTTGGGGTTGCGGCAGCCATGCCGTGTCAGGATCCCCATTGTCCTCCCCGCCGAGCCCTACCTGTGTACCCAGGCAAAGCACAATCAGCGACATTGCAACTGCAACAATGTATCGAGGGTGCGTACTCATGCAACTGCACTGGTATGTTGTCATAGTCTGCCCTTGGGCGATTGCCAATCCGAATGCTGTCTTGGACGGGTTTACTGTGCCCGGGATACCGGCTATCGTAACGTAGTTCGTCCTGTTGGCGCACGAATCCTCTGCGAGCTCGTAGTATCTTGTTTTGGCGTACCCTCCGGTGGGTATAATACTCATGCAAGCCTCTAGAGGCTTTACATAGATGGGCCGCAGACGTAGAGTAGCTTGAAAACCAATTCGTACGAGGAAAAGGGGGTGTTCGAAGCCTAAAATGGAATTCGACATCACCAGGAACTCGCCCGGCCTATACCGATGAAAACAGGGGCAGAGCGTCGCAAGTTGTAGCGCGGCCGTCCCCCCGGAAGAGAATCTTCCAAAACGACACATCGGAGAATGGCACAGAAACTGCGGGCGAGTTCTGTGGTTTTCATGCGCCTTGAACAGTGAAAAAAATATTTCTTCCGCCAGAAGCAGGAGATCGCGTTTCCCACGTCGAAATATTGGGTAAGATGTAGATGTGGAAGT
>CAZCJS010000494.1:0-1836 GCA_964498775.1 uncultured Armatimonadia bacterium
GACTGATACGCGATGCGGGCCTCAGCGTCGAGGAGTTCGCCGTTCTGCTTTGAGCCCCCAGAGAACCCCATGAGACTCCCCTATGTCATAGACAATCGCAACGATGAGACCAGCATGAGGCATGTGCTGCGTGGATTGCTTGCCGAGCACGCCGGCAAGTCGGTTGACGTGGCCACGGCATTCTTCTCAATTCGCGGCTTTGAGCTACTTGCCGACGCTTTGGGGGATCTCGGCAGCTTCCGGCTGCTTCTGGGTGCCGAGCCAAGAGGCGGCTCCGATATCGGCATTCATCTGGATCCGCGCGCCTCGCAGATACGCCTGGAGGACCTGCGCTGCGACCCGTTGAGCCCGGAAGTGGATGCGGCCATTCTGCGCGGAGAACTTGAGCGGGCGCCTCTGGATGCGAGCACTCAGCGCCTCGTGGAGGAACTCATTCGCTTTCTGCGCGATGATCGGGTGGCGGTGCGGCGCTACAACAAGGGCTTCCTTCATGCCAAGACCTGGTTGTTCTACGCCGACCGGACGCGCAGCGGCCAGGGCATCCTGCTTGACCGCTTCCAGCCCCTGCTCGGCATCGTTGGCTCAAGCAACTTCACGGGACCGGGTCTCACCAGCAACAACGAGCTCAACCTCAGCCACCAGGTGCTGCTGGATGAGGAGACTGCCGCTGACCCGCAAGCCGCCGGCATGGTGGCATACCTGGGCGAGGAAGCAGCCAGTTCCCGGATATCGCCCAAGAACCGCCAACTTCTGAAGAGCGAGGTGGGTGCCCGCGCAATCCAACAGCTTGTGGACTGGTTCGATGCAGTGTGGGAGGAGTCGGCAGACTACAAGGAAGAGTTCATCAAGGTTCTCTTAGCAAGCAAGTATGGAGAGATCGAGTACACTCCCTACGAGATATACTTGAAGGCCCTGTGGCACTATTTCCGCGATGAGCTGGGCGAGGAGCCGCCGGATCGGACTACGGCGGTCGAACTTGCCGAATTCCAGGAACACGCTTTCGAGCGGGCGTGTCGCATTCTGGCCCGTTACGACGGCGTTATGGTTGCGGATTCCGTGGGACTGGGCAAGACCTGGATCGGCAAACGCCTACTGGAGAAATGGGGATACTTCCAGCGCCAGCAGGTACTGGTGATTGCGCCGGCCTCACTGAGGCGCATGTGGGAGCGGGAACTGCAGTCAGCGAGTATCGCCGGCAAGGTCATCACACAAGAAGTAATGGGCCAGCCGCAGTTCGACCCCTTCGAATATGGCTCGGCTGACATTATCCTGATTGACGAGAGCCATAACTTCTGCAATCACCGCTCGAACCGTTTCGAAGCTCTTGAGCAACTCATCGCCTGCAATGGGGGTAGGGGAGAGGCTGGCTACCGCAAGAAGATAATTCTGCTCACGGCTACGCCGATCAACAATGATGTGTTCGACTTGTACAATCAGTTCGCGCTCATCACCCAGGGCGACGACGGTTACTTCGCCTCAGCAGGCATCGGCGACATGCGCAGGTACTTCCTCGCCGCACGAAAGGCGACAGGCCGGGACGCGGCAGTGAATCTTTTTAACATACTTGAGCAGATCGCGATCCGGCGGCCTCGCAGCTTCATTCAGGCGAACTACCCGGCCGCGACCATTGATGGCAAGCCCATCAAGTGGCCGCAGAGGGAGTTGCACACTCAGCGCTATTCAATGGCCGCGACATACGGTGATAACTTCTTCCAGAGCATCGTTGAACGCATCGAGAATCTGAAACTAGCGCCGTTTGCCCTGGAAAGCTACCGCCGCAACCTCGCCGAGGTTGACGATATGCAACTGGGGCGTGGCCAGGCATTGGTGGGCATT
>CAZCJS010000495.1:0-1557 GCA_964498775.1 uncultured Armatimonadia bacterium
GTCTGCCTCCGTCCCGTTGACTCGACCGGAGCATGAAGTACACTGTCAATCACTGGCACAGTCCCGCGCCCTTCATCGCTTGGGTGAATGGAGTTTTCGGGAGGGACAAGTCACGGGCAAGGAACCGCGCTCACGATAAGGTGCTTGGACATTTCATCCTCTGAATCGTGCCATTCACCATCCCAATGAATGTCAACAATCAACGGCTCGGAGACGGCGTTGTCGGCAACTGCCAGCACATGGACCCTCAGATCGCCGCCGGACTTGTCTAATGTGCCCTCGAAGTCATTGGGCCAAGGGAAGCATTCGAGTCGGAAAAGCGGACCGACATCCGGCTGCTTCTCTACATGCCCCAGATCGCAAGTCTCTGCAACATGTGCGATGTTAAGGAACATCCCTTTGTACGAAAGGTGTTGCCAACTGAGTGCCAAAGGGCCGCTCTGAGATGTTCTCTGATACGCGCCTCCAGGCACCGGTCTCGAGAGGTCTGTCAGCAGAACGCGAACATTCTTTGCCAGCGCCCACCGCCGCTCATTTCTGACTTGGAGATGGTAGTACCGAGTCGGATAATCGCCCGTGGTCGACACAGGTTGGCCGCGCGGATTGAGCAGGGAAACAATGAGCCGAGGCGCACAGAACACATCCCGAAGCTTGTCGCCCCAGATGGCCGCAATTGCCACAGCGATCGTTCCGAGGGCTACTCCGTACTGAGGCACAGCCCCAGCGGCACCGTCCCGGACCCAGTCCCCGCCGAAAGCGACAACCATGACTGTTGGTACACCTACGACTGCGATCACGATGCCTAGGAGGATTAGCCACCTCATAGCTGTGCATCCCAAGGTACTTAAGCTTCGGTGTAGGTGCCTATGCTACTTCATTACCTCCAGTTCCTTCTGGAGGTTCGCAACTGTCGTCTTTATATACGTCAGTTCCTTGGTAGGCTGGGGAATATCCTACGGAGTTCGCTCTAAGACAGTGCCCGTTTGGCATTAGGGACAACCGTCCGGGCACCAGTGTGCCTGACCTGTCCCCACTATTTATACCACTTCCATTGTTGGATTGCAAGTCCTAATTTCCTTTGCCCCCCAGGGCGGAGAGACCCAGCAATCCGCCGGGGATGAGGCTTTTCCACCGGTTATGATCGCACCTCCTGCTCCTACGCCTGCCTCAGTTCGCACACTTCGCCGTCGGGCCCGTAGAAATAGAACAGCCACAGGCCGGGTCTGAACTCGACGGGCTCGCCGATGGTGCTCACGCCCAGTTTCTTGAGGCGCGCGTAGTCGGCGCGCGCATCGGTCGAGGTGAAACCGATGTGGGTCAGCCCGCGATCAGCCTGCTCATTGTGCCTGCTCATTGTGCCTGACACAATGAGGATCAGTCCTCTTCGGCCGCTTTCGCGATTGCTTCGGCCAGGCCGCGCACGCTGCTGAGTTGCGCGTCGGGGACCTCGGAGGGGATCCTCGGCCGTTGATGCCTGTGAAGCCCAACGCGAATGAGGATCGTCTTCATCCCTAATTGTTTCGCGGGAATGATGTCCTTATCTATTCGGTCGCCGAC
>CAZCJS010000495.1:1567-1831 GCA_964498775.1 uncultured Armatimonadia bacterium
CGACACCACACGCTCTTGTGATCTGCTCGTAGTATCGCGGGTCCGGCTTTGTGAGGGCGAAGTCGTCCTGAGTGAAGCGGTATGTGAAGCAGTCCAGAATTGATCCTTCTTCCAGCAAGTGCAGCATGTCGCGGCCGTACTGTCCGGCGATGGCGATGTCGAAGCGGCGACTGATCTCCCTGATCTCGTTGTCGATTCCGGCGGTGAGCTTGAGCGGCGGCTTACGCTCGCGCCACTTCTCCAAATACGAAGCGTATAGTTCAT
>CAZCJS010000496.1:0-1816 GCA_964498775.1 uncultured Armatimonadia bacterium
GTTCCCAACAGGCTTTCACCCTGGGGCAGAGAAGAAATCTTCCTTCCCGTCGAGGGGCTTGAAGCGATTCGGCTTTGTGATTTGCAGAGAACGGATCATGAGACCGCAGCCAAAATGATGCACGTTTCACGCCAGACCTTTGGAAGGGTCCTTTACGAGGCAAGAAGCATTATTGCCGATGCCCTTGTCACGGGCAAGGTCCTGAGAATTGAGGGGGGCCACTTCGAGATCCCCCCTTTGGGAGAAGGGAAGGCAACGCCACCGCCGGCGCGTACATGTTCGGAGTCATCATCGGGGCCATAGCGATCGAGGGTGCGCTCAAGCACACGGCCTTCCTTGTCGCCCTACTCCCCATGCTAGCCGTGAGTGTCCCGCTCTTCGCCATGGCCTACACTGCTGCTACAGACTGGATTCGTGGTAAGCGGCGCAACTTCTGGAGACACACACACTACCACCTGCACGAGATACTCATGCAGCAGGGCTACAGCCATCGGCAGGTCGGCATCGTCCTACTCCTTGGCCACGCCATCGTCTGTACACACGCCGTCATTCTGGCAACCCTCATCAATATTTCCTACATTGTCAAACTCATCGTGTTGGTCGAAGGCCTCGTCGTTGGCCTTGTCGTAGCGTATCTCGCCCTGCGCCTCATGAAACCAGCCAATCCCCCAACCCCTCGGGACGACTATGACCTCCTCGGCGTCCGCATCCACCGCGTCACCATGGCAGAGGCTATGGCGCGCGTCCGTCAATTCATTGAGCTAGGCACTCCCCACATTATTGTCACCACTGACGCCGCCGGTATTATCCGTGCCAACAAGGACCCCGAAACGCGCGAGATAATTAATACCGCCGATCTCGTCACCGCTGACGGCGCTGGTGTAGTTCTGTCCGCCAGGCTCCTCAACCTCGGTATTCATACCCGCGTCGCCGGCTGCGACATGGTTAGCGAAATCTGTAAGGTCGCCGCCGATATCAACCGTTCTGTTTATCTGCTGGGTGCGGCACCCGGGGTTGCCGAGAGAGCTGCACAAAATCTCGTCCGGCAAGTGCCCGGCCTCCGCATAGCAGGTGTCCATGACGGCTATTTCACACCGGAGCAGGAACGCAGTATTATTGCCGAAATCCATGACGCCCGGCCAGCTGCGCTCTTCGTCGCACTTGGTGCCCCACGCCAAGAAAAATGGATCATGCAGCACATGGAGGACCTCGACGTCCCCGTTTGTATAGGCATCGGCGGCTCATTCGACGTTATCTCCGGGCTGAAGCCGCGCGCACCCCTCTGGATGCAGCGCTGCGGCCTCGAGTGGCTACACCGTGCCATCAGAGAGCCCAGCCGCATCCCGCGACTCACTGCACTCCCAATCATAGTCTGGCTCACCATCAACGAGCTCTTCAAAGCTCCGGGGAGCCCACCGTCTGACCGGAACTCCGACACCGAAGCATCTCGCGAGAAATTCAGGTGATACCAATGCCCTCTTCAGTACTCATCGTTGGCACCCTTGCGCTCGATGATATCGAGACGCTGTCGGCGAAACGCACCGATATCGTCGGTGGCGCCGGTTACTATGCCGCCATGGCCGCAACCCTCTTCGCACCGGTCAACCTCGTCGGCGTTATCGGTGACGACTTCCCCCAAAACGCCTCGAAATGCTCTCATCACGCGGCGCTGACATCGCAGGTGTCGAAACAGTCCCAGGACGGCAATCATTCCACTGGTCCGGCAAGTACCATCTCGACATGAACACTCGCGATACGCTCGACACTCGCCTCAACGTTCTCGCCGACTTTAACCCCGTCCTCCCCGACAGCTACC
>CAZCJS010000497.1:0-1806 GCA_964498775.1 uncultured Armatimonadia bacterium
CAATTGGAATTGCCCGAATTCTGCATAACTACAGTTCCAGCCCGAGTCATTTTCACTGCCGGTCATACATGCCGTTGCCTTTGCCGTCCGCCACACGAGGTCGTCGCGACCGAACCCTCTAAGGAGGTGCAACATGCCGGACAAACCGCCCGCAGAACCTGACCGCGAGCCGCCGAACGAGCCGGACCACGCCCCACAGCCCGAATCCGAAAAGCTCAAAGGCTCGCTTGCCTGGCAGCAGGACAACGAACCGGACATCGAGCTAACCCACCAAGACGGGCCTGAAACGGACCTGCAGACAGCCACGCCGCCAGTGGTATACTTCGCCGAAGAAGTCGTCGCCGAGATGAAGCGCCACGCATGTGCCGACACCAGTCACGAGATCGCCGGTATCATGGCCGGATACGTGGATCAACAGCACAACTCCGTGCATGTACATGCCTGTATCGCCGCTCAGCATACCCGCGCATCACAGGGAAATGTCACCTTCACCCACGAATCATGGGCCGAAATCAATGCCAAAATGGACGCCGAGTATCCTGACTATGTCATCCTCGGCTGGTATCATAGCCACCCTAATTTCGGCGTTTTCCTCTCCAGCTACGATACCTTTATCCACCGGAACTTCTTCTCTGCACCCTGGCAGATTGCCTACGTCATTGACCCGGTCCGCCATGACGAGGGCTGTTTCGTCTGGGAGGCCGGAGAACTCGTCCGCATACCCGAAATCAAGCTCTACGTGACCACAACGACTGAGGGCGAGCCGCCCGCTGCAGCCCAAACACGGCAGCAGGAAGTGGTGACTGCAGGCGCTAACATCCCTATTCCACCCATGCCACCCGCCCCGCCCGCCGCCGGCCAGGCGGGCCAGAAAACCGCCCTCTTTGCACTCTCCGTTCTTGTCGCCATCACCATCGTCCTGCAAGTGTACGTACTTACCGAGATCTTCCGCCTGCAAAATCAACTCGACACCATGCCCCGTGCCACTGAACTCGGTGCGGAGACGCAGAGGTTACCGGAGCCTGTTGACATCGCCCCCGACATCGCCGCGCCCCCACCTGCCACCATCCCATGCGACACCTACGAAGTAACCGAGGGCGACACTCTCGAAGCAATAAGCGAGCGCTTCTACGCTACACCCGACCACGCACCACTCATCGCCCTGCTCAATGGCATCGCCGGCAACGAGCAGCTGGAAGAAAAGCACGAGTTGTTGATACCGAAGCTGCCGGAAACCAAGGGAGTTCCTCAAGAATAAACTATGAACGCGAGACTGCGGCGCTTATATGCGGATTTCCAGACCATTCGCGACGAGTTCTCCGGTCATCCGCTCATTGATGTGACCCCTCTGTCGGGTGATCCGCCGGAGGCCTATGAAATCGTCTATCATGTCAAAGGATTGGAGCTTGACGAGCGCACCGGCCGACCGGCTGAACGCAACTACCACAAAGCCAAAATCTACCTCACTCAGGCCTACCCTCGCGAGAAGCCCAAGTGCGACCTCGAGACCCCCATTTTCCATCCCAACTTCGGCTCCTACATCTGTATCGGCGACCACTGGGCCGCTGGCGAGACACTCGCTGACGTCATTGTCCAGATAGGACAGATGATCCAGTACCAGAGTTACAATCCCAAGAGCCCGCTCAACGGCATTGCCGCTCAATGGGCTGCTCAGAACCAACATCTCTTCCCGATTGACGACCGCGACCTCTACCAGCCCGAGGTGGACATCGAGCTGTTCGCCGACGACGAGGCACACCCTGACAACGATGACGACGACCTCGGCATCGAGCTTTTCTAGCTCAC
>CAZCJS010000498.1:0-1800 GCA_964498775.1 uncultured Armatimonadia bacterium
GACCTCGCTGCAGGTTGTCGTGGCCCACAAGGGTGCATGTCGCCTCGACATCACCACCCACGGCGTGGCAGCGCACAGCAGCGAGCCACACAAGGGCGAGAATGCCATCTACGCGATGGCGCGGATCATCCAGGCGCTGGAGGCGTATGCCGGAGAGCTCGGCGACCGGCCGAAGCACCCGCTGGTATCCGGCCCGACCTGCAGCGTCGGCATGATTGACGGCGGGCAGGCCCCCAACGTCGTGCCAGACCGCTGTGAGATCTCCGTGGACCGGCGCATGATCCCCGGCGAATGCACAGAAGACACGGAGCAAGAGCTTCTCGGCGTGATCGCTGCCGCAGCCGGGGATGAAGTCATCTGGAGCAGCACTCTGGCCTTCGAGGACTACACGCTGGAGACTGATCCGGAGTGCTGGGTCGCGAGGATCGCCCGGCGCGCCACCGCGGCCGTCACAGGTGACGAAACAGTCATCGGGGTCCAGTACGGGACCGATGCGAGCAACTTGTCCCACGCGGGGATCCCCTCAGTCGTGCTCGGTCCGGGCAGCATCGCCCAGGCGCACACCGCCGTCGAGTATGTGGAGATTGAGCAGGTCGAGAAAGCCGTGCTCATCTACGAAAAGCTCTGCCTGCAGCAATGACGGGGGAGCAAGTCGCATGAAGCTGCACAGTTGCGGGTCACGTTTCGGGCTGCAGGTATTCTTCGTATTCTCCGTGGATATGAAATTTGGTGCAGAGCGGGCCTAAGCAGGCGGCGGCAGCGGCGGTCGTAGGTGTCTGGGGATGATGCGTCGGACTCGCCGCAGGTTGCCGAGGTCGTCGGCCAGGTCATTTCCCGGTGTCTTGGGAGTCTCCATGATGAAGGGCAGATGCGCCAGCCGCGCCTCACTGAGGATGAGCGCAAAGCCGTCGCGGCCGATCTGCCCCCTGGCGATGTGCTCATGGCGGTCAACGCGCGAACCGAGGGCGCTTTTGGAGTCGTTGAGATGGATTAGCTCGATGAGGTCGATGGAGAAAGCCTGCTCGGCCGCTGCCAGCATCTGCTCCATTCCGTCGGCGGTGTGAATCGCATACCCGGCGGCGAAGGCATGGGCAGTGTCCACGCAAACGGCGATGCGCTCAGGTTCGGCCGCAGCGATTATTTCGCCAAGCTGCGCCATCGTGTATCCGACCATGCTTCCCGCCCCGGCGCAGTTCTCGAGGATCAGCTTGGCCGGGCCTGCGGTGCGGCTGCGCGCCTCCCTGATGGCCTTTGCCGCACGACGTATCGCGGCGGTCATGCTGCCGTCTCCGGCGCTACCCAGATGCAGCACGACGCCGGCCGCGTCCCACTTGTTGGCCATCTCTAATTCCCGGGCCAGCACCGAGACACTTCTGCGCCAGAGGTTGCGATCGGCGGAGGCGACGTTGAGTAGATATGGGGCATGGACGAAGACCGGGGTGATGTTGCTCTCGCGGCAGCCGGTGACGAAGTCGGCGTCTTCTTGAGGGTCAGATTTGCGGCGCAGCCAGGCCGACGGGGCGGCCGTGAAGACCTGGATTGTCTGGCAGCGGCGTCGCCGGGCCGCTTGTAGAGCACTGCCCATGCCGCCGCCTATCGAGACGTGGAAGCCAAGGCGCATTATAGCCGCGGGCCTTCCTGCACGTAGCGGATTACTTGTTCCCGCGACATTCCGGCCAGTCCCAGCACGTCCAGACCGCGTCGCGACTCAGCCATGAAGTCATGCTGCAGGATCGCCGAGGCGAGTTGGGTGACGGCTCTGCTCACCGGCATGTGGAGGCCACAGAGCTCGCCAAGCTG
>CAZCJS010000499.1:0-1796 GCA_964498775.1 uncultured Armatimonadia bacterium
CTTCTGCAGTGACCGGATCTCCTCCCGCCAAGATTTCCAATTGTCCCAGGCCCTCGAAAAGCCCGTAGCAGTTGCGCCGAGCCTGTCTCTCACTGCCCCAAACATACCTGCTCTGGCCCTTGACGCTGGCGAGCCAGTTGTCGCGGCGGTGGCAAAGCAAGGCCGCGTATGGCATCACGAAAGTGCCGTTCGGGTCCGGCTCCGGCTTAATTCCCAGAGTGGAATACGGCTTTTCGTTGACCGCCTCCGGTGCCAGCCGCAGGTACGCTGCCGCCACCTCCAAATCAACCTCCTGCCTCCCGTCCGGCGTCCCCAGCCGCGCCAGAGCGTCCAGCCCCGGCAGTTGGTACGAAGCAATGACCCCATAGGGGGAACCTGCGTATGGACTGCGTCCCCTGAGCGACAGAGGCAAATCGTACCGATTCGCGTATAGCCGCTGCGCCAGCATGGCCCGCCGCAATATCTCGTGCACCTCAGCGCTCAAACGCCAGGGCGTATCGCTCAGTTGCTCGAAAAGCGGAGGCAAGTGTGCGAAGGCGTTCTGCGCATAGGAATGGTAGTGACCGCCGTGATGGTACGCCGAACCGTCAATCTTGAAACCCGCTCCTGCCTGCAGCACCGACCGTTCGAACATCGCTTTCCAGGCATTCAGCCAGCGCACCTGTTCCTTCGGATCAGAGTGCACCAGGCACAGGCGCAGCAGGCGGGCAACATGGTAGGCGTAGAAGTCCATGTTGGACTGAACGTAGGCCTCGCCCTCTACGAAGAAAGCATCGCCGCGATACTGGCGCAGCGCCGCGTCAAGGTGCGGCCCCAATCGCCCCTGCTCTGCCAGCACGTCGCCCACTGCCAACACGACGTTGATGTCTAGAGACTCCCACTGGTCGCTGAGATGGTCGGCGATCAGCACCAGCGCTTCCGCGAGCCGACCACGCTGCCTTTCATCGTTGCTGGCCCGATATGCACTGCCGATCTCGCGGGCGAGGGCGAGCATTTGTCCAGGGTTCTCTAGGTCAGGCCCATCGGGACCGCGCTCGTCCGGCCAGTACCTGACGTCCTTGCCTCCATACTGGCCCGGTGAGGCCACGTAGTAGTTCCTGCCGTCAAGTCCGGGCCCACGCACGCCATGCTCATCCCGCACAATGCCCAGTGCCTCGACCTTGGCACAAAGCTCCTCCACCCGTGTGTCCGCAATGCCCTGCGCTTCTTTATCCGGGCCCCGCAACTTCGCGATACCCGCCAACTCGTCTTCAGTGACCCGCTCGGGCCTCGGGAACTGCTTCTCGTCGGGCACCAGCCGCCGCTGCCGGATCACTATCTCAGGGATGATCGAGGCCGAAATATAGGTAAGTGTATTGTACTTGATGAAATCGAGAAATACACTGCCCTTCTCCGTGGTGGTCGGCGCGGCAATGCGGATGTTGTCCACCTCCGCCGTGGGCCGACCCTCTGGGAAGGCATGATAGAAAGGACGCCCCTGCCGCCAGCCGGTGAATTCCAGCGGGAACCGGAAGCAGCCGGTCACTTTCTCCCCCTCCCGGAACTCAAACACCAGCGTATCTGACACCGGCTCTGCCATGTACAACCAAATCGAGAAGCTGGCCCTGTTGAGAAAGCCGCCGGCACGAGTCACATCGCCGATCCCGCGGCGTATGACCAACTCCTCACCCTTGGACCAATCCCAGCGCAACGAAGCGTTGCCATGCTTATAGTGCCACGGACTGATGCTCAAACTGTCGGCTCGGGTCGCCGTAAAGTACTCCGGCACGCCGTCCTCGAATGACTCGTAGTACTCG
>CAZCJS010000500.1:0-1796 GCA_964498775.1 uncultured Armatimonadia bacterium
CGCAAGCGCGATCTGCAGCCGCGTACCGACGAACCCAAGCGCCTCTTTGCGCAGGATGATCGGGCTTCTTCCGGTGACCTGCATCACTCTGTAGACCGCTTGCACCACATCCTCGGTTGTTTCGGGGCATGGGACGATCTCCACCAGCGGCATGAGATACGCCGGGTAAAAGTAGTGCGCTACGAGCACCCGTTCCGGATACTGTGTGGCGGCCGCCAGGGTACTAGGCATCAGACTGGAGGTGTTGCTGGCCAAGATCGCCCCTTCGTCCATCATACCGTCGAGCTTCTCGAATAGACCGAACTTTATCTCAGAATTCTCGCTGGCCGCCTCTACCACGAGGTCTGCGCCGACCGCCGCATTGAGATCTGTCTCGGTCTTGATGCGCGCGAGCGCTTCGTCACGCTGGGCCTCAGTGAGCTTCTCCTTCTTGATCTGGCGATCCATGTTCTTCGTTATGGTGGCGATCGCCTTGTCGAGTTGCTCCCGCACGACGTCGATCAGAGTCACTTCCCACCCGCAACTCGCAAACACATGGGCAATGCCGTTGCCCATCGTACCCGAGCCTATCACAGATACCTTTTTCACTTTGACCGTTCCTCTCTAAGGTTCTTGTAACGAAGCAGCCATACCAGCGCGGCTGCCATAGTTATCGTAGTGACCATTCCACCTTCAGGTCCAAAACTACCTCCAGTGAACCATGTGGGGCCACCTGTCGCGAAATCAACGATCGGCATCTCGAAATTCACACCGCTCACTGGAGCATCCACCAAGATGCCTAGCCCACCGTTCCAGCCCACGTGGACACCCCACGCCGCCGCGAGCCCGCCCGGGCCGAAGAACGCGGCGCTCAACACCAGCGCGGCGAGGCCGATGTTCACCAGCCCGAAAATCGAGACCTCAGGATTCAGCGCATGAGCAATCATGAAGACAGCCGCTAGCGCAAGGCTGGCCCGCACCTTCCCGACCGTCAAAGCGAGCCGAGAGATGGGGTAGCCTCGAAAAAGCAGCTCTTCAGTGACCGCCGCAGCCAGCAGCACGACTCCAACCGACACGAACGATACCAGGTACGCGCCTAGCGATTCTCCAGCAAAGGAGATTCTCGCGCTCCCACCCACAACCGCCAACACAATCGCCAAGCAAGCCATAGCGACACCGACGCCGGTACCAATCACGAGCCAACGCACGTTTGTGCCGTGGTTCTGGAAACCGAGCATTGGGAGGTTGGCCCAGCCGGCACCGACGAACAAAGAGCTCGCGGCCACAGCGCCCACGAACAGGACGCAGGTCTGGAGTACGATGGCCGATTGGCCTTCCCACCAATCGGCCGGCACCACGAGTGCGGCGGCAAAGAGCGGCACGGCGGCCACGCAGTAAAAGGCCATCACCGCGCCAATGGCTTTCAGGCTAGCGCGCAAGATGTCGCCTGGGCTTTGGCCGAGCAGCCGCCAGCAAAAACCGGCGCGCCCCGTGCAAGGACGCGCCGGAAATCGAGTTGCGAATAAAAATCACGCCTCCGAGGTCAGTCAGACGCGCTCCACGCTCAGTGCGACGGCACCGCCTCCGCCCAGACATAGTGTGGCGAGGCCGGTTTTGGCATCACGATCCTTCATTGCGTAGAGCAGCGTGGTGAAGACTCTCGCGCCACTCGCTCCGATCGGGTGCCCAATTGCAATGGCACCGCCATTCACATTGACGCGATCCCAGTCCCAGCCGAGAGCGTTGCCGTTTGCCAAAGACGTAGAGGCAAAGGCCTCGTTTGCTTCGATGAGGTCGAAGTGGTCTATGGAGACATC
>CAZCJS010000501.1:0-1783 GCA_964498775.1 uncultured Armatimonadia bacterium
CCGGCATGATGGCCCCGGGGTCGGTAATCGGCGCGCAGATGATCTCACTTCCGGCGTCGAGGCGCAAGGCACCGAGAGCCGTGTGAACCGCGGCGGTGCCTGAGGAAACCATCGTGGCAAACCCGGTGCCGATAGCTGCGGCGAACTCGACTTCGTAAGCGTCCACTTCGACGCCACCATAGCGCTCAATCGTCTGGCCGGACTTCGCCTTCTCTAATACCCGCATGACCGCCTCGATCTCGCGATCATCAATCTGTAGCCGAGCGGGCCACGGTTCGGTCCGCAAGGGTGTGCCGCCATTGACTGCAAGGTCTGTGTCTGACATTTTCGGCAATACTCCCCTCTTCGAGTAGATGTGAGACCCAACAGTGGGCCTCTCCGGTAATCTGTTGTTTGTATTCGCAAGCGCATGCAAGAATACCTCTTCACATTCGGTTAATTGGCGGCAGGTATAGTGAGTGGATGTGGTCAATACTAGGTGGCTAATTGCACGGCAAGAGGGAACTGCATATGTCCAAGCGAAACGGGTTCACGTTGATTGAGTTGTTGGTGGTCATCGCGATAATTGCGGTGCTGGCAGCGGTGCTATTCCCGGTATTCTCACGGGCACGCCAGAAGAGCAAGCAGGCGGTGTGCCTGAGCAATCTGAAGCAATTGCTGGCGGCGGCAGCGATGTACAGCCAGGATTACGACCGGACGCTGGTGCCTGCGCGGGCCGGGGTAGCCCCCGACTCGCGGGGCTATTCATGGTGTATTCTGCTGCAGCCGTTCATCAAGAACGAGCAGATCCTGCTGTGCCCACTGGAGATGGAAGGGCAACTGGGGACGCGCACGACGGACCTGCCACACAGCTATGGGATCAACTACAACCTGACCTTCAACGCGAGCGGATGGTCGTCAGCGCCATACACGTACAGTTTATCGGCGCTCGATGACGTCAGCAACCTGCTATTGTTTTTTGACCTGAAACCGGGTGCAGATGCCATGGGGTCGAGCTATACGAGCCACCGGCTGGGCCGGGTTGACACGCGACACTTCGACAATGCAGCGTTTGGTTTCCTCGACGGCCATGCGAAGTGCATGCGTCCTGATGACACCGCGCACCCGCAGAACATGTGGCTGCCGTGATGGCTGAAGTTGAGAATACCGGCGGCCGGTGATAATGATGACGCATCGTAGCAACTAACCAAAAGTTGTCAGATTGAAAGGAGCCGGGACATGCCATTTGGACAGATTCATTACAACGCGCCGGGAGATACGTTTGAGGAGTTCGTAAAATACGTGGCCGATACGGGTTTCGACTGCATCGAGGTGATGATTACCGACGTGTGGCCGCAAGATGCGGAGTACCAGGAGGACATGGCGTACGAGGCCAAAGAGATCCTGGACAAGTACGGGATTTTTGCGTCAGCACTGACGGCGGCGAATGATTTCGTGCAGCTCGATGCGGCGGCGATCAAGGAGCAGGCGGAGAGGATGCAGCAGGTGGCGCAACTTGCGAAGATCCTTGAGACCGACATCCTGCGCACGGAGGGCGGTCGTCCGAAGGATGAGGTGCCAATGCACCGGTGGGCCGAGGCGATCGCCGGATGCCTGAAGGCCTGCCTGCCGTTTTGTGAAGATATGGATGTAAAGATGGCGGTTGACAATCACGGGGTAGTCAGCAACAACCCGGTGGTGATTCTCGGCGCGCTGCATGAGGTTTCCTCGCCATATGCAGGCTCGAACCTGGACACGATGAACTTGCTCTGGTGGGGCAATGCAGTGGCCGACCTGCCCGGGA
>CAZCJS010000502.1:0-1776 GCA_964498775.1 uncultured Armatimonadia bacterium
GCCTGCTTGATGGCATACATACAGCAAACCCGCGAGCAATAGGGAACGCCGATACTCCTGTCTCGTGACCCGGCACACTGTACCCAAGCCACCGAACTCGGCTCCTTGCCGTCCGCAGGACGCAAAACGTGTCCATAGGGCCCGTGCGGCGCCAGCATTCGTTCCATCTTAAGCGGTGAGATGACATTCGCGATTTCGCCCCCGCCGTATTCACTCTTGGCGTCGACCGGTGTTAGTTGCCAGCCTGTGGCCACGACGACATGGGCGACCTCCAGCTGAATCAACTCGTCTTCCTGGTCATAGACGATGCAGTCTTTCGGACACGCGTCGATACACCGCCCGCAGAGCGTGCAGGAAGCCGTATCCAGCAGCGCCACTTGCGGGATAGCGTTACTGAAGGGCACGCTTATGGCCCGTCGCGCACCAAGTCCTTCTTCGAACTCATCAGGTACCTCGACCGGGCAAGCGTACTCACACAGCCGGCACCCAATGCATGCATTCTCTTCTACGTAACGTGCTTTGCGCCTGACTACGCCCGTGTATCCTTCGTCACAGGCGGTCAGTCCTTCTATCTCAGCGTACGTGAAGATAGTGATCCGGGGATGGTGTGCCGCTGCCGCCATCTTCGGCGTTGTGATACAACTCGAGCAGTCGAGGGTGGGAAAGACCTTGCTCAGCCCTATCATGGCCCCACCGATGCTGGGTTTGCGCTCCACGATAACGACCTCGCGTCCGCGATCCGCGAGGTCCAGGGCAGTCTGCAGACCGCCGATGCCCCCACCTATCACAAGGACGTCGCGGCGTAGGCTCTTCATGATCCGCCGTCCTTGGTATCCGCTTCGGAGCCCGCAGCCGTGACACCGATCCGCGCATTCATATCGGTGATCTCTTTGAGATAGGCCTTCGTGCACACAGTGCAGATGGCAGTGAGTCGAAGCCGGGCAGGATCTATATCACGTTCTTTCAGGCCCAGCTTCACCCGGTCGATACGCCGGGTCAGGCGCTCAAAAGCGCCGGGGTAAGGGCATTCGTGACCGCACGACATGACGATTATGCCGGCGAACCCCTTGTCGAAGCAGTCGTAGTAGAACTGGTCTGGAAAGATGACCGGCGCCGGTACCCTTAGCACATAGGTATTGGTTGCGTAGTGGAGATGCGCTTGACCCACCGCGTCTGCAGCCGGATCAGCGCAGGATGCAGTCGCGAGAATCAGAATCGCAGGTTGCTTGCTCTCTGGCGGGGCGTTCACAAGGCCGACCGCATTCCGGCTATTGGCGTCGACCTATTTGCCACGCCGCAAGAAGATGCGGTCGTATTCCTCCTCGGACCGCAGGTAACCCAGATACTCGTGCCCCACCTTGTCAGCCCAGAGCGGGATGTCGTTGCGCGACCCCGGGTCCTCGGAGCGGACCTCCACAGTCCCTCCGACGCTCACGCTGCCAATAGCCTTCTTGGCCTCCATGAGAGGACCAGGACATGCGCATCCACGCGCATCGATGACAGCATCGGGTTGCACCTTTTCCAGTTCGCCGGCTTCTACGCCGCCTACCACGCTAAGCTCGCTGACCAAAATCTGCATGGCGGTCAACAGCATTTTCTTCTCTCCGCTGCTAAGGCCTTTGCGTTTTTCGCGCACTACCAAAGTTTTAACAACCTCGGCGGTTTCAAACACACCGCCAGTTTTAATTTTTTCCATATTCTCGCGGTAGCGGCGGTTCCAGTTGGCGTTATCTTCCATCTCAACTTCGTCTTTAAACGTCGCCATTACCTCGTCGT
>CAZCJS010000503.1:0-1770 GCA_964498775.1 uncultured Armatimonadia bacterium
CTCGATCGTAGCCTGTCCGGCGGTCTCCGGACTGCGGCCACCGGTTACCACCCAGACCGGCACGCCCATCTGGTGAAACCGCCGAATGTGGTCCGGCGTGGCCCACTCCTGCCACAGTCGCACCAAGTCTACGCGCTCGTCGACCATGTCCTGCGTGGCCCAGAGCGAGCGTGCCAAACTGACCACACGCAGCGACGGACAGATGGCCCTAACGGCCCTGAGCGACTCTACGGTGTGTATCCCGAGGACCACGTCGAACTCCATCCTCCGCGCCACGATCTCGCCGATGACCTGACTCTCATGCCCTGACTCCAACCTGAGGTCCAGAAGCAGTCTGGTGCGTCCATGGGCCCAATCGAGCACCTCCACCAGAGTCGGGATTCGCTCGCCCTCGAACTCAGAGCCGAAATGGCTACCCACATCCAGTACCCGCACCTCCGGCAAAGTGCAATCCACAACATCCAGGTCTACGCCAGATGTGCGCTCCAGCAGACGGTCGTGGCAGATGACCAACCGACCGTCAGATGTATTCTGGACATCCACCTCAAGCATGTCGGCTCCTGCTTCGACCGACGCGCGCATAGCTGCCAGGGTATTCTCAGGGCCTAGAGCGGCTCCCCCACGATGGGCAATCACCCACAGGCGACATGCAGTCTCACTCATTTGTGTTTCTCCTCTTCCTCTACAATGCGGACCCCAAGTACGAAGTCCTGAGCTTCATTGCTCTACCTCTATCCTAGATATGATACAGCCATCACGAAGACGATGCCCGAAGGAATCGTACCGTTGTTCGGACAATTGTCTGACGGGGGAGGATAGCCTTCAGTGGGACCCTTGTGGCCCAAAACTGCTGCCGACCGCCAATCAGCACTCTTTGGCTGTGCCAGCGCATGGCTCGGCCGCTATGAGGATAGCGTTTCTCAGACACAACACTGGACGGGATGCACAAACCGGGTATAATGACCAGGTGTCGGCGCATACCGGATAGGAACAGGTGAAGGATTGATGGTTGGCCCGCATTCCGATTTCAGGATTGACCAGCACGGTGGCATCTACCTGACCCTCGTACTGACGCTGGCTGTCTGCATCGTTGTCGCCGGCATCGCGCTGATCGTCTACCAAGAACACTTCGCCCGGCGCGTCTACCCAGGAGTATACGTCGAGGAACTTGATCTGAGAGGCAAGACCCGCTCCGAGGCCAGATCGCTCTTGGAGCAATACTACGGCGACTACGTTCACAGGCCCATCGTCCTCACCGGACCCAAGCAGTCCTGGATGGCTTCACTGGCCGACATGGGTGTGTACGTGGATATCGGCCCGACCGTGGAGTCGGCCTATTCGGTGGGGCGGAGTGGCGAGTTTGTCGCCGATATGGGAACCCAAATGGGGCTGCTGCTCAAAGGGCGCTGTCTGGCGCCCGTGTTCGACTACGATGAGGGCCGCAGCACAGTATACCTGGGACGACTGGCGCGAGACATCGACCAACCAGCCAGAAGCGCCAGCCTGATCATCACCGGGTTGCAGGTGAGAGTCGAGTCCAGCAGGCCTGGTCGTGAGCTCGACGTCCCCGCCACCTGCAGACGACTGCGTGAGCAACTCGCCGCTCACTCTATCAGCCAACTGGACCTGGCTGTCTCCGAGGTGTATTTGCCGGTGATCGATGTGGAAACGGGCCATGCGCAGGTAGAGCACATCCTTTGGGCGCCCATCACCCTATTGTTCACCGATCAGGTGCCTGATTCTAAGGGCGGGATGATGCTGGAGTCTAGT
>CAZCJS010000504.1:0-1753 GCA_964498775.1 uncultured Armatimonadia bacterium
GACATGCTGTAACTGACGTCTGCCATCAATGATCTCCTATGTGCATTCTGCTGCGATTAAGTACCAGGTGTTGCCGGCACGGGCGATTGCGACGTTGTACGAAGCCGTTGTGCCGGTGATATTCGCGAAGAGGTTTGTTGCCGTCGATGTTGCGGTGACGCCTGAACCGGGGTTCCATGAGACGGTGTTCGTTGCGGCTTTGTTCCATGAGCCGGTGGCGGTGCCGATGCGGATGAGTTGCGCCGGAGGCTTCTCGGCGACCGGGGAAGGGGTCAGCATCGTCGCAGACGGACGGCTGGGCGTGCCGTTGACGGTGTTGATCGTCTCCCGGATTTCACCGAGGAGCGTGTCTCCCACGAAATATCTTCTCTGTGCCATCGGTCAGTACAGCCTCAACTGGAGGATGTTGACCATGTCGAAGTGATCGTATATCTGATAGGCCCAGACGACTGGCCCCCTGCTTCCAGTGATGTACCTTGGCGTCCCGTCTGGGTTCAGAGCAATTGGGGCGCCGGCGACAGCTTGGCTCACGCCCCTTTCGCTGATGCCGGGGGTCATCACACACGCGGGGGCTGTCTCGCCGGCGGTCAAAGGCGGGCAGAGAACGGGGTTGTTTGGGTCGAGTGGTGCTTGATCGCTACCTGGCTTCAGCGGCTGGCCGAAGGCATCCTGCCATGCCGATGCTCCTGCTGGGTTGAAGCACTTGACATTCCTTCCCTCAAGGATGACTGCCATGTCCCAGCCGATGTTGACTTTCGTTGACGTAGCCGCTTCGCCAGATGTGTCAAAGTTGACGGAAACATACTGATCCCGAAGTAGGAAGGTGTACTCGACGTTCCACCCTCTGAATATCAGGTTCTGCCAGCTCTCTACAGTGGGGGTCGCGTTGATCGCCCGAAGCATCAATGTGTGCGGCAGGATCGAGAGAGTTCCAAGCTCCATTTGCTGCTCGTTTATTCTGCCCACGAGGTAGCAGTGCTTGGTTGGGTCGTCGGCACCGCCGAGCACGAACTGAGTGACCTTGATAGAAGTCATCGGCTTCAATGTAGACACGCCGTCATACATATCGCCGACAGGGTTGCGCGTTTGCGTTCCTGTGACATCCCACTCATAGGTTCCAGTCCTGCGATACCAGAACCTGACTGGCATCTCCGTGAGTTCTGTCGAGATCGTCCAGTTTGCCGGTCTGACGTCTGGCGATATTGTCTTGGGGCTTTGCCCGCCGCTGCCACCGCCACCGCCAAGAGATCCTGACGCCGCGGCATCGCTCTGGTAGTTGAAAGTGGCAACGAGAACCATCCTCGTGTCGCCTTCGTACTTCACGTCGAAGTCGACACAAGCGGTGCTCGTGTTTATGGGGTGCGGGTCTCCAATGAAGACGCCGCACGTCTGCTGAATGTCAAACGTCTCATCGGGCGAGTTCAAGAGAACCCTAAACGTCCTCGTTGCTGAGTCCGCAAGCTGTCCCTCATTCGCTGACCGCGAGAACTGATTCCCAGCGGATATTTCGGCGATGCTTTTGGGCATTAGTCAGCGACTCCGAGATTCTTGAGGTCTTCGCGAAGCCCGACGAGCTCTGCTGTCTGCTTTCTGAGCTCGACGATGTTCTGCTCACGAGCAGGGTCATCGCCTCGGAGGAGACGGTTGAGCTCTGAGGTGCCTTGCTGCGTAGTGATGTCGGAGGCAGACAGTGCTGCCCTGTTTGGGCCACCGATGGCTGCGTTTGTGATTTGGTCTTGTAGTGCGAAGACGG
>CAZCJS010000505.1:0-1750 GCA_964498775.1 uncultured Armatimonadia bacterium
CTCTTTCTGAATAACGGAAACCGCCGACGTTGGCGATATTCCTATACGTTTCTACGGCGTACGCCCCATCACGCAATCTCCAGCAGGTTAAGGATGTCGGACAGGACAGAGAGTTGATGGCGGTACTGAATGTGATCCCGGTAGTCATCGGCGAAGACGGACAGGTAGTCCTCGGCCTCAGACAGGTGGTCGGCCAGCACACTCTTCAGCTCCTCGGCCTGCTCGTCGGTCAGGTCAATGGTTGGCATCACTCGTCCTCCTCCCAGTTGATGAGAAACCCATCTCCGCCGCATGTCTCGCAACGCAGCATGTCGCAGCCAAGAATGTAATATCCTGGGTCGCACGGCCGCCGAGGCGGGCAGCACTCAGGGCATGGCGACAAAGAAACCAATCGCTTACGCGCCGCGTCGTAAGCATCGTAGGCGGCCCTAATTTCTGTCGTCATCACCACACCTCCTCGGGATCGTAGACCCAGTTGTTCAGCCGGTCTTGCACCAGCGCAAGCACCGCGCGCTGAATGGCATTGCCGCAGGTGCGGCGCAGCAACCGCAGGCCCGCGTCGGTCAGTTCAATCTTTGGCATTGGACTTCTCCTTGATGGTGATGGCAAGAATCTTCCTGGTCTTGCGACGGCCCTTGGCATACACGGGACTGCCGGTGTCATTCCAGTCGGGGCAGATGCCCTGCTTGGCTTCCTTGATCTGCTTGTCGGTCCACTCATCCGGGTAGTAGTCCCATCCACACCGCACCCAGCAGTGGTAGATATTGATCAGCTCGGGGACAGTGAAGCTGGCAATAGAAGCCTCCCGGCACTGGTCGAACGCATGGACAATCTGCCGGAGCATATCGATGGGCGAATCAAAAATCGGCGGGTCAGCTAGCCTGCCTGGCATCGGCCACCTCCTTCTCGTACACAGCGGAGTACCACCCAGTGCAGTCCTCCACCCAGAACCCAGCGGCCGACAACGCATCGGCCAACTGTTCGATCTTCTCATACTGCTCGCCGTCGTAGTTGACATAAGGGTACAGCGGATCGCAGCTCTCATGTTGCAGGATGAGCAAGGCACCCTTGCCGTACTGGCGCCCCGCAAACTCAGGCGGGGTGTAGCAGGTAAAGTCCCGGCCCAGCACAGACTCAATCACGGCTGCGGCTCGGGCTATCTTGGCGAGGTCACTTGATGTCATGGCGCACCTCTTGCGGCAGCCTGGAACCGCGGCGTCCGGTGAAGCCGTCAATGTCGCCGCAAAAATCCGCACTCATGTCTGGGCGCTTGGGATGCTGAACGCAGATGTCACCGCTGGCATTCGTCCACACCCACCAGTCGATCTGAATCAGCAGCTCGCCGTCACCGCCGCGGGCCTGCAACCATTCACGCAGTTCATACACAGTCCGCATGCTCATCACTCGTCCTCCTGTTCCAACGTAAACACCCATCCGCATGCCCCACAGCAGGCATGCCACAGATCACCCAGCGGGGCAGCCCAGGCCACCTCGCAGCAGTCACACATTGGGCACATTGGAAACCTCCAGTTGACGCACGGCATCCAAGGCGGACTGCAATTCCCGCACGCAGTACCGCAGGTGGTTCACCAAATCCTCACGGTCATCGGCGTCGTAGTACGCGCCGAGGATCACATCAGACAGGGCATCTCCCCAGTCATTCTGATCCTCAATCGGCTTGGCCTTCAGTCGGCGGGCCAGGCACTGCCCACCCTCCTGGCTGGCAGCCAAGACATCGAACACTTGCTTA
>CAZCJS010000506.1:0-1738 GCA_964498775.1 uncultured Armatimonadia bacterium
GCTTCAGCGGCATCTACGTCGGCTGGCACCAGGCGCATATTGGCCCCCGAGGCGACGACGATGCTGTTCTGCCCCGCATCGTCCACGACGATGAGAGCCACGCCGGTGGCGGCCTCCGAGTCCTGGACGACAAAGGTGTAATCTACACCGGCAGCAGCTATGTTATCGAGCAACTGGCCGGCGAAAGCATCGACCCCCACCCGGCCAACCATGGAGACCTGGGCTCCGAGCCGGGCAGCAGCCACCGCCTGGTTGGCGCCCTTACCGCCCGGGGCCGTGCGGAAGCCAGTGCCGATGATCGTCTCGCCGGGTTCGGGGATGCGCGGCGCGCGGGCGACCAGGTCCATGTTCAGGCTACCAACGACAGTTATGTGTGCAGTCATAGGTCCTCACCTTGGTGCAATCTCCGCTCATCGTCCATGCGCGTGCCGTGGCCACCGGCCATGTAGGAGCCGATCCGCTTCCCTTTATGGTTAAAGGGAGCCGCTCCGCTTCCCTTCATAGTCAAAGGGGGCCGTCGACCGGCGGACCAAGAGACGGGTATCGAACGTTTTCCGACGCGGCGGCATGTCAAGGTCGCGCATACGCTCCAACAACATCTTCGCGGCAATCACGCCCATGTCGTGCTTGGGCTGGACGATCGTCGTGAGAGGGGGATTGGCAAAGGAAGCCAGGCGCACATCGTCGAATCCGACCACCGACAGGTCAGCCGGAACCTGAAACCCCATCTCCACCGCCGCGGCGATCACGCCGACGGCCATCAGATCGTTACAGGCGAAAACAGCCGTAGGCGGATCGTCCATGGCCAGGAGTTGGCGCGCTGCCTGGTAGCCACTTTCGTATTGAAAGTCGCCCTTCGCGACGAGTGCCTGGTCTACAGACATATCGCGCTCGGCCAGAGCTTGCGAATAGCCGGTGACCCGATCGGCGCTGGGAGTGAGGTCAGAGGGGCCGGCAATGCAGCCGATGCGGCGATGGCCCAGCTCAATCAGATGGTGGGTAGCCAGCCATCCTCCCCGGGCGTTGTCGGTCAGTACCGAGTCTACGGCCACATCTGGAATGTCGCGGTCGACCAAGACGACGGGAATGCGCCGCGCCTGCAGGGCGTTGATGTGCTCAGTGCTCACGCCAGCTGCTACGAAGAGGATACCGTCCACTTGCTTTTCGACAAGCACATCGGTGTAGAGGAGTTCTTTCTCCAGGTCACCGTCGGAGTTACAGAGGATAAGACTGTGGCTGTTCTCAAAGCTGGTGTCCTCTATGCCGCGGGCCACCTCGGCGAAGAAGGGATTGGCGCTGTCGGGGACGATCATGCCAATGGTGTGTGTTTTCCCGCGGCGCAGGCTGCGAGCGAGGACGTTGGGCTGGTAGTCCAACTCCTCGATGGCGGCCAACACACGCTCGCGCAGCCCGTCACTGACGGGGCGAGTTTCGTTAACTACGTGGGAGACAGTGGTAACAGAGACCCAAGCGCTCTGCTACGTCGCGCATCGTTACGATGGGGCACCTCCCTCATAAGATACTCGAAAACGTTTCCGCAAAGGTTTGCGCAATCGTTTGCGAACAGTATACCACAAAACGGGGTGTGTGTCAATAGGATTTTGAACTGAATTTAGCAACCGGCACCCGATCGTCTACCACCAATGACACTGGACAATCACTCCGAAGTGCAGTATACTCTATTTAAACACGTACCACATGGAGGCATTATGAGCGCAGATTTCCCCGGCCGCGGAAA
>CAZCJS010000507.1:0-1734 GCA_964498775.1 uncultured Armatimonadia bacterium
CCGAGTCCCGCGTGGCTGAATAGAGCAGCCACTGCCGAATGTAGGCAGCGCCGACGACGTCGTCGTAGACAGTGCCGACGCCGACGCCGAACGAAGACGTTCGGAAGCAGTCGGATGAAAGGAGAGCCTTGTTTCGAGACATTGTGGCCTTTCCCCGGCTCGAGATGTTGAGCCGGGAACAATGTGAGCGCATCCATCTGGCGTCACTGGAAATTCTGCGGCGCACTGGTGTGCGCGTGTACCACGAGGGAGCGCTGGATCTGCTACGGAAGAGCGATGCAATCATCACCGGCGATGACCGGGTTTGTCTCCCGCCCGGACTCGTCGAGTGGGCGTTGGACCAGGCGCCCTCCCGTGTGGTCCTGTGCCGACGGGGAAGCAGTGAGGCGATGGTGCGGCTGGAGGGCCGTGAGGTCTACTTTGGTCCGGGGTCCGATTGCCCGAACTACCTGGACCCTCGGACCGGCGAGCATCGACCGTTTACGGTGGCGGACGTGGTGGACGCAATCCACGTGGTCGATGCGCTGCCCGAGATGGACTTCTGCATGTCTATGGGGGTTCCGTCCGACTCGGACGTGCCGAGTGCCTACCAGCATCAGTTCTCGCTGATGTTGGAGCACACGACCAAGCCTGTGGTCTTCGTGTGCCACGACCGCGCCGACTGCGAGGCCATTGTGAGTATGGCCGCAGCCGCGGCCGGGGGCGTGGATCAACTGCGGCTCAATCCCACGCTGATGCTCTATTCCGAGCCCTCGACGCCGCTGAAACACTCTGAGACAGCCACCGACAAGCTGCTGTACATGGCCCGGCAGGCGCTGCCCATCGTGCACTCCCCGGCGCCCATGATGGGTGGGACTGCGCCGGTGACGCTGGCGGGCGGCATGGCGTTGGGAAATGCGGAGGTGTTGTCCAGCCTGGTGCTCCATCAGCTCCAACGTCCCGGGGCTCCCTTTGTCTACAGCAGCCAGGTGCACCATATGGACATGAAGACGACCATCAGCGTGTATGGAGCACCCGAGTACCTCTTGGCGCGCGTCATGGTGGCCGAGATGGGTCGCTTCTATGGGCTGCCCACCTTCGGGAACGCCGGCATGTCCGATAGCTGCGCGATGGACGAGCAGGCGGCGATGGACGCGGCTACGTCGGTGCTGATCGCCCTGTTGGCCGGCACGAACCTGACACACGACGTAGGATACCTGGAGGCGGGGATGACGACCTCGCCGGAGATGGTGGTGCTGACAGCAGAAGTTGTGTCGATGATGCGGCGCTTCCAGCAGGGAGTGGAGCTGGACGCGGAGTCACTGGCGCTGGAGGTGATTCACCGCGTAGGCCCTGGCGGCGACTTCCTCTCGGTGGATCACACACTGGAACATTTCCGCAATCTGTGGCAGCCGCAGTTGATCAGCCGGCAGCGGATGGACCAATGGGTGGCTGGCGGGAGCAAGCGCCTGAGGGAGCGCCTGCGCGAGAGGACGGTGGAGATCATCGAGAGGCGCAAACCGGAACCTGTGCCGGATGGCGTGCGGGAGGAAATCGCAACCATCCTGGCCGGCTCCAGAGGCCAGGCCGGGGCATAAGGTTTCGTTCATCGATAACTTCCCATGTCAACCATATCCTTTACGCTGAACAACCGGCCGGTGAGCGCCAATGTGGATCCGTCGTCCAATCTGCTGGACGTACTGCGGAACCGGTTCGGCCTGACCGGGACCAAGCAGGGCTGCGATTACGAGGGCG
>CAZCJS010000508.1:0-1730 GCA_964498775.1 uncultured Armatimonadia bacterium
GTCGCGGCGGCAGCAGCAGTCGCAGTAGCGGCAGCAGTCGCAGTAGCGGCAGCAGTCGCAGTAGCGGCAGCAGTCGCAGTAGCGGCAGCAGTCGCCGTTGAGCGTCGTGGAATCACGCCATCGCGGACACGGCACCACAGTCGCGGTAGGACGATAACCGGCGTACCGGCTTTCATACAGCACTACGACGCAGCAAGCCATGCGGGCTGCAGAGCCTAGTGACAGTAAGACTTGCGGCCCAGGGAGGCAGTAATGATGAATTGCAGAGCGCGGCAGCGATGGACTGCAGGCATACTAGCAATGATCGCAGTACTTGCGCTGATCATAGGCGGCTCCGTGCCTGTGCTCGGCGATGTGGACAGCGAAACCGCGCCCGAGCAACGTCTCATCAACATTGATGTGAAGGACGGAGCCATTGACGCGGTGCTGCGGATGTTAGCCAAAGCCGCCGGCGTCAACATCATCATCGGGGAGAATGTGAGCGGCCGTGTCGAGGCGGTTTCGCTGCAGGATGTCACTGTAGAGACGGCCCTGCGGCTGATCACGATGACGCGCGGCTACCACTGGCATCGCGAAGGGAACGTGTATGTAGTCACCGTTGAGCCGAGTGCCGTGACGAGCACTGTGCCGTCTCGGGCCGGCGATAGTCGGCCGCCTGCGCGGACGACCGAGACAACTCCGGCTACCATTGCCCCCACTCCGGCAACACCTGCTACCTCCGCGCCGGCCGCAGTGACGCCCTCTCCGCCTTTGCAGCCTCTACAGCCATCCACTATTGTCACACCGGGTGGTCCCGGCGAGCAGCAGGTGGTTGTCAAATTGATCCATCTGAAGTTCGCGGCCGCCAGGGAGTTGGCTGCCGCATTTGGCGGGACCGAGAGCGGAACGCAGGAAATGGCGAGCACCAGGCCCTTGCGACCGTCGGACTACCAGAGATGGAAGGCGCGCGGTAGTGACAAGTACGTCGGGCCCGACATTTTTGGCGGCGGCTCCTCATCTTCGCGTTGGGGCCAGGACCTCGGTGGCGGGCGCGACACTGGTGCCAGGAGTACCAGAGGCACCGGCACCACCAGCGGGCGCACAACTGGCGGGGGCAGAGGCGGCCTCGACTCGATGCTACCGGGCGAGATGGAGCCACCTGTTGCTTTCCTCCCACTCAACGCATTGCTGGTCCGTGGCACTCAGTCTGAGATAGATCAATTCACAGAGCTCGTTGAGAAGCTCGACGTGCGGACGAAACAGGTGGAGATCGCCACGAAGTTTGTTGATGTCCAGACGACGGCCCAGAATGCTCTGGGGATAGACTGGTCCATCGCCAATGGCGCGCTGGAGTTCTGGAACCTCGGCTTCGCACCCGCTGAAGCCGTCAACAGCGTTATCAGATACTCGCGTGGCCGCTTCCAGGGGATGCTCGCGGCTCTACAGAGTGATGGCCGTGCTACTGTCGTCAATGAGCCCCACGTCACTTGCCCCAACAACAGTTATGCCGAAGTCAACTTCTACACCACAATCCCTTACTTCATCGCGACGACGGAGTACAACCAGTTTGGTCAGCGCATTGCCTCGGAGGTGGATGTCGAGTATATAGACGTCGAGAACTCGCTGTATGTCATGCCTCGCATCAATGCTGATGACAGCATAACGGTGTTCCTTGAGCCCGAGCTGGAAGACAATGTCGGTGAGGTTATCGGCCCCAATGGTGAGGCCATACCGATCATCACCACGCAGTT
>CAZCJS010000509.1:0-1716 GCA_964498775.1 uncultured Armatimonadia bacterium
TCAATCGCCACTGCTTCGACGAGAACGGCCGCATGTACTTCGCCGTCTCCGAGCACGGCCAACGTCTCACCAGGCCATGGGGCATCTTCTCCGAGTGCTTCACCATCTGCGCCCTGGCCCAGTACGCCCGCGCCACTGGTGATGACGCCCCCGTTCGGCAGGCCCGACAGCTCCTGGACCGCACTCTCGAAATGGCCCGCCGGCCTGACCTCGATACTCTCTCATACCCCGAGAACCCGCCCATGATCACCCACGCTATCCCCATGATCCTCCTCAACGTAATCCAGGAACTTCGCGCCGTCGAGGAGGACACTGCATACGAGCAGATTAGTGATGAGATGCTGCACCGCATTCTCGACCTTCACGCCCATCCCGACCAGCGCACCCTGTTCGAGAACGTCCGGCCCGATGGCACCTTTGTCAACACTCCTGACGGCCGCGTCATCAATCCCGGTCACGCTCTCGAATCGGCGTGGTTTCTCCTCCACGAGGCCCGTTATCGCAGCGACGACACCATCCGTGACCGCACCGTAGCAATCATCGAGTGGTCGCTGGAGCGAGGCTGGGACGACGAATACGGAGGCCTGCTCTACTTCCTCGACTCCGGCGGCTTTCCATCTCCGTACCTCGAGTGGGACATGAAGCTCTGGTGGGTGCATATTGAGGCGCTCTACGCAGTGCTCCTGGCCCATCACCTCACTGGCCGCGAGGATCTCCTAGAATGGTTTGAGCGTATCCATACCTGGACCTGGGAGCACTTCCCTGACCCTGAGGGCGGGGAGTGGTTCGGTTATCTCAGTCGCACCGGTAAGCCCGCCCTCACCCTCAAGGGCTCGATGTGGAAGGGCTTCTACCATTTGCCCAGGGGATTGCTGCTCATCTCCGAGCTACTCGACGAAATGACGGGCCGTACCGACCTCCGCTGCCCCCATAGGTACTGCCCGCGATGATCTAGCCGGCAGTCCGCAGCGACTCTCCCGCAGACCCTGTGCCGCGCCGGCCGGTACCTGCAGGATATCATCTCGCCGTCGGCGAATTGGCTCAGACTAACGCATCCACAATCGGAGGCAACCCTATGCCCGCAACACAGAATCGTCCGAATATCATCTACATCATCGTTCATGACATCGGTCAACATATCGGCTGTTACGGCGCGGGTGTTGCGACCCCGAACATGGACCGCCTCGCATCGGACGGCGTTTCTTTCACCAATTACCACTGCACTGCCGCCCAGTGCTCGCCGAGTCGCGGCAGCATCATGACCGGCCGCTATCCTCACCAAAACGGCCTCATGGGCCTCGCCCACATCGGCTGGGAATTCCATTTCGGTCAGAAGACCTTGCCCATGTACCTCAACGACGCCGGCTATGAAACCCACCTCTTCGGCCATCAGCACGAGCACTCCAATCCCGCGACACTCGGCTATCAGCACCTCCACTCCCCGGAAAAAAACAGCGCGCGAGTCATCGGCCCCGAGTTCATCGAATTCCTCCACGCCCACGCGGAGAACCCCGGCGAAAAGCCCCTGCACATCAGTGTCGGCTTCGGCGAGCCGCATCGCCCCTATCATCGTGAGGGCTATCCGCAGGACGATCCGGCCCAGGTAATGATCCAGCCATGGCTTCCTGACCGCCCCGGCATCCGCGAGGACATCGCCGGCCTCAATGGCCTCGTCCGGGTGGTTGACGAATGGGTCGGCAAGATCCGCCAGGCCCT
>CAZCJS010000510.1:0-1707 GCA_964498775.1 uncultured Armatimonadia bacterium
AGGTATCGAGTGTAGGGCAACTGTGCGAGGCAGATAATGGCGATACTGGCGGCGACCATCAGGGAGACGGGAGTGGCATGAGCGGGTAGGAGGAGGCCAATGGCGAGGAATGTGAGACAAGTCTGTGCGGTGATGCCGAGCGAGAGTCTGGGGATGGAGCCGACGCGGCTGAAGATCGGTCCACAGATTCCGAGCCAGACGATACTGACGATGATGCTGTAGGGGCCGAGGGCGACGAATGAGTCGGAGAAGGGGAGTTTGATGGTGTGGATGGCGATGTCGGCTTGGTAGAGCATGACGGCTGCGATGACGGTGGCGAGGGGTCGGAGACCGCGAACGGGGCGTGGAGTATCAGTGATTGCGCCGACGATGAATACAAACATGGCGCTCATCCACAGCCACATGAGTTTGTTGGCGTCGGCCGGGTTGGCAGTACGTGACCAGAGAATCCATCCGGCAGCGGTGCAGATGAGGACGATGACGCCGGTAAAATCTACGGGCGCGTAGGGGCCGCCGGGATGCGCGAGCCGCCATCGCTCAAAGCGATAGATGGCCGCGGACAGCAGCAACGATGAGACTACCATGACACCAAGAGCGTGGAGCATTTCAGTTCACCCGGTCAGCGGCGCTCAGGTTCCTGCCTTCCAGCTACCGAGGTAGTCTGCTTGTTCGGGCGTAAGTTCATCTATGGCGACATTCATGGCAGCGAGCTTGAGACGGGCGACTTCGTTGTCAATGGCGGGAGGGACGGAGTGTACGGCGACGGGTAGGGGGTCTCCCTGGGCGACGTACTGGGCGCAGAGAGCCTGATTGGCAAAGCTCATGTCCATCACTGAGGCGGGGTGGCCTTCGGCGGAGGCGAGGTTAACGAGGCGGCCTGCGCCCAGCACGAAAATTCGGCGTCCATCCTCGAGGGTGTACTCATCGGTGGCATGACGTACGCGGCGGGGGCCTGCAGCCATGTCGGCGAGTTCCGTCAGCGAGATCTCCACATCGAAGTGGCCGGAATTGCAGAGGATAGCTCCGTCCTGCATTACGGCGAAGTGCTGTCGGCGGATGACGGAGGTGTCTCCAGTAACAGTCACAAAGATGTGGCCGAGTTCGGCGGCTTCGGCTATCGGCATGACGCGGTAGCCGTCCAGAGCCGCCTGGAGAGCACGGAGCGGGTCCACCTCACAGACGATGACCGATGCGCCCATTCCGTCGGCACGCATGGCAACGCCGCGACCGCACTGACCATAGCCGCAGACGACGAAGTTGCGGCCGGCGATGAGGATGTTTGTCGCCCGCAAGATGCCGTCTATGGTGCTCTGGCCGGTGCCATAGTAGTTGTCGAAGAGGTGCTTGGTGTTGGCATCGTTGACGGCGATGAGTGGGAACTTGAGAGCTCCGTCCGCGGCCATTGCGCGAAGGCGGATAATGCCGGTCGTAGTCTCTTCCATGCCGGCGATGATATTGGGCATGAGGTCCTGGCGCGTAGAATGGAGCGTCGAGATGAGGTCTGCACCGTCGTCTATGGTGATGGTCGGTTCGAGGTCGAGGACTGCGTTGATGTGGTCGTAGTATGTGTCGCGGTCCTCGCCGTGAATGGCGAAAATGCCGATGCCCAGCTCGTGCGCCAGCCATGCCGCCACGTCGTCTTGTGTGCTGAGAGGGTTCGATGCGCAGAGACGGACTTCAGCACCGCCGGCGACGAGCGTGCGCATG
>CAZCJS010000511.1:0-1687 GCA_964498775.1 uncultured Armatimonadia bacterium
ATTGGGATGGCGACGAACGCTCCTCGGGCCGCGCCCTCAAGTCCACTGGCGAGGTCCTCCGCGTGACCGGCAACCTCGCCGAAGCCGCGACGGTCACCGCCCTCGCCTCCCGCCTCCTCGACAACCACCCCTTCCTCAAGGGCACGTGCGAGGATCTCCTGGACCTCATCACCGCAGACATGGAGGCCGAACACTTTGCTCCCGAGGAGTCTGCCGCCGCCTGCGAGGCTGCCGCCTCCCTCCAACCTTCCGCAGCCATCACCCTCGCCCGCGAAGCACTTGGCCTGCGCGCGGCAAACTAATCATTCCATGTTATGATAATATTGGGCTAAGGAACTGCCACTGGTATCACCGACGGGACTCACGCCGACATGCCAGGATAATGCGATGTCGGCAAACGCCGTTGCCACTACCGGGCAAACTCATCCTCACATGTTATCATAACATTGCGGAAAGAAGGGCCGCCGGTATCGGCGGGCAATCTAATCTGCACATGCTATGATAACGTTGCGCGCAGAGAATGGGGCCGGGGGCTACTCGGCGATATGACCGTATTGCTCATCTATCTGCAATGTTTTTCCGCCATTCGGCAAATGTTGTCAGTGATTCCGCCAGTCGGCGGGCGAAGCCCACACCCCTTGAGAGCCGCTGCGCCAGGGCCTCATGGTGAATCCGGCGACTTGTCTGTCAGGGCGGGGAGGTGGGGCTTGTCTCCCCGTCCTCACCCCCCCTGCAGCCTGCAGCCCAACAGGCTCAGTGCCTCCTGGCGCCGAACACGATCCCCTTCTTGTGGTACAGGGTAACTCTGATCCCCCGGTCTACAGCCGTTAGCCCCTCACCCTACCCCAAAAAGGTTTTTGCGCAAGGCCGGTGGTTCAGATGGTCTTTGGCCTTGGGAGGGTGCTTGAGAAGAGCCTCTGTTGGACTCTAAAAGGCGCGCTATGGGCGTATTAGACCCCTGCACCTGCCGTCGGAAAAGACTACCATGTTGCTACAGCAACTGGCAGGAATGAGTCGAAAATGTGACGAGCAAGACCGCACGGTCTGGGCGTCTTGGACCCCGCGTTGATACATGGCAAGATTACTATATCGCTGCCGATTTCGGCGGACGATTTTCTCGAGTGCGCCTCGCCCCTGATGCGACCACAGACTACCATAGCGCTGCCGAGGGCAAGCGCGCTCAGTGGGTGAATCTGATGAGCAGAAGGTCGCCGTCCTGGACGATATAGTCGGTTCCTTCGAGTGACCAGTCGCCGCGCTTTTTCGCCTCGGCTTCGGAGCCGGCCTCGCAGAGCGCTTCGGCGGCGATGCGCTCGGCGCGCACGAATTTCTCGGCCATATCGGTGTGGATCTTGCCTGCGGCTTCGTGGGCCGTGGTGCCCGCGCGCACCGTCCAGGCCCGCGCCTCAGTGCCTGCGCTGGTATAGAAAGTGATGATATCGAGGGCGTCATAGGCGGCCTTGATGAGCCTGTCTCGGGCCGACCCATCCAGGCCGTAGTCGGCTAGAAACTCCTCCTGCTCAGCCGGCGCAAGCTGCAGAATCTCCTCCTCGAGTTCCGCGCAAAAGACCAGCGACGGTAGCCCCAGAATGGCCGCATATTCGCGCGCAGCGGCGATTCTGGCGCCTGCTAGGTCCTCCTCGCCGACGTTGAATACGACCAGCATCGGCCGCATCGTCAGCAGCCC
>CAZCJS010000512.1:0-1679 GCA_964498775.1 uncultured Armatimonadia bacterium
GAGGTAACGTTCCCCGGTGTCCGGCAATACCGTAACGACGGTATTGCCCGGCTCGGTTGACGCGGCGACCTCAACAGCCGCATGTGCCGCAGCCCCCGACGAGATCCCGCACAGAATGCCCTCGACCGTCGCCAGGCGTCGCGCCATCACCTTTGCATCATCGTCGCTCACGACCACCACTCGGTCCATAATGCTCATGTCGAGCACAGCTGGCTGGAAACCCGCGCCGATGCCCTGAATCCCGTGCTTCCCCGGTTCGCCTCCTGAAAGCACCGGACTACCCGCGGGCTCCACTGCCACAATCTGCACATCCGGATTGACATGCCTCAGATAGCGTCCGACCCCGGTGATAGTACCCCCGGTCCCGACGCCGGCGACGAACACATCTACTTGCCCGTTCGTATCACGCCATATTTCCGGGCCCGTGGTGGCCTCATGGACAGCCGGGTTCGCCGGGTTCTCAAACTGGCTCGGCATATACGCATCCGGGATCTCTCCCAGCAATTCCTGCGCCCGGCCTATTGCGCCCATCATACCGTCTGCAGCCGCAGTCAACTCGAGCTCGGCCCCATAGCTCGCCAGCAGACGCCGGCGTTCCTCACTCATTGACTCCGGCATCGTCAGAATCAAGCGGTTGCCCCTGACGGCCGCGGCCAGAGCCAGCCCGATGCCCGTGTTGCCGCTGGTGGGCTCGATTATCGTCGTCTCGCCCCATGCGAAGTCCCCTGCCTCCGCTGCCGCTGCAAGCATCGCATAGCCGATGCGGCTCTTTACACTGCCACCTGGATTCTGGCCCTCGATCTTCACCAACACCTGTACCGCCGCATCTCCCATGACCTTATTCAGACGCACCAGCGGCGTATTGCCAATCGTTTTCAGGATGTCCTCATTGAAGCCCGCCACGCGATTTCACCTCCGCAATTGAGCAGCGACCCTATTTCCACACCGGAATCATCATCCGGCTCGACTGCCCATCGTCAGAGTAGGCCTGGATTGAGCACAGATAACGCCCGGCAGGACAAGCCGTGCCCCTCGAACTTCGCCCGTTCCACGCCAGCGTCATCAACTTGTCTGCAGTCGCATCCTGGTACAGTTCGGCTAGCGGTCTCCCCGCGATATTCGTCAGGACCGCCTGCACATGCGCGTCGGCGGATACGCGATAGTTCAACTGCACCACGCCACCTGATGTCGCATGGGCCGAGGCCGAACTTACTACCAGGCAAGTTTCCGAACTATGCCGGCGCTCAAGCCCACTCAAAACGCCTGCCGTCTGCAAAGTGCCAAACAGGAACATCCCGCGCCCAACACTGTCGCGCCCGTCCCAGGTGTTGGCAAGCACTACCTCCAGATCCGCGGTGTTCCAGTAGTTGTTCTGCATGTATATGTCGTTGGGGCTTGCGTTGTAAGCCTGGTACGAGCCATTATCATGAATATGGTTCAAGCCGTCGTCGCTGCTGTCGGGATTCGCCAGATTCCCGAAGTTGGGCTCTGCACTGTCGGCGACATACACGCCGTAGCGCCCATTCTGTACGCTCCAGGTCTTGTAGACGACTGGCGCCCCGTCACCGGTGCAGCGTATCCCATCATATTCCGAGTACCTGATATCGCATTCATCAAGCCGCACATCCCTGGAGGCGATATCCACCCCATGCAGCGCGTTTCTGATATTCGCGCACGTC
>CAZCJS010000513.1:0-1666 GCA_964498775.1 uncultured Armatimonadia bacterium
GCAGGCGCTGATCGTCGGGTTCGTCAGACTTGAAGACGTTGACGATGATGCCGCTATCATGGCAGCGGGCGACGAGTTCTTCAGTGGTGTAGCCGCGCCCCAACTGGATATACTCAGCGCCGGTAGCGATAGTGTTATCAACGTACTCGTCGCCGGAGTCCTGGCGCGAGAAATTGATGATGCCAATGTCGGGGAACAGCGCTCGGGCACGGTCGGCCTGATCGTTGCGAGCGGCCAGCAGGCTTTGCTCGGTTATGCCGCGTTTCATTATCTCGGCGACGACCAGATCCACGATGTCCTCCCCGGCCTTCAATTCGATGTTAATGAGGATTTCGGGAGGCATGACGTCAAGCGCTTCAGCGAATGTCGGGACCTGCGTGCCGGCGAACTTGGCATCTTTCCAGGAGCCGGCATCGAAGGTTTTGATTTCGGCCAGTGTCAACTGTTCGACGGAGCCTGCGCCATCCGTGGTACGATCCACCGTCTTGTCGTGCATGAGCACCAGATGACCGTCGGCGGTCTGACGCACATCGAATTCGATCATGTCCACGCCGAGGCTGACAGCTTCCAGGAAAGACGGGATGGTATTTTCAGGATGGGTATTCGGAGCGCCCCGATGGGCACAACAATAGGTAGCCATTGTGATGACCTCTCAAGATGCGGGTCGCGTATTGTGATGATAACGGACGCGTGTTCGGGTGGAGCTGATTACCTGCGGACCTGTGCATCAACTTTGGCTATGGCAGCAGCCATGTCCTTGGCTTCCTGCTCACCCTGGCACTCGTGGACGCCGTAGCGCATGAGCCGGCTGACGCATTTCTCAGCAGCGGGTACGCTGTTGGCATAGTCGAGCGCCTCGATGTCGCCGTGCCAGTGCGGGGACGTCCAGGGCTCTCCGGTCTGGCCGTAGGTCTGCTTGTTGTTGATCCATTGCTTGGTCGGAACGAGAGCACCCTCATAATTGCCGCCGACGGGCACGCCTTCAGCGCCGACAGCTGCGCCATATTCAGCCATGGTCATGGTGGATTTGTCGGCATGGAAGAGGAGTGTGCCGAACCAATAGGCGGAAGTGCCGCCTGCAACGACAGGGCTGGGCTCGCAGCAGATGACATCATGTTGTGCGAGAGCGGCTTCGAAGGCCGCTACATAGTCCTGGCGCGCTTTGGTGATACCGGCCATTTTCTGCAGTTGCACGCGGCCCATTGCCGCAGCGATTTCGGTGACCCGGTAGTTGATGCCGAGGAAAAGGTTGCTGGGCTCGTCGGTGTTGAAGGGTTTGCCGCGGTCGGCGAAGCGCTTGGCGTTCCAGTAGAGTTCCTCGTCGTCGGTGATCACCATTCCACCCTGGCCGGCGGAGGTGGTATGCTTGCCGGACATGAGGCTGAAACATCCGAGATCGCCGATGGAGCCGACGAGCTTACCCTTGTAGCGGGCGTAGTGGGCCTGGGCGCAATCTTCGATGACGTAGAGGTCATGGCCGCGAGCGATGCTCATGATGACGTCCATGTCGCAGGGATGTCCGGCGATGTGGCCGCAGACGATGGCCTTGGTCTGGTCGGTGATGAGGGCCTCAATGGTTGCGGGGTCCATGTTGAAATTGTCTTCGTAGCTGTCGGCGAAAATGGGTATACAGTTGTTCCACAGCACCGGCATGATCGCCCCGGGG
>CAZCJS010000514.1:0-1661 GCA_964498775.1 uncultured Armatimonadia bacterium
TCCCCGACTGGGGATTATTAGGCATATGCGGGCGTATCTCGATCCAGGCGCGCTGTCGCCAGGTAGCAGGGAATTTACTCACTCGGGTGTTGTATGACAATGCCCTCAGAGCAGGTCACACAGGTACAGGCGGTGCAGCTGGAACACACGGCTTTGACCGCTGGTTGTGGGGTTTTGCGATGAACGCAGAGACGGAGCATTGCCCGAGATGCGGGGCCACGGTTGGGCGCTATGACCGCTTCTGTGCCCGTTGTGGAGCCGACCTGAGAGCCGCTGCTGCCACGACCACCACCATCGAGCGGTGCTCCGAACAGCGCGTCACCGAGGCCCGGTCCGAGCCGCCAGCCGAGCTGTTGAGTCTCGCCGAGCAGTTACCGGTCGGCACCATCAATCTCGACCTCGATGAGGCACTGAGCGGGGCATTTGGCGGGGTCTCCGCGCAAAATGTCGAGGCCGTACTCGAAGGCGCCTTGGCCGCGAAGCTTCCGTCTCAGGCCCGTGACGCGGCCGGGGCACTCGCTGCCCAACTCGTCAAGCTGCTCCAGACCCGCGCGGACGCAACCGGCTCTAGTCTCCCCGAAGTACTGCAGGAACTCGCTGGCAGCCAGGCCGTCCTCCAGGTCGAGGTCAGCGCAGACGACGGCGAGCGCCGCCTCAGTGTGAACATGACCTCCCGCTCGACCACGGAATTCACCGGCGGCTCCGGACGGCGTCTTCCCACTGGCATCCCCCGCTCCGGCTGCCGCTTCACGGTTCTGCGGCTGGTGGGGCTGTTCGGCGCGGTCGGCTGCGGCGCCATCTACCTGCTCCTGTCGCGGTGACAGGCACTGTGAGCATCGCTGCGGCGCCGACCTCAAACTGGCATTGCAACTACTCCCTTTACCGGGCCACTGATGAGATGTCGGCAGGTCGGGGAAATGGAACCTACTAAATATACTCTACACGATGGCCGGAACGTGGTGCTACCACACCTGCGCCGGAATGATTACCAGATAGCAGGAGGTTGATTGGCGGAATGCAACCCACTGAATATACTTTGAGGGATGGGCGGAAGGTGGTAGTCAGGCACCTCCGGCGGGATGACTACGACCGCGTCCTGGGCTACTTCGAAGGTCTTGGCGAGTTGACGCGACGCTATTTCTGCCCGCACCCGTTCGATGACGAACATGCCCGCATGATCGTGGAGACCTCCGATATGACCGACACCGTGCGACTCGGAGCGATGGCCGAGACCGCAGACGGGCCGCTGGTCGGGTACTTCTATTATGACCACAAGCCGGACTACGAATTCCCGCATGTCGGCTGTGGCATCATTGATACGTACCACGACCAGGGGCTGGGGCCGGTACTCATGACCGCGCTGGTGGCCGAGGCGCGCTGCAATGGCAAGCCCGGGCTGTGGTTATGTGTGGACAAGCCGAATCATCGGGCACTAACGCTCTATTCCAGATTCGGGTTCCGCATCATCGGCGAAAATGAGAAGAAAACCCATCACAATATGGTGCTGGATTTCGCCGCCGAGCAGACTCCGTTCAAGTACCGCTGCATGTACCTGCACCCGATAGACTGGAAGCTCACGCATTTGACCGCCGACACTTGGACCTTGGATGAATGGAAGCTGTACCTCGACTTGATCCAGGCGGCCGGCGCAAATATGCTCA
>CAZCJS010000515.1:0-1641 GCA_964498775.1 uncultured Armatimonadia bacterium
GTGGTGACGAAGGTCATCGAATAGGTAGTGCAATCGTCTGGCCGGCGGCGTGCCGGAGCATGGGCACGCGCCGAGACCGGGGAGCGCAAGAGTATGGCAGGCATGAACAGCATTCGGATCAAGCTGAAGGCGTTTGACCACGAGATCCTGGACCGCTCGGTGCAGAAGATCGTAGAGACGGCGGAACGGAGTGGGGCTCGGATAGCAGGCCCGATTCCGTTGCCTACCGAGCGCAGTATCCGTTGCGTGGTGAAACCGACAGCTCTGGGACGGAGCGCACGGACGGTAGAGCACTTTGAGATGCGCATCCACAAGCGGCTGATTGACATTCTGGATTCGACTCAACGGACCGTTGACGCGCTGATGAAACTGGATTTGCCCGGTGGTGTGGACATAGCGATCAAGACTTCTAGTGGCTAAACACTGGTGGCCATTGGCGATTGTGATATGCCGATGGCTGGATGCAGCGGGATAGGTGTGAAGGCGAATGCCGGCAGCAATGTTGGGTACAAAAGTGGGGATGACGCGCATCTACGATGAGAACGGACAGGCCGTTGCGGTGACGGTGGTACAGGCCGGGCCGTGCGTAGTCGTGCAGCGGAAGACGACGGAAAGCGACGGCTACGAGGCGGTGCAGTTGGGCTATGGTGAGCGTAAGCGGAGCCGGACCAACGCGCCGTTGAGTGGTCATTTCGAGAGTCGTGGGATGACGCCGAAGAAGCATTTGCGCGAGTTCCGCGTGGGTGCCGAGAGCGAGTACGCTTCAGGCGATGAGGTCACGGTCGCAGTTTTCGCGGTGGGCCAGACAGTAAGCGTGACGGGTGTGACGAAGGGCAAGGGCTTTGCAGGGGTCATGAAACGGCACGGCTTCCACGGCGGGCCAGCCAGTCACGGTTCGAAAGTGCACCGGGCACCGATGTCGGCGGGCGCGACGGATGCGGCGAGAGTGTTCCCGGGCCAGGGAATGCCGGGCCGCATGGGTGGCAAGACCTGCAAGGTGAAGAATCTAGAGGTTGTGGACATTGATACCGAGAGTCACGTACTTGTCATCAAAGGGGCAGTGCCGGGTGCGAACGGGTCGGTAGTGGCCATCGAGAGCAGTTGAGCCGGCTACGAAGGGAAAGAGTTGTCATGCCGCAGTTGGCGATATGTAACATAGATGGTGAGAAGGTTGGCCAGGTTGAGCTTAGCGAGGAGATATTCGGTGTCCCGCTGAACGAGGATCTGGTTCATCAGGCGGTAGTGGCTGCCGACAGTGGTCGCAAGCGACACGCGGGTAATGCCAAGCGGCGGGCTGAAGTCGTGACTACGGGTGCTAAGATATGGCGTCAGAAGGGCACTGGCAGAGCGCGTCACGGGGACAAGGGAGCGCCGGTATTCGTAGGCGGGGGGAAGGCACATGCGCCCAAGTTCCGGGACGGCGGGAAGAAGATGCCGAGGAAGATGCGGCGCAAGGCGCTGTTCTGCGCGCTATCGGATGCAGCGCGACGTGGTCAGATGACGGTCATCGAAGACATAGAGCTGGAGAAGCCGCGGACCAAGACGATCGTGGGGTTGATCGAGGCGTTGAGGATGGAAGATGCGGTAGTAATGCTGATGCTTTCGGAGCAGCAGATGGCTGATGAGGCGCTGGTAAAGAGC
>CAZCJS010000516.1:0-1635 GCA_964498775.1 uncultured Armatimonadia bacterium
CAGATGAGCGGAGCAAGACCGAAGCAAGCACCGCTGCGCCGACGAAGCGGATCGCCACGATTGACACATCCAACTTCGATGAAGTCGTGCCGGGATATCCGGGGCATGCGCTTGCGATGAAGACCATGGAGGTTGACGCGTACGACCGGATGTATGAGCTTGTGGAGAACAACCCAGCCAAGTTCAAGGAAGAGCTGAAGGCAGGATCAGGCACCTTACTACCAGACGGCACGGAGGTCGAGGTGAGGCAACGCTCCCCCAGGGCCATTGCCTGGTGGCACATCCGGCACGAGGGCAAGGACTGGTGGATCATCGGAGCGTTCATGTTGGACGCAAGTGGCGTCCGGATGGATCTGAAGTACAACGGGAGATAACTCCCGCTTACCGGCTGCCACGGGCGCGCACCTACTCGCGCTGCGAGTGCTCAGTCTGAGGATGGGAACGTGCGGACAACGGGGTTCGCGATGTCTACCGTCAGATCAGCTGAAGCACTCTGTTCCGCTTCTACGAGCACAATGGGCTGCGATGTCTCGCCGTAGACGTAGACCTCTTCCGGGGGGTAGTACATGCTTTCGGTGACTTGGTACAGCCCGAAGTAGTACGATCCAGCGGGGATGTCTGCGAAGTTCGAGTGTTGCGGATCATCTTGGTTGTCCCTGTTCCATACTAGGTCGGCCAAGCCCGCGTGCCAGTTAAACCAGGGCGGGGATTCCTCTTCGCCAACGGGTATCAGACCCCAGAACGCAGAGCCGCTCTGTCCTTCCGCCAAATCGCCGAGTACAGTCAGGTTCAGAGTAACTGAGCCCAAGGGGCCGTCGCCAAGTGGCCTAAACCCATACGACTCGCTGGGATGAGGATCGAGGACTGACACCTCAATCGGGGACGCGCCCCGAAACACTATGATTGGCTCTTCTGGCTTGGAGGGATCGTCGAATACGAACAGCACGCAGTCATACAAGCCGACTGGCATTCGGAGGAACCAGATGTCGCCCTCGTGCACTTCGCTGGGCGGCACCCCCCACGCGTAGTACGCCGAGACAAGCAGCTCCTGCGACCCGGGTTCTGTGAGCCCGATGAAGTACTGGACGCCGAGTTTGAACGGTTTGACGAAGTTGATGTGTGGCTCCACTTTTCCAAATGCCAGCCCACCACCAATCCCCATGTAGATTCCATTGGGGTCTTCTATACCATCGCCGTCATTCTCAGGCGAATCCGGGGCAGCAGTACCATCGCTGCTGCAGCCTGCACAAAAGACCCAGACGCACATTAGCAGAACTGAAACCGCCATGACCAGTGACCGCATTCCCAGCCTCCCATCGGCTCTGTGCCGTCAGTGTAGCACGGCATCCGCTCCTTTACAGTGCGGCCGCTGATGTCGAATGTGTAAGGACCTCGATAATCCCCGTTTAGCGGAGGCTAGGTCGTGCCCGTCGCTTCTGCCGGCCGCAGGTTGATTGCGGCGTTCTGAGCCCCGCCGACCGACGAGCCAGTAGAATATAACTTGCATGGACGAGTGGTACGGGTTCGAGTACAGCGGCACGGCCGGCGAGCGCGCCGATATCGCCGTCACGCTTAAGCTCAAGCAGCGCCCGGAGTTCGAGGGGCTGTCGCGGGCGCGGGTGCAGGCGCTGATCG
>CAZCJS010000517.1:0-1626 GCA_964498775.1 uncultured Armatimonadia bacterium
GAATAGTGGTGTATTTGAGGCTATGTTCGCCATGTGCCCCCTTGTATCTTGCCAAAGATCGAAAAAATCTGCATAACTACAGTGGAAGCCTGCGCTACAGGATAAAGGTTGAGGCGGCGGCGCCCGAGTCCGTTCGCCTCATTCCATTTTGGCATCTTGTCCGGAGGCCCGCTTTCCGCCGGCCATCGGAGCCAGTTTGCCGCCATCGCCGCTGCTCATAGCTGCTACCGGCAGGAACAACGCCCCCGAACCGCGAACCATCTCCCCGACGGCCCGACGGCTGAGTGCCCCTGCACGGGCATGAAGCGACGGGTTTATACCACAACACATTTCCAAGGAGTCCGAGATGAACAATAAGATTGCCATAGGCTGGGCCGGTCGCGACATCACTCCCTCTCGACCAATATCCCTGAGAGGACTTTTCAACCTCAGAATCGCCACGCAGGTCAACGATCCGCTGACCCTTACCGCACTTGCACTCGAGAGCGGCGGAGAGCAGGTCATCTTCGTCTCGATGGATAGCTGTGCGGTGGATGCGGAGGTGCTGGAAGCGAGCCGCGAGGCACTGGCGGAGCGACTGCCGGACTTCGACCCGCTCAAGCTGATTGCCGGTGCCACCCATACGCATACTGCGCCGTTTCACGGCGGCAAGAACGGCCTGCAGAAGGAAAAGGAGTACCTGGAAGATATTCGCGCCCGCTACCCCGACTACATGAGCACCACCGAGTATCACGAGGTGGTGGTTGAGGCCGTCGTTGCCGCCGCCTGCGAGGCCTGGGAGAACCGTCGTGCAGGCTCCGTAGGCTGGGGCTATTCCTACGCGGTGGTGGGCGAGAATCGGCGGGTGCGCTACTTCGATGACCGCGCGGTCATGTATGGCGACACCAGCGCGCCGGACTTTTCGCACATCGAGGGCCATGTGGATCATGGCGTCAACCTGCTGTTCACCTACGACCTCGACGGGCGCCTCACGGGCATGGTGGTCAACGTCGCCAGCCCGTCACAGGCCAGCGAAGGTGGTCAGGACTACGTCTCAGCCGACTACTGGCACGAAACCCGCCAGGAGATTCGCAGCCGCTATGGCGAGGATCTGTTCATCCTGCCGCAGTGCTCGGCAGCCGGAGATCAAACTCCGCACCGGCTCATCCAGGCGCGGGCGGAGGAGCGCATGTTGCAGCTCAAGTACGGCGAGGGCCGCAACAAGCAGCGCAACATCGCCTTGCGCCTCGACATCGCCCGCCGCCTGGCCGATGCAGTCGGTGACGCGGAACCGGCCGTGCGCAAGGAACTCCATGACGAGGCCACACTCAACCACGTGCAGCGCCGGCTGGAACTGCCCCACTGGGATGTCACTGATGAGGAGTATGCGACTCTCCAGGCGGACATGGCGAAACTCAACGAGGAGCTCGCGGACATCCCCGAGGAGGACCGCCTCAATGCCACTTACACTTCCCTGCGCTCGCGGCTGGCCTGGTGCCAGCGGGCGGTGGATCGCTATCACACGCCGCTGGAGAGCTTTCCGATAGAGATGAACGTAGTGCGCCTGGGCGACATCGCCTTGCAGACGGTACCGTTCGAGTACTACCTGGATTTCGGCGACCGCATCAAGGGCCGCAGCGAGGCCCT
>CAZCJS010000518.1:0-1614 GCA_964498775.1 uncultured Armatimonadia bacterium
ACGGCCTTCGAGCGCGCCCGCAGCCTGCAGGCAGTAGTGTTTGATAAGACTGGCACACTCACCGAGGGACGATTCGGCGTAGTTGAACTGGCAACGTCGGGGGATATCGCCGAAGAGGAACTGTTGCGCTTAGCTGCGTCGGTGGAATACCATTCCGAACACCCCATCGCCCGTGGTATCATCCGGCAAGCCGATGAGTATGACCTCGAGTTGCCCGTAGCCGGCAACTTCCAGGCCATTACCGGCAAGGGCGCCAAGGCCACAGTGGCGGGGCGGGAGATATTCGTGGTCAGCCCGGGCTATCTGTACGAAAATGGGATCGCCTTGCCACCGCAGATAGACGCGAGCGTGTCTGGGAGCGGCCGGACATTGGTTTATGTGTTGGAAGGTGACCAGGTTCTAGGGGCAATTGCTCTGGCCGATATCATCCGCGAGGAGTCGCGGGAGGCGATCAATGCTCTGAAGAGTGCCGGTATCCAGCCGATGATGTTGACCGGAGATAATGAAGATGTGGCCCGCTGGGTTGCCGATGAGTTGGGATTGGCCGACTATTTCGCGCAGGTACTACCCGACGAGAAAGCTGCGCGAATTAGACAGATCCAGCAGCGCGGCCTGATCGTAGGCATGGTTGGCGATGGGATCAATGATGCGCCTGCGCTGACACAGGCGGATGTAGGAATAGCCATCGGCGCCGGCACTCAGGTAGCCATTGAGTCGGCTGACGTGGTCCTGGTGGAAAACGATCCGCGCGATGTCGTCGAACTGGTGGGTCTATCGCGCGCCACATGGGGCAAGATGGTGCAAAATCTGGTATGGGCCACCGGGTACAATGCCTTCGCTATTCCCCTCGCGGCCGGTGTTCTGGCCGGCTATGGTATTATCCTGGTCCCCGCTGTAGGGGCAATCATCATGTCCTTGAGTACCGTGATCGTTGCCATCAACGCCCGCTTGCTGAGAATACCGGAGTAATACGCCGTAGCTTGGGAGACATGACGCGGGCAGTAGCCGGAAATGTAGTCAGGTCTGGAGCAGCGTGTAGATGAGCGCAGACTTGTGCCGCTTGCGGGCTGAAGGGGTGCCGTCCGCTTCTCTGTGTATCTCCACAGGCTATGTCAGCCGTTTGGTGGAGGCTCACCAGGCGTCATGCCGGCAGCGCTCAATTGTTGCGCTTGTCCAGGTAGCATTGATGGTATTGCTCAGCCGGCCAGAAGGTTGAGGCCGGCGCAATTTCAGTCACTATGTCAGCTTCGTATCTGCCCGATTGCTGTAGGCTGTCCCGACCTTGCTCCGCGGCTTCTCTCTGAGATTCATCGAAGTAGAAGACGACCGAGCGATACTGGGCACCGACATCGGGTCCCTGCCGGTGATGCTGAGTGGGGTCATGAATGCTCCAGAATGTGTCGAGGAGCTCTCCATAGGTGACTTGGGCTGGATCATAGGTGGCAAGTACGACCTCGGCATGGCCGGTACCGCCTGCGCACACCTGCCGGTATGTGGGGCTGGGCACCTCTCCCCCACTGTAACCAACTTCAGTGTCAATTACGCCCCGGACGCGGCGTAAGGCTGCTTCCACACTCCAGAAGCAACCCGCACCAAACATGGCCTGGAGCAACT
>CAZCJS010000519.1:0-1602 GCA_964498775.1 uncultured Armatimonadia bacterium
AGACGCCATCCGTCTCGATCCAATTGGAATTGCCCGAATTCTGCATAACTACAGTGGAAGCTGGCAATTGAGCAAGCTATGCTTGCTCAATTGCCAGCTGCGCTTCGCAAACGACGCGAAGCTCAGGCCGAGCCACCCATCCTTTGACGGATAGCGCGGCATGGGGGCGCAAGCCGCGCGTTTCGTCCCATAAGTCGTGTGCTGCGTCATATGCTATGGCCTGCATCGAGTGGTCGATCGTAGACCGTTCCCTTTATGGCGTCGTGTTGCAGTGTGGCGACGTTTGCAGGCCAGCCGGACGGCGAGAGCGGTGAACGAGGCGGCGTGTAACCGCCAGCGGCGCTAGATGACCTCGTCGCGCAGGTCGCCGATATTTCGAGCCACCTTCTGCATGGCGGTGCCCAGATCGCGAACTGTCTGCTCGTCACTCAGCAGCCAGCTCTGGTGGACACTCATGAGAGTGTTGCGAATGATGTCGTCAGCCTGCGGGAATGTCAGGGCGGGATAGTCAATGTGGCGGCCGATGATACGGGCTCTGTCGCGCTCGCGAAGTGGGCCGGCCAGCGGTGGCAGGTGGTTGATGGTAGTATTGTAGATTCCGCCGATGCGGACACCTTCTGCGGCAGTAGCTTTGAGGAAAATGTCGCGGTGGATACCGTCAGCGGCTTCCTGGTTGTAGTGCATGGTGTAGGCGAGATAGCTGCGCCGGGTAACCTGCTCGGGGAACTGGAGCGGCGTGACCATGGGTACGTCAGCGAGCATCTCATCGAGAATGCGGGCGCTCTCGTTGCGCTTGTCAATGAGGTCATTAACCTTGGTGAGGCCGACGCGGGCGACGGCGGCGGCGAATTCGGTCATGCGGTAGTTGCCGCCGACAACCGTAGAGTCGTGCTCACTGCCCTCGAAGGGCCCGCCAAACTGCCGGTAGGACTGGCAGAAATCGGCGAGCTCCTTGTTGTCAGTTACAATAGCGCCGCCGTCGCCTGAGGTCATAGTCTTAGCGCCATGGAAACTGAGCGAACCGATGTCGCCGATTGTGCCGAGTTTCTTGCCTCCCCATTCGGAGCCTTGAGCCTGGGCGACATCTTCGAGCAGGAAGAGGTTGTGCCTCTCGCAGATGTCCAGCATGGCATCCATGTCGCAGGGAACCCCGGCAAGGCTGACGGCCATGATGGCCTTGGTGTTGTCGGTGATATTCGCCTCGACATCCCGAGGGTCAAGAGCGAGGTTGTGTGGACAGACATCGGCGAGTACCGGGACGGCCTGGGTGAGCCATACGGCAAGCGGGCAGGCGATGAAGGTCATAGCGGGTATGATGACCTCGTCACCGGGTCCGATGCCGCCCGCTTTGAGAGCCATCACCATCGTCTCGGTTCCGTTGATGGTGCAACGGGCATACTTGCAGCCCATCCAATCGGCGAGTTCCTGCTCGAGTTTGACGCCGTGTTCGCCAACGCCGTACTGGCCGGTGCCTGAATCAATGACGTCGGCGAGGGCCTGCTTCTCGCGTTCGTCCCATGGGGGCCAGTGCGCGTTAGTGCCGTCGGTGCGAACAGGTGTGCCGCCGTACAAAGCTAGCTTGGTCATGTTGAGCCTCCAGTT
>CAZCJS010000520.1:0-1584 GCA_964498775.1 uncultured Armatimonadia bacterium
GTCTCAATAACATGAAGCAGTTGGCGCTGTCCTTCGCGATGTACGTTCAGGACTACGACGAAACGATGCCGCTGGTGCGCAACCCCTACAACCGCGCCTCCACCAGCGGTAACCTGTTCGCCGACAGGGGCACCGAGTGGTGGTATCAGATGCTGTGGCCATACTTCGTCAACGAGCAGGTGATGGTCTGTCCCAGCCGCCTGCGGACGATCAGCTACGGCTACAATCAATACAACCTGGGCGACGGCAGTTCCGGCGGCCCAGGTGCTACCCGCAAGCTGGGTGACGTGGAGAAGCCCGCCGAGACACTCTGCATTGGGGAGAGCTATGGGGCCTACTTCTACGCGCCGCGAGATTACTGTGGCAATTCTCCTGACAACTGGAAGGAAAGCATGCATCTGAATCTCGCAGAGCAGCAGCATAACGACGGCGGCAATCTAGCTTTTGTGGACGGCCATGCCAAGTGGCACCACTGGTCGGACTTTATTCACCGCGACTACCTGTGGCAGCGAGTTAAGGGGCACGAGGCCAGTCGCCCGGCTCCTAACTGCATCTGCAACCGCTAGCCTCGCAACGGTCTGTCGGCCGTATCGGGGACGAGCATTTGTCGTGCAACAGTACCCACAAATCATGCTGTATAGGAGAAAGAGAGTATGAAACGTGGCTTTACGCTGATCGAACTACTCGTGGTCATCGCCATTATCGCGATCCTAGCGGCGATACTGTTCCCCGTCTTCGCCAGAGCGCGGGAGAAGGCAAGGCAGAGCAGTTGTCTGTCGAATCAGAAGCAGATCGCGCTTGGCTGGCACATGTACGTACAGGATTACGACGAGAGAATCCCGCCATACTCGCGCAAAGTCGACGGTGAGTGGATCCTCCGTGTCCATGACATCATTGATCCCTACATCAAGAACACGCAGGTGTGGAAATGCCCCAGCGGCGGCCATGATAACAGTAACCAGATCGCTTACGGTTATAACTGCTACTACCTGGGCGACTGGCGGCCTTCTCCGCCTTCGGCCTACACGCTGGCGGAGATCACCTATCCGGCAGAGTGTTTCGTGTTCGGCGAGGGCAAAGGCTGGCCATACATTGAGCCACCGGGCGTTGAGGACGACCGCATGTCCTGGGATCGTCACAACGAGGGGGCCAACTACAGCTTCTGTGACGGCCATGCCAAGTGGCTCGCCAAGAGCACGGTTTACTCCAAGGTCTGGCCCGAGGTTCCCGACTGGTACCTTTCCATGCGCTAGCCGGACCGGGACGCCAAGATGTGGGCGGCGCAGCGATGCTGTTGCGCGGACAGCTTTGACGTCTGTGCGATGACGAGTGCAGTACATGATCCGCTGTGACCGAATTATCATATCTCAGGAGGTGCAGAGATGAAACGCGGCTTCACGCTCATCGAGTTGCTCGTGGTCATCGCGATTATCGCGATTCTGGCGGCGATACTGTTTCCGGTCTTCGCCAGAGCCCGCGAGAAGGCCCGGCAGACAAGCTGTCTCAACAACGCCAAACAGATGGCGACGGCGGTGCAGATGTACGTTCAGGACTACGACGAGACGGTAATCCCATACTACCAGG
>CAZCJS010000521.1:0-1542 GCA_964498775.1 uncultured Armatimonadia bacterium
ACAGAGGATTGAACACATCTGCGGTTTTCCAGACCGCTACGATCTCCAGCCACGCCGTCAAACCCATGGAGAGCAGCGCAGCCACGAACACCACCCTGATCGCGCTCCCAAACTCCCTCAGTTTCCACAACGAAGAATGTTTCAGTAGTCTCAACTGGTTTTCTCCATCACCGACCGTAACCACACCCGCACCGGCCTGGTGAACTCATCTTATTATATATGGGCACAATCATCTGGAGCTGCTCACTACCCTGATCCCGCCATCGTCATCAGCGCTAGCGCTGCCGCACGTTGCGTTGCGCCTGGAGGCCCTAGCAATTCCCTGACACCTCGCAAACGCCCTTTCATCGCCAGCCGTGCCCCCTCATCATCCAGCAAATCACCGGCAACCGCCGCCAGCCGCTCTGCGCTCGTCTCATCCGGCTGAATGAATTCAGGTACGATTCTCTCGCCTGCAATGATGTTCGGCATCGCGTAGATATCCGTGCGCATCTTCATCAGGCGGAACTGCAGCCACATGGCCCAGGTTCCACGATACACGCCGATCATTGGACACAGTGCTGCTGCCGCCTCCAATGTCGCCGTCCCAAATGCAGTAATGACCAGGTCTGAGGCCTGCATCAAGCGGATGCTGTCAGCCACCACACTCACACGCTCCCCCAGTTGCTCCAGATCAATGTGCCGATCATCGCCTCCGGCTGACGAGGGCGGCGGGGAGAACAGAACGTAGAGGTCGGGCATCCGTTGCATCAGTTTCGCCGCCGCACCAATCATCTCCGGCCCCAGCAGTCTGCGCTCCACCGCTCGCGAGCCCGGCAGCAATCCCAGGCACCGCGCTCCCTCAGGCACCCCTAGCTCCCGTCGCACTGACGAGGCATCATCTAAAGCCTGCACCCGGTCTATCACCGGGTGACCAACGAAATGCGCGTTGACCCCCTGGGCCCGCAGCAACTTCTCCGACCACGGGAATGGCGTCGCCACACAGTCAGTCAGCCGCGCCAACTCACTGTAGTCACGCCGTTCCCTACTCCACGAGCCCGGCGGGAAATAGTAAAAGCACCTCGGCCGCCGCAGCCCCAGTTTCCTGAGCAGGTGCATGTTGCCCGCGCCAAAATCTACTAGAACCAACAGCGCGGGCCCCTCAGCCACCAGCAACTTCCGGACCCGCCGCAACGCCAGCCAGCAAACCGGAGCCTGCCGCAGTGCCGCCGGCAGTCCCATCACTCCCCAGTCACTCGAGTCGATGAGCATCTCTGCACCCGCAGCAGCCAGCCGAGCCCCACCCACAGCCTGTATGGATATCTCCGCCGAAGCCGCCATCTCTTCCGCAAGCAAGCCCGCATGCAGATCACCCGACGGCTCCCCGGCGACGAAAACAACCTCCGCACGGTCACTCATCGGCAATCTCCAGATGGCTCTACGACTTTAGTGGGGATCAATCTGCCGGCCCGCATAGCCGTCATCCACGCGCCGCAAGAATTCCGCCAGATACACTATCTCGGCCGTCTGTCTCAATTCCGCCTCTATGACATCCAGCGCATC
>CAZCJS010000522.1:0-1540 GCA_964498775.1 uncultured Armatimonadia bacterium
GCAGCACGTTCTGCTCGTTGTAGACCTTGACGCTGTTGTGGTCGACCCAATGACGGACCCGCAGCCCATCGTGAAAATCCAGCACGCGCGACATGACCTCGTTGTGGCAATGGCCGTGCGGTTTGCCCGCCGCCGTCAGGGGCCGGCCGAGATAGCGAAGCACATTGGCGCTGTGGCCGGTGATCCAGGCGTGCCGCAGGAGCGAGGCCATGGTGGATGTCAACTCGGCGGGCGCATCCATAATCAGGTCGGTGGCCCATTCGCTTTGCCACAGCGTCCAGTAGTAGGACAGATGAGGGCCGAGGGTTTGACTCATGGTGGGGAAGGCCAGCGGCAGAAAGCTGTTGAGAAGATGCGGCCATTGCCGGTCGAGTTGTTCACGCAGGCACCGTTGGGCCAAGGCGTAGTCCTCGATGTGAAGGAACTTATTGCCTTGGCGCAGGAAGTCCACGCCGCGCGCTTGCAGTCTGCGCCGCAACCATTCGCGCCCGTTGAGGGCGATCTGGACATGGTACGGAAACCAGGTCTGCAGCCGCACGTTCATCCAGCCGTACCGTTTGTGATCCAGGTACAGATACAGATGCTTGCACTGAGTCGTGTAGCGCCGCAGTTGGGGATAGCCTTTCTCGGCGCAATAGTGGGCGCGATACGACCAGCAGGATTCCAGGCAGGACCATGCGCCGATAAGCCCGTCATCGATGCCGGTCTGTTCCTGTCGCTTGCGGGCCAGTTGCTCCTTGTCATAACGCCATGTGGACAGAGGGGTGATGGGCTTGCCGGTTTGCTCCTGGACGGCGCGGTCCACCGCCTTGACCAACGCGTCGGTCTGTGCCTGCATCCACTTCTTGTAGTCGCGATTGAGCACGCCACGCCAACCAAGAAAGCCCATCGCCCCGTCTTCATGGGCCAGAGGCAGGATCGTTCCTTTGAACACAATCCGGTCAAAGCCCGTGAGCACACCCTTGACCGCCTTCCCGAACCGCGCTATAAGCTGTTTCATACGCCACCTTCCTGTATTGGTGAACGGGTTGCCGAACAACCACACGTCCATCATACGGGTTGGTGGCGTTTTGACAAGATCCCCGATGGGGGCTGCGCCAACCGGACAACTGCGTCGCTGATCCCGCTCACCGTGCTGCAGTGTGCGCGAAACGTGGGCCAAGCGCCAATACGAGGTACACTTCGCAAGCAAGCTGACGGATGCTGACGGTGAAAATGGCGAGACGGACACGTCATTGGATATGGCCCGCGATTGCGGCTACATCACTGACGCTGAACATGCTGAGATGACTGCTGAGTGTGAGGAAATTGGTCGGATGTTAGGGGCTATGATCAAGTCGCCGGAGAAGTTCCTGACCTCTGACTTCTGACCTCTTGGGTTGCGGGCGAAGCCCGCGTTGGTCAATTTTGAATTGTGGAATAATTTGCGCAGACGTTTCGAGGCAACTTCTTATTGCGATGTAAATCAATTGGCATGGTCTGCATGCCCAAAGGGGCACTCCTATGATTCTATAAACCTACCAAATGACATCAGCAAGTT
>CAZCJS010000523.1:0-1524 GCA_964498775.1 uncultured Armatimonadia bacterium
GATTGCGTGGACCTTGAGCGGAATGCTTTCGGCAGTGCTCATCGGGTTTCTGCTGATGCCGTTTGCGCTGTTGCTCACACTGCTTATGGTATTGCTGCTGTTATGCGCTCCTCTCGCCTGGCTCGGCTATGGACTGTACGCTGCATATCAGGTGTATCAGGGGCGTGATTTCCGCTATTGGCTCATCGGGGAATGTGGGGTTCCCCCGATTTGGTGGACAGGAAGTTAAGCAGAGGTCACCTCTTGTTGTTGATAGAAAAGCTGCTCATACTCATCCGGGCTGAGATAGTCCAGCGCAGAGTGGAGGCGACGCCGATTGTAGAACGACTCAATGTAGTAGAACACGTCCACTTTGGCCTCGTTGCGAGCCTGATAGGCGCGATGATGCACCAGTTCACTTTTCAACGTGCCGAAGAAGCTTTCCATCGGCGCATTGTCGTACCAAGTCCCAGCGCCGTTCATGCTGGCTTGGATACCGTGGTCCTTTAACAACATCTGATATTTCTGGTCAGTGTACTGGCTACCCTGATCTGAGTGATGGATGAAGTCGGCATCTGGGCGACGCAGGAGAAGGGCCATCTCCAGGGCATTTAGCGTTAGGTTGCTCGTCATGCGGTCTGACATCGCCCAGCCGACGATACGCCGGGAGTACAAGTCCAAGACAGCGGCCAGGTAGAGCCAGCCTTCCTGCGTAGGAATGTATGTGATGTCTGCCAGCCATTTCTGATTTGGGCGACTGGTTTCAAAGTCGCGTCGCAGTAAGTTCGGAGCTGCCGAATGCGCCTTATTGGGCTTTGTTGTGGTCCTGAAGCGCCGGCTCTGCTTTGCTTTCAGGCCACGCAGGCGCATCAGCCGGGCCACCCGGTTCTCACTACAGATCACGTTTTGCTTCCGCAGCTCACGGTAGATGCGTGGGCTGCCGTAGACTTGGTAGTTTGCTTCATACACAGCCTCGATCTTCTCGTACAGCTTTTGGTTTGCCATCTCCCGCGTGCTGGGAGGCCGTTGTCGCCAAGCGTAGTAGCCGCTAGGCGACACATTCAGCGCCTTGCACATAAGTGTGATCGGGAATTCATCCCGATGGTCATCAATGAACTGAAATCTCATTTTCTTGGCTGCGAGAAGATGGTCACTGCTTTTTTTAGAATGTCCCGTTCTTGACGCAAGAGCCTGACTTCATGTTCCAATTGACGAACGCGTTCTTGATCAGGAGTCAGACGCCCGCGGCCAGGAAACGCGTGCTCGCCATGCTCCGCGAACTTCTGTTTCCAGCGGGAGAGACAGCCTGTGCTGATGCCCAAGTCGCGCTCAATCTGGGCATCACTCTTGCCGCTCGTTTCTGATAATCGAATGGCTTCGAGCTTGAATTCGCTTGTGTAGGTTCGTCTGGTCTTTTTCATCATATCCCTCCGAGAGTGGTATTATACACGATTTGCTTATCTTCGTGTCCACTTTTTCGGGGGAACATCACCGATCTGGCTGCAGCACCTGTCATTGTGTATTCATTGCCGTTGGATGTATCCT